>JAZLDS010000009.1:0-176975 GCA_045614865.1 Paludibacteraceae bacterium | reverse complement strand
GTAGCTCTTGGTGCTGCTATCCAAGGTGGTGTCTTGACTGGTGATGTAAAGGATGTCCTCCTCCTCGACGTTACCCCACTTTCACTCGGTATCGAGACCATGGGTGGTGTGATGACCAAGATGATTGAGGCCAACACTACTATCCCTACCAAGAAAGCTGAGACTTTCACCACAGCCGTGGATAATCAGCCATCTGTAGAGATTAAGGTATATCAAGGCGAGCGTCCAATGGCGCAACAAAACAAACTTATCGGTAGTTTCCATTTGGACGGCATTATGCCTGCTCGTCGTGGTGAGCCACAGATTGAGGTGACCTTCGATATCGACGCTAACGGTATTCTCAATGTCACTGCTAAAGACAAAGCTACTGGCAAAGAGCAAAAGATCCGTATCGAGGCATCTAGCGGCTTAAGCGATGCTGAGATTAAGCGCATGAAGGCTGAGGCAGAAGCAAACGCTGAGGCAGACAAGAAAGAAGCTGAACGCATCTCTAAGCTCAACCAAGCTGATGCTACTATCTTCCAAACCGAGAAGCAACTTGCTGAGCTCGGCGACAAGATCCCAGCAGATAAGAAAGCTCCTATCGAGGAGGCTCTTAAGAATCTTAAAGCTGCTTATGAGAAAAAGGATGCAGACGCATGCGAAGCAGCCAACCAAGCTCTTATGACGGCCTTCCAAGCGGCTAGCGCAGAGATGTACAACGCTCAAGCACAAGCTGGTGCACAACCTGGTGCAGACTTCGGTGGCGCGCAAGCAGGCAACCAAGGTAGCAACAACCAAGGTACAGCCGAGGACGTTGACTTCGAAGAAGTGAAGTAATCTTCAAAACAATAAATAAAAAAGTGTGTCACAATTGGACACACTTTTTTTATTTAGAATAGTTATTCACCTTACAATGGCATCGCAATCTCCTTGTCTATATAGCTCATCGGCAAAGGACGACAATTATAGGTTGATGCCATTGACTCGCCATAGGCACCTGCCGAACGAATAGCTATAATATCACCACGCTGTGTAGTAGGTAATAAAATATCTTTATCGAAGACATCACTCGACTCGCAAATAGGACCTACCACATCGTATTTCTCCATTTCCTCTGATTGGGATGTCAAGTTCGTAATCTTATGCTTGGCTTGATACAACGCAGGGCGAATCAATTCCGTCATACCGGCATCTACGATCACAAATTGCTTACTCGTAGCCTGCTTTACATACAGCACTTTGGTTATCAAACTACCACATTGCGCTACCACAGATCGCCCTAATTCAAAGTGCAATGACTGATTGGGGCGCAAATGTAAATGCTGAGCAAACACGTGAAAATACGCCTTAAAGTTAGCTATAGGATGCTCTGTTGGAGCCTGATAATCAATGCCTAATCCGCCTCCTACATTGATCACTGCTGGATAGATATTTTGTTTGTTCAATGCGTGTTGAATATCATTGATTCGTTGGCATAACTTCACGAAATCCTGCATATTAGTGATCTGACTACCAATATGAAAATGCAATCCCTCGAATGATATATTAGGAAGTTCTATGGCCAACTGCACCACCTGCAGCATATCAGACAGTGCGATTCCAAATTTATTCTCCGCCAACCCCGTTACGATATGAGTATGCGTATGTGCTTCCACGTCAGGATTTATACGCAAGCATACACGAGCTACTTTCTGTTCCTTTTCTGCCAACTCATTGATCACCAGCAATTCTGGGATACTTTCTACATTAAAACAAAAGATATTATGCTGTAGAGCCAGAAGTATTTCATGATCACTCTTCCCCACTCCTGCATACACAATTTTCTCTGCAGGAAAACCTGAATCTATCGCTTTCTGCACTTCTCCTCCGCTCACACAATCTGCCCCCAACCCAGCCTGCTGAATCATATGAAGCAACTTGGGATTAGCATTCGCTTTCAACGCGTAATGAACATGATAATCAGGATATTGTGCTATCTCATCGCGAATAGCATTCAGGGTGGATGCTAGCAACTCCGTATCATAATAATAATATGGGGTAACTGGTAACATAGACATCAGCTGTCATTAATTAAAAAGATACTTACTCAAAGACTCTAACGCACGTTTCTTATCGTATGCGGATACCAAGAAGGATATATTATGGTTGCTACCACCATACGATATCATACGCACAGGTATATCCTTTAATGCCTGAGTAGCTATCGATTCAAAGCCTACATTGCGCCAGTCCAAATCACCAACAACGCAGATGATACACATATTATCATCCACCTCTACTACACCTAATTTTTTGAGTTCATCTAGGATTGCAGACAGATGTATCTTGTCATCTATTGATACGGATACACCCACCTCGGAGGTACAAATCATATCAATACTTGTCTTGTACTTCTCAAAAATTTCAAATACTTTTCTCAAAAATCCATATGCCAACAACATGCGACTAGAAGTGATATTAATCGCTACAATATTGTCTTTTGCTGCCACCGCTTTTATCTTGCGATGCTCTACCATATTGCTGATCACGGTTCCTGGTGCGGTAGGCTCCATCGTATTGAGCAGTTTAACGGGCACATTAGCGTACTTCGCAGGCAAAATACAGGTAGGGTGTAGAATTTTTGCACCGAAATATGCCAACTCAGCTGCCTCATCAAAATGCAAATGGTTCACTGGAGTGGTATTATCCACAAACCTAGGATCATTGTTGTGCATACCATCAATATCTGTCCATATCTGGATTTCGGACGCAGCTATCGCCGCACCTACGAGAGAAGCGGTATAATCGCTACCACCTCGCAATAGATTATCCACCTCACCCGATGAATTCAAGCAGATAAAACCTTGCGTGATATAGATATCTTTGTTGGGGTATAGGGACAACTGATGCAGAAGCTTCTCTTGGATATACTTTTGATCTGGCTCATTATCTGAATTCGTACGCATGAACTCAAGCGCTGGCAATAGCGCTACATTATACCCTTGCTCCAGCAGATAGTTGGTCATCATATTCGTACTCAGCATCTCACCTTGCGCTACGATGATCTTCTCCTCTTTTTCCGTAAATTCACCTTTGGTGAACGAACGAATATGATTAAAAATCTGATGAACTAGATCCCACGTTTTTTGCTTATACGCTTCGGTAGTGTACAACTCATCTATATGCGATTGATACTTGTTTTCCAGTTTATTGATACATGCATTTGCACCTTCTTGGTTTTGTTTGTGCAGATAATCGGAAATCTCCAACAAGCTATTGGTTGTACCAGACATAGCAGATAGAACCACAAAATTTTGCTCCTTATCTGCTATAAGTGCTACGACGCTTTTCATTCTTTGTGGCGAACCTACAGAGGTGCCACCAAACTTCATTACTTTCATTGTATTTATATCCCTATTTGTAATCTTTTGCTAATCCTCCTTGTGCTGTTTCTTTATAGAGCGATGGGAGATCATGCCCTGTCTCTTTCATCACATCCACTACTCGATCAAACGAAACCGTATGTGAGCCATCGGAGAACGCCGCATACATATTGCTATCCAATGCACGCGCTGCAGCAAAGGCGTTACGCTCGATACAAGGAATTTGTACCAGACCACATACTGGATCACAGGTCATACCCAAGTGGTGCTCCAATCCCATCTCTGCCGCATATTCTATTTGCGCTAGCGTACCGCCAAACAGTTGATTCACCGCGCCGGAAGCCATCGCACAAGCCACGCCGACCTCACCTTGGCATCCCACTTCAGCACCGGAGATTGAAGCATTCTCCTTCACCACATTACCGATCAAGCCGGCTGTAGCTAAAGCATGTAAGATCCGCGTCTCAGAAAAATCGCGCGAACGCCATGAGTGGTACAAGACGGCAGGCAACACACCGCACGAACCACATGTAGGGGCCGTTACTATCTTACCGCCAGAAGCATTCTCTTCGCTCACTGCCAAAGCGTAGGAAAACACCAAACCGCGCGTGCGAAGATTATCCTTATATGCTGCCACCTTTATATAATAGCTCGCTGCTTTACGGCGCAAGTGCAATGGACCTGGCAACACGCCTTCACGATCCAAGCCGCGTTCTACAGCCTCGCGCATCACTTGCCATACCTCGCGCAGATAATCCCAAATCTCTTTGCCTTCGCATTGCTCCACATACTCCCAATAATCCCAACCCTGCTGGTCGCAGTAGTCCTTTATATCGCTCAAGCGCGACAAAGGATAAATATCATCTCCATCCGGGGTATCGGCATTGGATGTAGGGCACTCTTCCGCCAGTGCACCTCCGCCCACGGAATATACGGTCCAATCCTCAAGCAGCACTCCTGCAGTATCCCACGCACAGAATCGCATGCCATTAGGATGGTAGGGAAGAAACTCATCATGCCATACTATTTCTACGGATGGTATCACATCTATGATTGCCGCATCCGTCAAGTGACCTTTACCTGTTGCTGACAAACTACCATATAGATGTGTCTCATAGCGACTAGCATGGGGATGACGCTCCAAGAACTGCTCCGCAGCCTTGCGCGGCCCCATAGTATGACTAGAGCTAGGCCCATAACCTATGCGAAATATCTCACGTATCGACTTCATCTTCTTGATATCTTCTTGATATTTTCTTTATTATCCTACTACCACATCTGCATTGATCTTGCGAATCAAACCTTTCAGCACATCACCTGGACCAAACTCATAAAATTCAGTCGCTCCATCTGCGATCATCTGCTCTACACTCTGTGTCCATCTTACGGGCGAAGTCAATTGCTCCAGCACTTGTCGTTGAATCACATCCTTATCCCACTCCGCACGAGCACTTACATTCTGATAAATAGGACATTTCGGCGCATAAAACTCAGTGGCCATGATCGCGGCCTGCAATTTCTCTGCTGCTGGGTGCATCAATGGTGAATGAAAAGCACCACCCACAGGCAATTTCAATGCACGCTTAGCACCTGCAGCCTTCAATACTTTGCAAGCATGATCTACACCTGCTACAGAGCCAGAGATCACCACTTGACCTGGGCAGTTGAAATTTGCAGCTACCACCACATCATCTATTCCCTCACATATTTCCACCACCTGTTCATCTGCCATTGCCAATACGGCAGCCATTGTACCAGGTTTTATCTCGCAAGCCTCCTGCATAGCCAATGCACGCTGACTCACCAAGCGCAAACCATCCTCCCAATGCAATGCACCTGCTACCACCAAAGCGGAGAACTCTCCCAAACTATGACCTGCCACCATGTCTGCCGACAAGATGGTTGATAATTGGCAATCCACTATCGAATGTAAGAAAATGGCGGGCTGAGTCACGCGCGTTTGACGCAAATCTTCATCTGAACCTTCAAACATCACATCGGTAAGATTAAAACCCAACACTTCATTGGCACGCAACATCATCTTACGTGCCTCGGAATGTGAGTCATACAATTCTTTACCCATTCCTGAGTATTGGGCACCCTGACCGGGGAATACAAATGCTCTCATATAGCTTTTATATTAATGTTTTCCACAATGGATAATCCACAAATGCTACATCGCCTTTAGAGGTACGCAACTTCACATGGGATGAATCTATCGTTATTTGATACATACTTTTATCTTGCGAGTCTTTTGGATAGTAATAATTCACATCTTGCTCATCAATATGATGTGCTATTAAAGCCCTTATTCTAGCTATATACCCGCGAATATTGGGCACATTTTCCAAATAAGAACGCTCAGTCATCGGCACCTCACGAAATATATGGCATATCGCTCGATACGTACGACCCAAGCGCTGAACATCTTTCTCGGACAGCGGATGATGCTGACCCGCCTTCAGCAAACCACCATGGTGCGTACACAATGACTGATGTAGGATAAACACATAGGTTGCCAATTGCGTAGCGCTCAATGGGACCTCCACACCACGCATACGAATACGATGTGAGAGCAAATCAATCATAATCGTGTTATTTTCTCCACTAGAATGATGACATGCTAAAAAGTCAAAGAGCTGCTTATAGAACCCATGGTATCGGAATAGCGCTTTACTTCTGCGCGGACGCTGATACTCAGGCTCCGTAATAAAGGTCTCGTATGCATCCAAGAAACTGCGAACTTCATTCAGCACAGAGTTTGGTTTATCCTCCAAGCGAATGGTCAGAAAATTGATAAAATAGGCATCATGCTTGATCTGAGGAGAAGGAGGCATATGCGACGTTCCTACATTGATCAGGAGCGAAGGAGATATATCGTAAAATACATTCTGATGCGTCACATGCGCCAGGTACTCACGCGTGAAATAATCGGTCGTAATATGCGTCAGCCTTGCATACAAACTATCTATCATATCCACCGAAAGGCGTGGATTCGTATAGCGAATAATATCATACAGATACGCTTTATCCATTTGGCTAAACGATTGAGCCAACTTCGGTATGTAGATAAACTCAAACTTCCACAAATGCAGCAAGTTCGCTATCGTCTCATAATGTGCCAAGATCTCAGCGTTGATAGCCGGCATATAATCGCTCTCAATATAGATCACATACTTTTCTGAATGCTGCCATCCGTTCATCAATGACGAGATCAGTTGGTACTTGTCGGTATGATCATTCATCGTCAGCGACAATGTTAGTAATAGCAATGCCTCTCGAGCAATACATGAGTTATCCGAATAGGCCGCTTTCTTCAATACAGATAGGATCTTCTTCTGCTCTCCTGAAGCCATGTTCCGAACATACATAATAGCCTCAGACTGAGATACGAATTGTGCCTCATACAGCTCATCGGAAGAGATATCAAAGCTACTGACAATCTGATTGTAGAACTGTATCTCCTCATGACAAATCACATCATCCGACTTGATTAGGTCAGAGATCAGACGTGCAATGGCTATTTTTTGATGATAACGCATATTTACCTTTAAGTAACATTTTTTATATAGACTGCAAAGGTACTACAAAAAATGCACATACGCAAGTAAAGTGAGAAATATTGCAAAAAAAGATAGATAAATCTATCTCATAGAGTATTTACCACCGATTGGAAGCTCGCTTACAGATCGGGGGTAAATAGGCTATGAATAAGGCGTAGTCTTTTGCTAAAAAAATAGCAAGCTCTCTCTCGAAAGCCTGCTATTTATTGCCAATGACGAGTACGTCGTATTACGCTATTAAGAATACAAGAAGCGCTTAATACTTCTCTTTGGAGTCTTCTCAAACTCTTTCTCTACCACCTCAATAGCAGTCACTTGGCTATATTGTGGTATTTGACTATTCAGAGCCTTACGATTCTCCTCCATCACCTCGAAGATATTGCGTCCTGCCAAGAGTTTCTTACCGGCATCTGTGTTGTCTGGATAAACCAATGCGACCAATTTTCCTTCGCGGCTAACCACCACAGATTCCAATACCAATGGCAAACTATTGAGTTTATCTTCAATCTCCTCTGGATAGATGTTTTGTCCACTCGCACCGAGCAGCATGTTCTTGCTTCGTCCACGCAGGAAGAGGTTACCATCCTTATCTAGGATGCCCAAATCACCGGTACGCATCCAACCATCCTCGGTAAATGCCTCCTGGGTAGCCTGTTCGTTCTTGTAGTATCCCTGCATCACGTTCACACCGTAAACTTGTACTTCGCCCTCTTTCTTCGTAGGGTCTTCTGAGTCGATGCGAATTTGCATACCTGGGATTACCTTACCACATGAACGATATGCATACTTTTGCCAATCTTCGTAGCTGATCAACGGAGCACACTCGGTCATTCCGTATCCTACGCAGTACATGAAGTGCATATCTCGCATACAATTCTCCACCTCTTCATTCAGCGCGGCACCTCCGATAATCAGATAGCGCAAGTTGCCACCAAAAGCTTGCAACAAGGTATTTCTTACCTTCTTATGAATCAAGTTCTTCACTCCAGGAGTATTCCACAAAACCTTCATCAATGGTTTCTTAATCACTGGGAGCACTTTACCCTTGATAATCTTCTCTATAACCAATGGTACGGTCAATATCATAAATGGATGTACCTGGGCAAAAGCGCGCATCAGGGTCGTTGGCGTTGGAGCCTTGGTCAAAAAATACACTTCTGCGCCATCGCATACTTGATACAAGAACTCAAACATCAATCCGAACATATGCGCTATAGGCAACATAGACATCACTTTATCTCCTGGTTGGTGAGGGATTTTCTTGCATGCAAAGTCTATGTTTCCACTCAAGTTCTTGTGGGTTATCATCACACCTTTGGGATTGCCAGTCGAACCTGATGTATAGTTCAGCAATGCCAATTCATCGTGATTATCGGTGGGATAATGCACATCTGCAGGAGTCACCCCAGATGGATACTCTTTCGCAAACACATCATTCACACCGGCATAGACCTTCTCCACATCCTCATTGGCAGCGTGCTTCAGCGAGAAGTCATCCATAAACACCAGCGCTGTCAAAGCTGGCATTGCTTGCGCATCAATCTTCTTGAGCACGTTAGGACCTGCGTATAGCAATTTAGCTTCAGAGTGATTCACCAAAGCATGCACACCCTCTGCTGTAAAATCAGGCAAGATGCTAACTGCCACTGCCTTATAAGTCTCAATTGCCAAAAAAATCAAACCCCAGTTCGCACAGTTACGACCACACAACGCAATCTTATCCCCCTCACGAATCCCCAACTCACGGAAGGTAGTATGCAGACGAGCAATCTCTGTTGCCAACTCGCCGTATGTATAAGATGTCTCACCATCTAAATCCTGCATTGCCAAAGTGTCCCACTTATTGACAATGGTATTCTGGAGATAATCCAGATAATGTCTTGGTTCCATAAATAATATATTGTTTTACTTAACGTTCTTCAAATTCGTGTCGCAAAAGTACAACAAATTATTCGAACGCGCGTTCAAAAACGAATTACAATGCCATATTTTTGGCAAAAGTAGTGTTTTTTTTTGAATTATACAAATCTTTTTCATAAAAAAATCTCAATCGGCACGATTTTTGCGATTATCGGGTATGCAGCACAACGATGTGTTGCATAATTTCTAAACCTTATGATCAAATTTCGTTTCGAACTCCCAGGATTGGGATACCAATTCGGAGAATTAGCTCCTATGATGAGCCAAGAGACCATTGCTTTTCACTACGGCAAGCATTTTCGCAACTATGTAGACAATCTCAATCGCCTGGTAGAGGGATCTCCATACGAGGGCTTATCGCTAGGAGATATAGTGCGAAAAGCCCCTGCAGGTGCCATTGCGGATAATGCGGGTCAGGTACTTAACCACACACTCTTTTTCGAGCAGTTAGCGCCTAGCAAGTATGCTAAAAAACCGACAGGAGCATTTCTCTTTCTCGTCGAACAATCTTTTGGTTCGCTCGAGAATATGATCGAGCAGCTCGAAAAGGCGGCAGCAGCCTTCTTTGGATCGGGTTGGACTTTTCTGGCGATGAACGAGACGGGGGAACTTAAGATTCTATCCCTGCAGAATGGTGATAATCCACTGCGTTACCAGCTTATTCCTTTGCTAGCGATTGATGTGTGGGAGCATGCCTATTACCTAGACTACCAGAATCGCAGGAGGGATTATCTCAAAAACCTCTGGTTACTGATCAATTGGCACACAGTCTCCATGAGAATGGGATAACACTCCCCAACACTTTCCCCTCTCCCCCCCTATGCCAGAGATGAAATGGGAATCATTTTTTTATCGTCATCACACTGGTTTGGCACACTTTTTGTATGTAGTAAAGTGACAGATAATTATTAACCTTATAATAGAAAACAACAAGTATGAATAAGAAATTTATTTGCCCAATTTGCGGCTATGTACACGAAGGCGCACCTGCTCCAGAGCGTTGCCCACAATGCAAACAAGTAGTTACATGGAAAGAGGTAGATGAGTCTGCTGGTATCGCATTCGCATGCGAGCACATCATCGGCGTGGCTAAAGATACCGACGAGGAGATGATCAAGGACCTCAATGCACACTTCATGGGTGAGGCTACCGAGGTAGGAATGTATCTCGCTATGTCCCGCCAAGCAGATCGCGAGGGCTATCCTGAGATCGCTGAGGCATTCAAGCGCTACGCTTGGGAAGAGGCAGAGCACTGCTCTAAGTTCGCTGAGCTTTTGGGAGAGGTAGTTTGGAGTACGAAGGAGAACCTTGAGAAGCGTATGATGGCTGAGGCTGGGGCTTGCGACGACAAACTGCGTATAGCTAAACGTGCGAAAGCGATGGATTGGGATGCTATCCACGATACCGTACACGAGATGGCTAAAGATGAGGCTCGCCATGGCAAAGGCTTTGAGGGCTTGTACAACCGCTATTTCAAGAAGTAATAAACTTTGTTAAGAAGACACTTAAACCATCATTGCGCGGGGAAAACATCCCCCGCGCTTTTTGTTTGAAAGAATGTACACTTTGGAGTTTTACTAAGAGAAGACCGACTTAACTTCTCATTACCGAAATGTGACATTTATTAGGATATTGTTCTTTTGTACCTTCTTTATTGTCTCCGTGTAAAAGACAAGGATGAAGCTAAGAAGAACCAAGGAATATCGAATGAACTACGAAACTCAAATAATGCGTTTTATTAAGATTGAAAATTTCTTCGTGATGGCAACGAGGTTGTATTGGATTGGTAACGGTATTGCAAAAGTATTTTGGTGTGTGAGTCGAGGATGTCCCATGGATGTCCTATAGTGATCCCGAGGAAGACTAAGTTCGAACCCGTTATGCCCCCGTGTTTTGTAGCGTAGAGTGTAGCGGAAAAGAAACAAGATTAACAATAACTTAGACAATTTGCATCTGCACAAATTTACCAATCTCCTAATGTTGTATGGTTATATTTAATTGATTTTTCTGTTTGCATTTATGTAGTATCTACAAGAATATATACAATTAGAAGGGGCGTAAAATTAAACAAGGACGCAAATTGTATGCGTCCTTGTTTGTGTATTATTAGATTATTGGTTTTCTTCTTTTTCTTCTTTGCGTTTTGCTTCGCGCTTATCTTTTATTGCGCTAATAACAAAGAATGGGCCCATAAAAACAACTACCATTCCCAATGAAAGAAGAATCATTGTCAAATCATTCATAATTGTAGTATATATTATTTGTTAATATTCATGTTAACCTCGACCTCAAAGCCATAATAGCGTTCAAGGTCATTAAAACAGTTATACACGAAAAACTACCAAAAAGAATGAAAAGGGTAGGTGATCTCCTCTTTTGATAAACCAACTACTACCCAATGCCTTAGTGTAGCTAATAGGTTCAGTTGGTGAGCTGATTGTTCCTCCTTGCGAAACAGTATAGTATATTCATGACTATATTTACTATATAGACGCGAACCCAAATTAGAAATCGTATGGGTTCTGCGTGTACGAAGACGATTTTCGCAACTACGAGCACTTATCTGAAACGAACTTAGCGCATCGCTCCACTTATATTGCTGGTGAAGGCGTTGCGCATAGTCTTCTAGGAGGTCTGTGATATTGGATTGTACCTCTAAACTAGAGGAAGAGCTATGCATACAAACAGTATTCGCTTGTTGACAGGCACATAGTCCTATCAAACAAGCGAATACTATATACTTAATCCAGTGTTTCACGGAAATACGATTGCGCTCCTAACAACGAGCGATAAATTTATTTGCCGAGTTTAACGACCAAAGCAGAGAGTGGAGTAGCTACCAAATCTTTCTTGCTCAAATCCACAGTCTTGCCTGTAATAACATCTACCCCCACAGGATTATACTTATCCAAAATCTCTGCGTAGTTGGTAGTTGGTATGGTGCGATTATCCTCGCTAGCATTCACATACACGAACACAGCACCATGGTCTGTATAACGGAAATATGCATATGTGTTATCGCGTGTGATAAAGTGCATTGTCTTACCAGTATGGATAATAGGCTCTGTCTTGCGCCATTGGAAGAGTTTGCTTTGGTAATCAAACATATCTTTCATTTCCTCCGTAACATCTTCTCCGAGTGGCAATGGCATACGCAATGTAGAGTGGCCTAGCGTGCGGTCGGAAGACTTCATGCCATACTCGTCTCCCGCAAAGACCTGCGGAATACCACGCATAGTGGCCAACATAGCGTTAGCAATCTTCACACGGCGCAAGTCTCCATCCTTGACGATATCTGCCATTCGATCCATATCGTGGTTTCCAAGCATGATCATGATATTGTTCACATCGGCATAGAGGTAGTCCATTGCCACGGCGTCATAGACGCGTGTGAGACCATTTCCCCAACCGTTGCCATCGTTCTCGAGAGCTTGTCGGATAGCCTCTTGTACAGGGAAATCCATGACAGTCTTGAGGTGGCTATCGAAGCCATTGTAATTCTTCACTCCTGATTGCCAGTATGCGACAGCAGGTGCAGGTCTTGTCCAGCACTCACCTACGATATTAATATTGGGGTATTCGTCCATGATTGCCTTAACCCACATGCTACCAGGAATCATTTCTATATATGGATATGTATCCACGCGCAATCCATCGAGATCCGCATATTCGATCCACCAGATAGCCCATTGTTGGAAATACTTGAGCAGATCAGGGTTCTCCAGGTTCATATCCGGCATTGGTCTGTCAAACCAGCCACGGTTGGATAGTTGACGGTCGTATTGAGAAGCATTGATATCGTAGTTAGCAGAGAAAACGTTCGGCGTGTTGGTAAACTCATCGAATTGGTTGATCCAATCTTGGTATGGCAGATCCTTCATCCACCAGTGGCAAGCTCCACAGTGGTTAGGCACCATATCCATGATGAACTTAATTCCTTTCTCGTGTGCTTTCTGAACCATTTCTTTGTATAGCTGATTGGATCCATGGCGTGGGTCGATGTGATAGTAGTCGGAGCAAGCATAACCATGGTATGACCAAGCAGCTTCATTGTCCTCCAAGAGTGGTGTTGGCCAGATGGCAGTAGCACCGAGCGAAGCGATATAGTCGAGCGAATTGATGATACCTTGGATATCTCCGCCAAAGCGTCCGTGTACGTTGTTCTTATCGGCTTTCTCTGCCATATGGAGGGTATTATTGCTTTCATCGCCATCCACAAAACGGTCAGACATGATAAGATAAATCATATCTGCAGAGGTGAAACCTTGGCGCTCGCGGCTACCCTCACGACGGGTATGAATCGTATAATCCACGTACGTTGTTCGTTTGTCTTTCTTCAGTGTGATACGATATGTACCCTCCTGATTCACATCGAGATCCACAAAGAGGTAGTTTTTGCTCTCTGCGTTGTGTTGTCCTGTAACTTGTAGGCCCGTAGTAGTTCCCCTAACAGGTTTACCATTCTTGAGTTGTTGGATAGTGACTTGTGCGTCTGCTAAGTCCTCTCCCTGCAACATGAGTGTGAGTGGGCAGTTCATTTCTGTCCACCAGCAAAGTGGCTCAGCTCGGTCGATACGAGGTTTAGCACTGAGTGATAGTGCACTAAAGAGTGCGATGCAAAGAAAAAGATGTTTCATTGTAGTATTTAAGTAAAATCCTCAAGTTCAGTCCCTTAAGGTTGTTAGTTATCAAAAAAAACAGTATATCTATAAGCCGGGTTCTGTACCAAAATTCTTAATTCAAAATTCAAAATTAACATTGGCGTCTATCATTAATCTCGAGGATCGTATTACTACGTCCTTCTCTTGCTTCCTACCCTCCAACTCACGCGAGCCACGTTCAGTCGTTGGTATACTTGGAATTGCAGCCCATCGTATGCTCGTATCACTTCCTCTCATTCGAGATTGTTCGTCGCTTTTGCAGGGACCAGACATTGCTGCCTGACGGCCGTTAACCGCGATGGTGCTCTATGCTGCCCGGACTTTCCTCGTAGTAGGGGATTAAAGCCGCAGTTTTTCTTCCCTTACTCCGCGATAGACCGATATACTGTTTCAAAGTTCGCTTGTCGCCATCGAAGCTTGCTTCGTATTTCTTAGTAACCTACCGAGAGCCTCGTGGGCTCGAGGTAAGAGGAGGAATCGCTATCGCCACAATGACGCTAAAGCGTCGTTCATGCGACAAGCGCCTTCCGACAAAGAGCGGCATACGGGAATCGAACCCGCCTCCTCGGCTTGGGAAGCCGATGCACTACCGATGTGCTAATGCCGCAAAGAAATCGGTAAAAAATCGCCTTACCGATTAGTCAGGGAACTCCATCAAGTATGCCTTGATAAATTCGTCGATATCACCATCCATCACCGCATTCACGTTGCTTGTTTGGTAATTGGTACGATGGTCTTTCACACGGCGGTCATCAAAGACATATGACCGGATTTGGCTCCCCCACTCGATTTTTTTCTTGCCCGCTTCCACCTTAGCTTGTGCTTGGCGTCGTTTCTCCAACTCCAGCTCATAGAGTTGACTACGCAAGTGACGTAATGCATTCTCGCGGTTCTTTGGTTGGTCACGTGTTTCCGTATTTTCAATGACGATCTCATCAGGCTGGTTGGTCAGCGGGTTGATGAACTTATAGTGCAGACGGACACCCGATTCCACCTTGTTGACGTTCTGTCCACCCGCCCCCGATGATCGGAAGGTATCCCAGGATATAGCCGAAGGATCGACCTGTATATCAATCGTATCATCAATGAGGGGAACCACGAAAACAGATGCAAACGATGTCATGCGTTTTCCTTGTGCATTGTATGGGCTAACGCGCACGAGGCGATGGACACCATTCTCCGATTTGAGATAACCATACGCCATCTCTCCCTCTATATTAAACGTCACGGTCTTGATTCCAGCTTCATCTCCCTCTTGTAGGTTGGCAATCGTCACCTTATAATCATGTTTCTCGCAATATCGTTGGTATAGACGCATGAGTTGCTCAGCCCAGTCTTGCGCCTCTGTTCCTCCTGCGCCAGATACAATCTTCAGCACAGCAGGCATTTGGTCTTCTTCGTGAGAGAGCATATTCTTCATTTCGAGGTCTTCGACCTCCTTCATTGCGTGAGCATATGCAGCGTCCACCTCCTCCTCTGTAACGAGTTCCTCCTTGCAATAATCAAACGCGAGCTGCAATTCTTCGGTAGCAGCACGTACGCCTTCATATCCCTCTATCCATGCTTTGATGCCTTTTACCTTGCGCATTTGCACTTCTGCAGCTTTCGCATCCTCCCAGAAACCAGGATCTTGCGTACGCAATTCTTCTTCCTCTAGTTGCACGCGCTTCTCATCAATAGCTAGGTATTGCTTGAGTTTATCTGCACGTTGTTGAATTTCTTTTAGCTGTTCTATTGTTATCATAAATTCATAATATCCCAAATTCGGGTGCAAAGGTAGTAAAAAATTTGGAGATATGCAATTTTTTGCGTACCTTTGTCGCGATATTTTAAAAATATGGCAAAAAAACGCGTTTTAATAGGTATGTCCGGTGGTATTGATTCCACCGTAGCAGCAATCTTGCTTATGGAGCAGGGGTACGAACTTGTAGGTGCTACCTTCCGCACGTTTGATGTGCATCCGTGTCATAGTCAGGAGAAAGGTTGTTGCTCAGAAGATAGCATTCTCGAAGCTCAGCGAATGGCCGAAAAATTAGGTTTTGCGCATCATATATTGGACTTTCGTTCGACATTCCGCCAGCATGTGGTAGATAATTTTATTCAGGAATACGCTAGCGGGCGTACTCCTAATCCATGTGTAATGTGCAACTCCCACATCAAATGGGGTAAACTCATGGAAGCCGCATCAGCTTTTGGCTGCGACTATATCGCTACAGGGCACTATGCTCAGATAGCCGAGCATCGCGGACATTATTACCTAAAGAATGCGGTAGATACCCAAAAAGATCAGACGTATTTTTTGTGGATGTTAACAGAGGAAAACCTGCGCAAAACCATCTTTCCACTAGGCGGTCTTACCAAGCCGGAAGTGCGGCAGATAGCTCTGAGGCATGGTCTTGAAAAATTGAGCAAAAAGGCTGAGAGTCAGGACATTTGCTTCATTCCCAACAACGATTACCATAGTTTCTTATCCGCAGAGGGGGTGCACGTAGAGACGGGTCAATATATAGATTCTGAGGGTAATTTTTTGGGTACTCATCGAGGTTATTGCTACTACACTATTGGCCAACGCAAAGGATTGGGGATCGCGTTAGGCAGTCCGAAGTTTGTGACCAAGATTGACGCGACAACCAACCGCATTACGCTGGGCGAGCGTGATGATTTGCTAACCCAAGAAGCTATGATTAGCGACGTCCGTTTACGCGATGTGGAATGGCTCCACGAATCGCCAGAAGTGCAGGCTCGTATTCGTTATAAATCTCCCGACGCCGCAGCTTCACTGGATTTACCTATGGAGGAGCAAACATTGTGCGTACGCTTCAGATCCCCTGTTTGGGGAGTGACCCCAGGTCAATCGTTGGTAATATACAAAGACGGGCTGGTCGTTGGTGGGGGAATTATTTGCTAGTATGTTGCCCCATATATAATAGAGTGTCCTTCGCAGTAGCGTGAAGGGCTTTTTTTATATATTTGACATTATTTTGCGGGAGATCATGACCGATTTGAAATAATTTGCGGAAAAGTTTCACAAAAAAGTAAGCAATGCTTGCAAATATGCAAAAAAAGCAGTATCTTTGCGGTCTAATTGCAAACGATGGTTTATCCATGCAATATTATCCCCCTTTTGAAACTCTTAAAACTCTAATACAATATGGCTAAAAAAGAAATTCAATTCTCCCTTGTTTACCGCGACATGTGGCAGAGTAGTGGCAAGTATGTGCCACGCAAAGATCAATTAGCGAAGATAGCTCCAGTCATCATTGACATGGGTTGTTTTGACCGCGTTGAAACGAACGGTGGTGCTAGCGAGCAGGTGAATCTTCTCTACGGCGAGAACCCCAATCAGGCAGTGCGCACCTTTACCAAGCCATTTAACGAGGCAGGCATCAAGACCCATATGCTGGATCGTGGTTTGAATGCGCTTCGCATGAACCCTGTACCCGCCGACGTACGTCAGTTGATGTATAAAGTAAAGCACGCTCAAGGCGTAGATATCACTCGTATTTTCTGCGGTCTGAACGACCCTCGCAATATAATCCCTTCTATCAAATGGGCGAAAGATGCAGGTATGACAGCCCAAGCGACTATGTGTATCACATACTCTCAAGTACACAACGCAGAATACTATATTAATCTAGCAGAGGAGCTTATTGCCAATGGTGCACAAGAAATCTGTCTCAAAGATATGGCAGGTATAGGTCGTCCAGCAATGCTCGGAACTATCGTAGCATCAATCAAAGAGAATCATCCGGATATCATTATCCAATACCACGGACACTCCGGTCCAGGTTTTTCTGTGGCTAGTATGCTAGAGGTTGCAAAAGCCGGTGGTGACGTGCTGGATGTGGCCATGGAGCCCCTGAGTTGGGGTATGGTTCACCCTGACGTGATTACTATTCAGTCTATGCTCAAAGATGCCGGTTTCTTAGTTAAAGACATCAACATGAAGGCGTATATGGAGGCTCGTTCTATGACTCAAGAGTTTATCGACGACTTCCTCGGCTATTGGATAGACCCTCGAAACTCCAAGATGACTTCTCTACTCGTTGGTTGCGGTCTTCCAGGCGGTATGATGGGTTCATTGATGGCCGACCTCAAGGGTATGCACGCGGCAATCAACGCCAACCTCGTAAAACGTGGTAAAGCAGCATTGAGCGAGGATGAGTTGCTCGTAGAACTCTTTGACGAAGTGCAACGTATATGGCCAATGCTCGGTACACCATGTTTGGTAACACCATTCTCCCAATACGTGAAGAACGCAGCTCTGATGAATCTCTACAGTAAGTCTATGGATGAGAAGCCATTCACACGCATGGATCCTGCAATGTGGGGTATGATCCTTGGCAAATCAGGCAAATTGCCAGGTACTTTGGCACCTGAGATCATTGAGCTCGCGAAGGAAAAGAACATGGAGTTCTATACCGATGATCCACAGGCTTTGTATCCAGACGTATTGCCTCAATTCATTGCTGAGATGGAGAAGAATGGTTGGGATCGCGGTCAAGACGACGAAGAGCTCTTTGAGTTCGCCATGCACGAGAAGCAATATCGTGAGTACAAGTCAGGTCAGGCGAAGGAACAATTCAACAAGGATCTGCTGGAGCGTATGGAGAAAGCCGCTCAAGCTGGCCAACCTGTAAAATTCCTATCTGCTGCAGATAAACGCGCTATTCTGCATCCAAATGCCGAGCCACTGGAGGCTACTCTCTCTGGTAAAGTGATGTGGGAACTTGATTTCAACGAAGATAGCAAGGCACCAGCACTGGGTACATTATATAAAGAAGGTGATGTGGTTTGCTACTTGCAGACGCCTCACGGCATTGAGCCAATTCGCGCATATACCACTTGCCGCGTAGTATCCACGGAGAAAGAGCAAGGTGCTACTGCAGTAAAAGGCGATGCACTCTGTTGGGTGGAGAAAGCGGATCTAGTAGAAGAGGTGATTGAGAACGTGAAAGGTGCTGCAAAGAAAGTAAAAGAAGCTATCAAAGAAGCAGTAAAGAAAGTAGATACAGAGGTTATCGAAGGATCAGACAGTAAATGGAAAATGACGAAAAATCATAAATAACATGAAGAAATATAATTTTAATGCAGGACCAAGTATCCTGCCAGCAGAAGTGATTAAACAAACAGCTGAGGCTGTGATTGATTTTCAAGGCGAAGGTTTGAGTATTCTTGAGATTTCTCACCGTGCTAAGTATTTTCAACCTGTACTTGACGAGGCAGAAGCATTGATGAAAGAGTTGCTCGGTATTCCAGAAGGTTACCGTGTGATTTTCTTGGGCGGTGGAGCCAGCATGCAATTTTGCATGGTACCATTCAACTGTCTGGAGAAGAAAGCAGCTTATCTCAATACTGGTGTATGGTCAAAGAAAGCTATTAAAGAAGCCAAAGCATTCGGCGAAGTAGTAGAAGTGGCTACCTCAGCTGCAGATAACTTTACCCATATTCCTGTCGATTTCGAAGTACCACAAGACGCTGATTATTTGCATATCACCACCAATAATACCATTTATGGTACAGAGATCAATGACGCGAAACTGCAATCTATCTATGCAAAGAAAGGCAACGTTCCTTTGATTGCAGATATGTCATCAGACATTCTCTCACGTCCAATCGATGTGAGCCAATACGATATGATTTATGGTGGTGCACAAAAGAATCTTGCCCCTGCCGGTGTGACTTTCGTTATCGTGAAAGAAGCTCTTCTGGGTAAAGTGAGTCGCTATATCCCAACGATGTTGGATTATCGTACCCACATTGAGAATGGTAGTATGTTTAATACTCCTCCAGTATTGCCTATCTACACAGCACTTCTCACCCTCCGCTGGTTGAAAGCTAATGGTGGTCTAGAGGCAGCATTGAAGCGCAACGTGGAGAAAGCCGCGGCCCTCTACAAAGCTATCGATGAGAGCAAGATTTTTGTAGGTACAGCGAAAGAAGAGGATCGTTCACTGATGAACATCTGCTTCGTATTGAAGCCAGAATACGCTCACTTGCAAGATGACTTCTTCAAGTTTGCAAGTGCTAAGGGCATGGTAGGAATCAAAGGTCACCGCCTCGTAGGTGGTTTCCGCGCAAGTACCTATAACGCAATGACCCTCGAGGGCATAGAAGCATTGGTGGCTTGCATGAAAGAGTACGAACAATCCTTGGAAGCGTAAGTAGGCATACTAATGCATAGGCATTTAGAGGACATAACTCCCGCAGGAACCTCCTACGAGATGGGAATGAAGCGGGTACTGCTATCCTCCAAAGAGAGTGGATGCAGTATCACGCAGATAGCTGTGATTGATCTAAAAGCGGGTGAAGAGAGCGCAATGCATATCCACCCAGATTTGCAGGATGCTTTCTACATATTAGACGGTGAGCTAGAAGTGACCATCAATGGTGGTGTAGAACATCTCAAAGAGGTACACCACTGTACAAAGGATGACTTCCTATTTATAGAACAACTCAACACATACCAGCTGCGTGCAATCAGTGATGTACGCATGCTGGCTATGGGTTGTGTGATCGAGTCCCAACGAACCAAGCTCTACCCTATTCTCCTGGAGCCAAATCTTCATGCGACAATATGGGGAAGCAATCATCTCACGACCTGGAAAAACTTACCTCAGCAAGATCATATTGGTGAGAGTTGGGAAGTGTCAGCGGTAGAGAGTTCACCTTCAGTTGTACTGAACGGCACATGGGCAGGCTACTCGTTGCCCGATGTGATACATAAAATGCCTGAAGCAATACTCGGCAAATCGGTTGCTAAACGCTATGATAATCGTTTGCCCATCTTGGTAAAATTCATTGATACCAGTGCCGACCTAAGCGTGCAAGTACACCCAGATAATGCCATGGCATGGCGTGAGCATAAGAAATTAGGGAAGACGGAGATGTGGTATATCATTAGCGCAGAACCCGATGCATATATCTATGCTGGTTTTAAACAGGAATTATCCGCCGAAGAATATGCTCAGAAAGTAGCAGATGGTAGTATTATGGATGCTTTGGCTAAGCATCCAGTCCATGCAGGAGACGTATTCTATCTGCCTGCTGGTCGCGTCCACGCAATCGGGAAAGGCGTACTATTAGCAGAAGTACAGCAGTCTTCAGATCTCACCTATCGTATTTACGATTATGGTCGCATGGGATTGGATGGCAAGCCACGCGAGCTTCACACCGACTTGGCTGCACAAGCATTGGATTTCACAGTATATCCCGAGTATCGGAATTATTACAAAGACAATATCGACTCTGCCAATGCCTGTCTAGATACTGAGCATTTTGCAGTGCGTATTGTGTCAGTACAAGAGCCGATACGCAGAAATATGATTAAGTATGATTCTTTTGTGATTCATACTTGTACGCAAGGAAAATGTAAGATCCGTATTCGCAGTACTCATGATGAGATTATCTTATCGGAGGGTTTTTCATGCTTGATTCCTGCAGCTATAGCCGATTACGACATTCTCCCTCAAACAACAAATGCCAAACTGTTGGAAGTGTATATTAACAACAGTTCACAGACGAATTTCCGCCGCTTTATCTCACAATTTTTACATATGAGTGGCATATAATATACCTCCCCATGCCCGAAATACTGTTACACTACATATGGCAAAAGCACCTGTGGGCAGGATTTCCGCAGCAGACGACAGATGGCAAATCCATAGAAGTGATATCAGTGGGGCAACATAATACTCATGCTGGTCCTGATTTTAGCCATGCCCATGTACGTATTGATGGACAAGATTGGGTCGGCAATATAGAAATACATATACATGCATCAGATTGGTACAAACACCATCATCATACCGATGCATCGTACGACAACACCATACTACACGTAGTATGTCAGGCAGATAAAGAAGTGTTCAATTCGCGTGGAGAACAAATCACCCAATGTGAGTTGCAATACCCACACGATAAAGACTACTTAAGTCAACTACTTAATCCTGCCATAGAGATGGATCGGTCGTTTGAGATTATTGAATGTAGCAAACAACTACAATCAGATCCTACACTATTGACCCTAGGTTGGAAAAAAGCATTATTAGAGAAGCGACTACAATGTAAACAGCAATCGATAAAGCAACTACTGGCTATTACACAACAGAGTTGGAATCACGCCTTCTACATTAGTTTAGCTCATAATTTCGGTTTTCACACCAATGGTCTGCCCTTTGAGGCATTGGCATTAGCAACTCCTTTATCATGCCTTCAAAAACACAAAAATAGTCTTTTCCAATTGACTGCTATTCTATTGGGACAATCTGGATTATTGAAGCCTGAATCAGAGGATACACAAGCACTCTGGAAAGAATATTGCTTTTTACAAAAGAAATTCACATTGACTCCTATAGACGGGAGCATGTGGAAGAAAGCGAGAATGCGACCACAAGGTTTTCCAGAAGTACGCATACGCCAATTTGCACACATATTGTATCAGTCGGAGTTTCTATTCGCCCAGTTAATGGAAGAACGGAATGTAGATAAAATGGTTGAATTACTGAGCATTCAATATGGTGAAGATAGTGTTTACACTCAAGTAAGACGACCATTGCCATTAGGTCGAAAGTCGATAGAGATCTTGCTTATTAATACGATTATACCTTATCAATACGCGTACGCACACGCGAGGGGAAACACCCAAGATATGAACATAGCGTTAACATACATGGAGCAAATACCAAAAGAAGATAATCGTATTATCCGACAATGGACTATGATTGGACAACATGTAGCTTCTGCTGCAGATACACAAGCATTATTGCACTTATACCAAAACTATTGTCAACCGCATTTATGCTATAATTGCCACGTAGGATATCAGGTATTTGCACATAAACAATTAGAATTATTTTAATAAAACCATACAATCAAATGAAAAAAATCGCATTATCAATCATGTTAGCCGCTAGTATGATGGCTTGCACGACAAATGCAGTTGACAGAAATGCCAACACGCAGAATCCTATTATGCCTATCACCTATAATGGTGCAGAGCAAGTAATCTACCTCACAGATTATCTACCACAAGTAAGTAACTTTGATGACTTAGTGTTCACTACAGAGCCAAGCTATCAAGTGGTATCTGTAGAAAATGGTCTGCTCACCTTAACTGGCGACAACACACTCTCAGTACTTAGTGTTGAGGATAAAACTACGGGCAAAAAATATGACATTCCCGTAACACCAACCAGCGGATACGAAGTGGGATTGATTACAAAAACAGCAACTGATAGTACTATTACTATTGGAGTACTCAATGAGTATGAGCATTTGCAATTCCGCGTATTATGGCAAGATACACGTTCTAACGAATATGTCCAATACGAGCAATATGGTTCTGAGGCTACTATTAGCATTGAACCTGCATGGCGCAATAGCCAAGGACGTAGTTTCATTCGCGTGTATGCAATGGGAGATGGAAAGAAACTTAATGACCTTCTTATTCCATTGGAGAATGGTAAAGTAGTGAACGATGTAGCTCAACTCACACGCCACGATGACCATGCACAAGTTCTTTATTCATTGATGATTGACCGTTTCCACAATGGCAATAAGAAAAACGATTGGAAGATGAATAGCCCAGAAGTATTGGATATTGTTGATTATCAAGGTGGTGACATTGCAGGTATTACCGAGAAGATCAAAAATGGATTCTTCAATGAACTGGGTGTGAACACCATTTGGATATCACCTATTACCCAAAACCCATGGGATGCATGGGGATATTATCCATTCAAGAATGGTAATAAATATGACAGCACTAAAACCTATACCAAGTTCTCGGGTTATCATGGTTATTGGCCTATTTACAGCACAGAAGTAGAGCAACGTTTTACTACAGAAGAAGAATTGCATGAGATGTTGGCTGTAGCTCACGAGCATAATTTGAACGTTATTCTCGACTATGTAGCAAACCACATGCACATCAACTCACCTACACTCAAAGAGCACCCTGATTGGCATACTGACAGTATCTTACCAGATGGCCGTCGTAACTTTGAGCTTTGGGATGAGGCTCGCTTGACAACATGGTTTGATGTACATGTTCCAACCCTTGATCTTGAGCGTCCAGAGGTATGTGCACCTATGACAGACTCTGCATTGGTATGGTTGGATAGATTTGCATTTGATGGTTTCCGCCACGATGCCTGCAAACATATTCCACTCAATTATTGGCGCGAACTTGGTGCAAAGATGAAACAACGCTATCCAGACCGTCATATCTGGATGATTGGAGAAACATATGGAGATCCTTCCTTGATTGGTTCGTATGTTAAGAGCGGAATGCTCAACTCACAATTCGATTTTAATATCTATCACACAGCTATTGATGTATTCAGTAAACCAGAACAATCTATGAAACGTATGCACAATACAATCATGGAGTCCCTAGCTGCCTACGGAAGCCATCACACAATGGGTAATATCTCTGGTAACCATGACAAATGTCGTTTTATATCGTTGGCTGGAGGTGCAGTTAGTTGGGACGAGAATGATAAAGCAGCAGGTTGGGAGCGTGAAATTGGAGTAACCTCAGACGGCGATCCAGCTCGCGAAGAGGCTGCATACAAAGCTGCTATGTTGCTTGAGGTAATCAATCTCACTATTCCTGGTGTACCATGTATCTATCAAGGCGATGAGTACGCAGAGGCAGGTGCAAACGATCCAGATAACCGCCATATGTTGAAATTCGAAGGACTTACAGAACGTCAACAACAGTTCCGAAACGAAATGCAAGAGCTTGTACAAATGCGCCGCCACTCATTGCCACTGATTTATGGCGAATATATCCCAGTAGAAGTAACAGATACGACCTTGGTATATGATCGTACCTATATGGGAGAGACTGTACGAGTTAGTATTGATCTAGCTAATTTGACATATACAATTAATCAATAATAATAACAAACAAGACATGAAAAAAATTCTTTTTGCAGCGTTAGGATTGCTCTGTTTAGCATCCTGCGCTAAGCAGCCTTGCTGCTTGGAGCATCCATGCTATTCGTATGATGCTACTATCTATGAGCTTAACACTCGCCAACTCACAGAAGAAGGTACTTTTAAAGCCGCTGAATCTGTATTGCCAGCTTTGAAAGATCTTGGCGTAGATATCATTTGGATCATGCCTATCCAACCTATCGGCGAGCTCACCCGTAAAGGAACACTCGGTAGTTACTACTCTATTATTGACTATTGCGCCTTCAACCCTGAATTTGGTACTCGTGCAGACTTTGAGCATTTCCTCGCAGAAGCACACAAGTTAGGCTTAAAGGTTATTCTTGACTGGGTAGCTAACCATACTGCTCCTGATAGTGAGTGGACCAAAAACGATGGATGGCATTACCGCGACAGTTTAGGTAACCTAATGGTACAATACGACTGGACCGATATCTCTAAACTGAACTACGACAACCAAGACATGCGTGCTGCTATGAAACAAGCAATGCACTGGTGGATGGATACTATTGGTATTGATGGTTTCCGCTGCGACGTAGCAGGCGAAGTTCCTACTGATTTCTGGAATGACGCTATGGCAGAGCTTCTAGCTAAACATCCAAATATGTTCACCCTTGCAGAGGATGAAGCTAAGGCTCAAGAGCTCACAGAGACTGCCTTTGACATGTATTATGGTTGGGAACTTCACCACTTGATGAACGGCGTTGCTCAAGGTAGCAAAACCGTAGAAGATCTCTGGGGTTATTTCGCAAAAGTGGACACTACAATCCGCAAAGAGGCTATCCGTATGAACTTCACCTCTAATCACGACGAAAACTCATGGAATGGTACTGAGTTTGAGCGTATGGGTGATGCATCAAATCTTTTCGCAGCATTTACCTATATTGCTCCAGGTATGCCTATGATTTATACAGGTCAACCAAGCGGCAACCACCATCGTCTTGAGTTCTTTGAGAAGGATCTCATTGACCGTGTAGAGAATGCACCACAAAAAGAGATGTATACAAAACTTAATACTTTACGTGCGGAGAACTTCGCATTGTGGAGCAACGAGATTGGTGCACCTATGGTTCGTTTGGAAGCTGATAATGACAAAGTATTCGCTTGTGTTCGCCACGCTGTATGCCCTAAAAACAATAAAGAGAATACAGTAGTAGCAATTATGAACATGTCAGCAGAAGAACAAGTTGTGAATGTAACTGTAGATCAATTTGCAGGCGAATATAACTGCATCTGCGGCAAAACAATGACCGTTGAGGCAACTCAAGAGTTGACACTCCAACCTTGGCAACACATAATCTTGACCAAGTAAAAGAACAGTCATAAACTATAAAACGGTAATGCTTATCTGCATTGCCGTTTTTGTATATTAGGTATTATCGTAAATGCGTTCGTAGTACTATTTTATTGAATGAAAAATATCCATTCCAAACGCTTGGGTAAACGCATCATTTTGTCTAAGTTGGTCAGCAGTATCTAACACCACCCCATGTTCAGACAACAGAAGGATGCGATCTGAGAGTTGAATAGCCAACTCTAATTCATGTGTGGAGATAAGAATCGTCTTACCTTGTTCGTGCGCTAAACGGCGTAATAGTTGTAGTATCTTGATGCGATTTGGAAGATCGAGATGTGCAGTAGGCTCATCCAACAAGATAATAGGTGTCTGCTGAGCTATAGCTTTAGCAATCAAGACACGTTGTTTTTCTCCATCGGAATGAGAAGAAAATGGAGTGGAAGCGAAAGAGTGAGAAGAAGATGATGTGAGAGAGTTAGGCGATGAAACAAGCCCTACCACTTCTAATGCTTCGTTGATGATTTGTTCATCTAGATCAGACAACCCACCTAGAAAAGAAGTGTAAGGATAACGTCCCATAGCTACGACATCATGTACGGTAGTATTCTCTACGCTAATCCGCTCCGTAAGAACAAGTGCAATCGCATTTTGAATTACCGCTTCTGTATTCTGGATTCGAAATGTTCCGGAAAGTGGGGGTTGCAATCCAGCTAATGTTCGTAGCAGAGTAGATTTTCCACATCCATTGGGGCCGAGCATACAAATCATTTCTCCTTCGTTAAGAGAGAAAGAGATATCTCGTTGCACGACCTTATTTTCATAACCGATCGTAAGATTATTCGTAGAAATAGATGCGTTGTACACGGCGCGAAATGGATGTTAGTACTTCATATGGAATCGTTCCCAATTTATCAGCAAGTTCTTGGATTGATAATTGCTCTCCAAAAATGATCGCATAATCACCAGGTTGAGCATCTGTACCCGTAACATCAATCATAGCTTGATCCATGCATACGTTTCCCACTACAGGGCATCTTTTGCCACGAACAACGACCTCTCCCCCGTAGTTGGAGAATCGTCTATCGAACCCATCCGCATAGCCTATTGGAATAACCGCTATTTGTCTTGGCTCAGAAATAGTCGTATGACGACCATAGCCAATCGTTGCATTAGCTGGGATGGTTTTAATGCTGAGTATAGTGGTTTTGAGTGTACATACATTCCGCAGCGGATACTGTGACGAAGGGATAGGAGAAATGAAGGAGAATCCATATAATCCAATTCCTAGTCGGCACATATCAAAATGATACTCTGGGAATCGCTCAACACCAGCAGTATTACATATATGTTTGATTATCTGATAATTAAACGCATTTTGCAGTTGTATTGCACACCCATTAAAATAGTGTGCTTGCTCATGGGTAAAAGTATCGAACTGGGCTTCATCACTACCTGCGAGGTGGGAGAACACACTAGCAACGCGAACCGATTTTTGCTGCTGTAAGCGAGTAATCAATTTCGGCATATCTTCTTTAAAGAATCCAAGACGATGCATTCCAGAATCAATCTTAATATGCACAGGTAAGTCCTCTAGTCCTTTGGCTTCAGCTTCACGGATAATATCATCCAACAATTGGAAGGAATAGATATTTGGCTGAAGATTATTCTCAATAATGAGATTAAGAGCAGCCACTTCAGGGTCCATGATAATGATAGGCAATGTGATACCTGCTTTTCTGAGTTCCACTCCTTCATCCGCGACAGCCACAGCAAGATAATCCACCAATCCAGATTGTTGCAAAGCCTTGCTAACTTCCACACTACCAGCACCATATGCAAATGCTTTTACCATGCATGTCAGTCGTGTATTAGCAGGAAGTAAAGAACTGAAATAGCGAACATTATCTAGTAGGGCAGATAAGTTAACTTCGAGTATAGTCTCATGTGTTTGATGGAGTATGCGTTGCGCTATTGTATCTTCATCGTATCCTAATGCACGCATTACACCCGCACAGGTACGTATATTTTGGTGTGTTGGATCTTCTATAATGGTAGGGCATTGGGTAAATAGTAGCATTTTCTCTGCCCTTTTAACTTCAAGAGAAGGGAAATTCTCTCCATGCTCTGTACCAATATATGTAATGACTCCTATCGTAGGTTGAATGATAGGTTGTAGGCGTGCCATTTCCCCCATTTCTGAGATACCAGCTTCAAAAATAGCAAGTTGCGTTTGTTCGTTAAGTTGCCACACGCTCAGTGGAACGCCAATTTGTGAGTTATAAGATTTAGGTGAACGTGTAATATGATAATCGTCTTTGAGCAATTGGTATAGCCACTCCTTGACAACAGTCTTTCCATTGGATCCTGTTATGCCAATGACATGTCCTTTGTATAATGAACGTTTGTAAGCAGCCAGCGATTGCAAAGCCAACAGCACATCCTGTACAATTATAAATTTGGCACTATGACATTGGAGGTTATTTTCTTCGTATTGCTCTAATGTAATAACGAAATGATCAACTCCTCTCGATATGAGCTGCGGAATGAACATTGCAGCATCATTATTCTTCGTCTTGAATGCAAAGAAGAGAGTTTTTTGAGGTTCGTTACCTAATTGACGGCTATCTGTGAGAAGATGTAGAATATCAAAGCTCTGCAAGTCTTCGGATAATCCAATAACTTGCAGAGGCTGAATAGCTTGTATAATTTCTTTGATTAGCATCCCTCAAATTGTTGGAGGAAGCGGACATCGTTCTCAGAGAAGAGTCTAAGGTCTTTGACGCGATATTTCAGGTTCGTAATACGCTCGACACCCAATCCGAACGCATAACCCGTATATACATTGGAATCAATTCCGCAAGACTCTAATACGTTAGGATCCACCATACCACATCCGAGAATTTCTACCCAACCTGTACCTTTACAGAAAGAGCATCCCTTTCCACCGCACAAATCGCAAGAGATATCCATTTCCGCAGATGGCTCTGTAAATGGGAAGTAACTTGGTCGTAAACGGATCTGTGTTTCTGGTCCAAACATTTCTTTAGCGAAATAAAGAAGAACTTCACGTAAATCGGCGAAAGACACATTTTTATCAATATATAGACCTTCAACTTGGTGGAAGAAGCAGTGTGCACGTGCAGAAATTGCCTCGTTACGATACACACGTCCTGGGCAAAGTACTCTTATAGGAGGTTCTTGGCTGAGCATAACACGTGTTTGCACGCTAGAAGTATGTGATCTAAGAAGAATATCTGATGTTTTTTGCACACCAGGTTCTTTTTCGATAAAGAATGTATCTTGCATATCTCTAGCGGGATGCTCTGGTGCAAAGTTCAGTAAGGAATAAACGTGTTTATCATCCTCCACTTCTGGCCCTTCAGCAACCGTAAATCCAACTCGAGAGAAAATGTCAATGATTTGCTCTCTCACAAGTGAGAGCGGATGACGTGTACCTAGTGCGATTGGGTCAGGCGTACGTGTAAGGTCTAACTCTTCTGCCGCTTTTGTAGCACTAGAAGCTTGAACAGCTTCGCGCAACTCGTTGATTTTCTCTTCAAAAGTTTGTCGCAACGCATTGAGAGCTTGTCCGATTTCTCGTTTTTCTTCTTTTGGTACTTCACGAAACTCATTGAAGAGCTCAGTAACTAACCCCTTTTTGCTGAGGTACTTGATTCTCAGAGCCTCTATTTGCTCTGCGTTAGTAGCTTGCAATCCAGCCGCTTGGCTGAGCAAGTCTTTTATTTTTTCTTTGATAGTCATATCTCCATTATTCGCGATTATTCTGCAAAGGTACTACTTTTTTTGCATATCTGCAAGAAAAAAGTAAGAATATGTACTACATTTTATAAAATGTGAGTACAAGGTTACTCTAAGTATATATAAATAACTAATTAATAACTAACTAATCACTAAGTAATCACTAACTAATTACTAATAGTTCATAGAGAAAAAATAAAGTAGAGATGTGTAGTTTTTTGAGATTAGGATGAAGAAATTGCTAAAAACTTGCATATATGCAAAAAAAGTTGTACCTTTGTCGGCTTAATATGTTGTTTTATGTTTAATCTGTTGTTTCGTGTATACCACAGAGGAGTAACAACCAAGACAACTAGTAACAGAGGCAAGAAGAAGGTAATAACAAAAACGAGAAGCAGTCATAATGATTTATAGAAGTAGTCATAAGATGTGCGACCTGATGGACATAAAAGGTAATGTTCATGTCGAAGATCAGGTTTTGCAGTTGCTGAACCGCTTTGGCATCTCATTGGGTGTAGGTGAGAAGACAATAGCCACTGTCTGCGCAGAGCAAGGAGTAGATTGCAACACGCTCTTGGCCATTGTGAATTTCACTATCAATCAAGAAGTTGATGATAATTTAGAGATCGACATTGATACCTTGAATAGATATTTGGAGAATGCCCACCAATACTTTTTGAATTTTCAATTGCCACGTATTCGTCAGGAGTTATTATCTGCTATCAATTTGGCCGAAAACACGACCAAAGTTCCTTTGATGATTATTCAGTATTTTGATGAATATGTGCAGGAAATTCGCTCTCACATAGAGCATGAGAAGTCCTATTCGTATGAGCAACACTCCTATGACGACAAGCATGTTGCCACCAAAGCTCACGAGCTTAAGAACCTGATTATCAAATACTATCCAAGTGACAGTCAGACTCAATTGCTATATACGGTATTGCACGACTTGCATCATTTTGAGCAAGAATTGGCTTTGCATTGCGCGATCGAGGATAACATCATGTTGCCTGCGTTGAAGAAAGTAAGAGAAACCATTGGCAAGACAAAGGACAAGCTGGATAATTCGCAGGAAGAAACATTATCGGATCGTGAGAAAGAGATTGTCAAACATATTGCTTTGGGGTTGAGTAACAAGGAGATCGCCGACATCTTGTATCTTTCGACGCATACAGTCATGTCGCATCGAAAAAATATTGCCAAGAAATTGAACATTCACTCGACTGCGGGATTAACGATTTATGCGGTCGTGAATGGCATTATAGAACTATAACAGAATTGCTACGCAGAGTACAAAAATATATACGCGATAATGAGTTGCTGCGTTCGGGTGACAAGGTGTTAGTATGCGTGAGTGGCGGTGCAGATAGTGTTGCATTGTTAGACGTATTAATTCGCGGAGGATATGATTGTGTAGTGGCACATTGTAACTTCCATCTGCGTGGTGAAGAAAGCAATCGCGACGAGACATATGTAAGAGATTTTATAGCTACTACATGCCCTGCACTGTATGGTTTGCGCCCCAAGTTGTTGGTAAAGAATTTTGATACGTTGGAGTACTCCAAAGATGTAGGAATCAGTATTGAAATGGCCGCTCGGAACTTGCGATATGATTGGTTTAGAGAAGTAGCTCAACACGAAGATTGTCAGGCGATTGCCGTTGCTCATCATCAAAATGACCAAGCAGAAACCGTGTTGCTAAATTTGAAGCGCGGTACAGGTATTCGGGGGTTGTGTGGTATGCATGCTAAGAGCGCTAATCCGCAAGGTGGTGATGTGCCACTGATTCGTCCTTTGCTATGCACGACCCGAGATTATATAGAGCATTATTTGCGCGATATTCGCAAGCTATCTTGGGTTAATGATAGCAGCAATAGCGACACCAATATCCGTCGCAACGCAATACGCGAGCAGTTGCGACATTGCAGTAAGGCGGAGATAGAACATATTGCAGCAACTGCGGAAAGAATGCAAGGATATGTAGATTGGATTGACGGGCTGGAGACAGCAGCAGCAGGCAAAGCCAAAATGTACGAGGAATTAAGGGGTTGTGGTTTTGCTGAAACAGACAAAATATATGATGCATTGCAACGCGGTATCGGCGGCAAAACATTTACCTCCTCCACGCACACAGCCGTAGTACGACGAGGGAAATTGGAGATAACGAAGCATTGAGATGAAGAAATTTGGGATTATAGGCAAGCCGCTAGGTCATTCATATTCTGAGAGATACTTCTCGGATATGTTCTTGCGCGAGGGCATTGATGCGAGTTATCATCCCTACACAATAGATGCAATCGCTGAAGTGCTGCCATTGCTACAAGATTTGGATGGATTTAATGTGACTTATCCGTATAAAGAGCAGATTCTCCCCTATCTAGACGAATTGGACGACACTGCAAAATCCTTAGGAGCAGTTAATGTGGTACATCGGAGTAAAGGATATAACACAGATTGGATAGGATTTCGAGATAGTGTACATCCTTTGTTGAAAGATCATCATCAACGTGCATTATTGTTAGGAACTGGTGGAGTGAGTAAAGCGATACAATATGCATTACAAGAATTAGGCATACGCTACACATTGGTAAGTAGAAAAGAGCGGAAAAAAGATGTGATAGGATATGATGAGGTAAATGAAGATATCATGCGTGAGCACACTCTCATCGTGAATTGCACACCACTGGGAATGCACCCTTACGAAGGTCAAAAGCCCAACATACCTTATCAATATTTAACGAAAGAACATTTATTGTACGATTGCATATACAACCCAGATCAAACTCCGTTTTTACTTATGGGAAAAGAATATGGGTGTACAATCAAAAACGGTTTAGACATGTTACATATACAAGCCCGTAAAGCTTGGGAAATTTGGAATACGATATGAAAAAAAGCATTATGATATTGGCTACAATGCTGATGGCAGGTGGTCATTTAGGAGCACAGGTAGTGCAAAAGAATGAAGCAGTAGTGGTATATTACATGCCCAAAACAGAATTGGTAATTGAGTTGGCTTATACTATTGAGAGTCAGACTCCAGGTATTTTTTATCAGTATGCCAAGCGTTACTTAGGTGCAGATGACATCATTACAGAGTCCAAGACTCAATATTCGTTGAACAGTATTGAGTTAGGAACTCAAAGCAGCGCAGATCTATCTCGCTCGTATCAAGTGGTTGCTCAAAAAGGCATTCAGACACAACTAGTTAGCCTGAGTGATGATGGTCGATTGCTGGGTTATAATATTGGGAATAGTCCGTCCGATACCCATAAAGAATGGTTTGTATCCAACACGTCAAAAACATCCACGGAATCCACAGAGGTGATGCCTCTTTTGGAGGAGCAGTTTATGGCAGGTACAACAGCCAAGATGGCAGAAGGTGCAGCAAAACAAATATACCGCATTCGTGAGACAAGACTGAATATTCTTGCAGGCGAAGTAGAGCACGTACCAGCAGATGGTGTAGCGATGAAATTAGTGCTGGATGAATTGGATAAAAAGGAGCAAGAACTAGTGGAATTATTCATCGGTAAAACTACCACATCCAGTCACACATATACTCTGTGCTATACTCCTGATAATAAGTCAAATATAACAAAGAACGAAGTAGTTTGTCGCTTCTCTCAACATACAGGTGTAGTAGCTGCAAATGATTTGAGTGGCACTCCTGTTTACATCAACATAACAGCCACCAAACCTACCCTATTAGACGCCGAAGTGGTAAATAGCAAAGCACCACTTTTGTCACAGTTATACTACAATCTGCCCGGACAAGCACAGATAGAAATTACATACAACGGGAATAAACTATGTGCAGGTAAATACCCTATTGCGCAATATGGAATAGCCATTCCGTTGCCATTAGAATTATTCATGAGCAAGACAGCTCCAACTATTCACATCAACTCTACAACAGGGAACATCCAATCCATAGAACAATGAAACGAATATCATCTATCCTCTTCTTGTGTTTTCTAGCGCTATCGCTCTTCTCACAAGAGTTAAATTGTACTGTCACTATCAACTCTGATCAAGTAGAAGGCAGTAATAAGTCGGTATTTACTACGCTCAAACAAAGCATTGAAGAATATGTCAACACTTTGCGTTGGACCAACATGACCTTCCAAGAAAAAGAACGAATTGAGTGCAGTATGCTACTGGTCGTTAAAGGTGTTCAAGACAATGTTTTTACATGTGAATTTACATGCCAAAGTCGTCGTCCAGTATATGGTACAAGTTACTATACCCCAACTCTAAATTTTAAAGATAATAATTTTGTCTTTACCTATCAAGAGTACGATCGGCTAGACTACCAACAAAGTACTTTTACCAGTAATCTGACGGCACTACTAGCCTATTACTGCTATTTGATTATAGGTCATGATATGGATTCCTTTGCAAAATTAGGTGGCACACCTTATTTTCAAGCGTGCGAAAGCATTGTTACGGCGGCTCAATCAGCATCTCTAGACAATGCAGAGGCTGCAGGTTGGAAAGCATTTGAAAGCAATCGTAATCGCTACGCTCTTATCAACAACCTAGTGGATGAGGCGTTTAAAAAATATCGCATATTTTATTACGATTATCATCGACATGGTTTGGATGAAATGATAAATAATACCGCCAATGGTCGTGCTCGCATAGCAAAAGACATTAAAGTGCTAAAAGAAGCATACAACGCTCGTCCTGCGACTTATGTAATCAATGCTTTTTTGGATGCGAAATCAGACGAATTAATCAGCATATTTCAAGGTGGAACTAGTGATGAAAAGAAACTGGTGTATGAGTTGTTGATGGACATTGATCCAACACGACAAAATCAGTATGATAAAATCAACAAAACGAACTAATTGCATACTTAACTAGACAGAAAACATCGCTCAATGAGCGATGTTTTTTGTTTGTAATTCGGTTATACATTTCGTGGAATAACAGTATTGAAACTCCAGTTTATTGACTAATTTTCGCTATTCTTCCGTTAAAAAATTCAAAAAGTTTGTATATTTGCTTTTTTTTTCGTACCTTTGCAGGCTTTTTATGCGCACCTGCGCGCGAGAGCGCTCGTACCTACTAGTGAAGAAACATCTACTCATATTATTTGGGATACTGTTGTTGGCAATGTCAATAACAGCACAAGACACTATCCCCGCAGCATCAAATCAATCAAGTAAACCGCAAGCGATTGATGCCCGCGTGGAGTACACGTCTCAAGACTCCATGGTAATAATGGGTAATGGTATTGCGCACATCTATGGTGAAGGAGATCTTAAATACAAGACCATGGAGCTGACCGCAGAATATATCCGCGTGCATATGGACAGCAGCACACTATATGCAAAGGGAGTCTTGGATACCATTGAAGATGAATGGATTGGCAAGCCAGTATTTGCTGATGGAGAAGACAGTTATGAAACCGATGAGATCATATTTAATCTCCGCACACAAAAAGCTATCATTCTAAATGCCATTACAGAACAAGGCGAAGGATATATTGTAGCTGGTAAAACCAAAAAAGCCGATGACGATGTTTTGATGATGTCTGGCGGAAAGTATACCACATGTGATCAGCACGACCATCCTCACTTTTATTTGAAGATGACAAAGGCCAAAGTAAAACCAGGCAAATATATAGCTACTGGTCCTGCATATTTGGTTGTAGGAGAAGTGCCATTGCCTCTTGCTATTCCATTTGGATTCTTCCCATTTACGGATCAATACTCCAGCGGATTGATTATGCCAAATTTTGGAGATGACTATTCCCGTGGATTGTATATGCAAGGTTTAGGCTATTATTTTGCCATTAACGATTACATGGATTTGGAATTGACAGGCGACATATATACCAAAGGAACATGGGCTATACGAGCAAGAAGTAAATACCTAAAACGATATAAATTCAATGGTAGTTTGAGTGTTAACTATCGTTGGGACGTGACTGGTGAAAAAGACATGCCTGACTATAGTGTTGCTAAAAACCTTCAAGTTCAATGGAGTCACACACAAGATGCAAAAGCAAATCCATACAACAACTTTTCTGCTAGTGTAAACTTTAAGACAAGTGGTTATAATCGTAGTAATATCAACAGTTATTACAATGTACAAGCTAATGCAGAAAACACAACTAGTAGTAGTATCAGCTATACACAACGTTTTCCTGAGAGCCCATGGAACATCGGATTGAGCATGAACCTTACTCAGCGAACGAAAGACTCCACACTAAACGTGAACTTACCTAGTTTAACGGTAAGCATGAGTAGAATATATCCTTTTAAACGCAAAGTACGTGTAGGAAAAGAAAAGTGGTACGAAAAAATTAGTTTGCAATACAACGGTAGTTTCAACAACTCAATAACTTGTAAAGAGAACTACTTCTTCAAATCCAACTTTGTAAAAGATTGGGATAATCGTTTAAAGCACACCCTCAGTAGCTCAGCTTCCTTTATGGCATTCAAATACTTGAGTATAACACCAAGTATCAACTTTGCGGACAGAATGTTCTTCAGCAGAGTAGATCAGAGTTGGAATAAAGAATTAAATCAGGTACAGAAGGATACCGTTATGGGATTCTACAATGTATATGATTTTAGTGCGAGTATTAGTATGTCAACCAAACTCTATGGATTTTACATTCCATATCGCAAATGGTTTGGCGATAAAGTAGATCGTTTCCGTCATGTCATGACGCCAGCATTAAGTTTTAGCTATCATCCTGACTTTGGAAAAGATTATTGGGCGAAGCGTTATGGTGGTTTTTACGGAAGTTATGATCGTTTAGTAACAACACGTGACGAAGCCGGAAATTGGGTACCCAAATTAGATGAAAATGGTTTGCCGATATACGAAGTTGTTCATTACTCACGTTTCAAAGAAGCCCCTAGTAGAGGAGCAGCAGCTACGTTGGGATTCTCGCTGGGTAACAATCTTGAAATGAAGCTCCGAAACGATAAAGATTCAACAGGAAAAGAACCATACAAAGTATATAGCATTATTGACAATCTAAGTATCAGTGGAGGATATAACTTTATTGCAGACTCCATGAACTGGAGTAATTTCTCCGTCAATCTTCGTATAAAGATACCAAAAGTGAATTATACTATAAACCTCAGCGGTCAGTTTGATCCATACATGTATACAACAACTGCTAGCGGCAACCACATACGATGCAATGAATTATATTGGAATCATGGCCGTTTCCCACATTTCCTAGGCACAAGTACTAGTTTCAGTTACACATTTAACAATGAGGTCGTGAAAGGTTGGTTTAATAAGAAAAACAAAAAAGAGGACCAAGATAATTCCGAAGACATTGATGGCGATCTTGAGGATCCCGAAAGTCTGGGTTTACCCGACAAGAAGGGCAAAAACAAGACAACAGATACACCAACTGATGATGGATATCTATTTGCAAAAATTCCATGGAGTCTAAGCATATCATATAATCTGCGATATGGCGCAAGTAATGTATGGAACGAGAAGAAAAATTACTACGCTATGGAATTTAGGCATAACTTAAGTTTCTCTGGTTCTATTGGATTAGGTAGTGGTTGGAAAGCAAGTACATCATTGAGTTATGACGTAAATGCTAAGAAACTATCTTATACCAGTATCAACGTAAGTAGGGATTTGCACTGTTGGAGCATGAGTGCTAGTTTTGTACCATTTGGTCCATATAAAAGTTATACATTCCATATAGGTGTAAATGCTAGTATGTTGGCAGACTTGAAGTACGACAAGAGTAGTGCAGATGCAACTAACAAACGAGTGGACTGGTGGTAAAAAGAAGAATTTTGAAATAAAATATATAATATGAAAATTGAAGCAAAAAAAGTAGTTACCCTCCAATACGATTTGTATGTGGATGGAGAAAATGGTCAAAAGGAATTGATGGAGAAAGCCACAGCTGAAGCACCATTAGTATACTGTCATGGTGAAGGTATGATGTTGCCTGCCTTTGAGCAAAATATGGAAGGCCTAGCAGAAGGTGATACATTTTCCTTTAGTATTGGCTATAATGATGCATACGGAGAATACGATGATGAAGGTGTACTGACATTAGACAAAAAAATGTTTTTCAATGGCGATGGTGAGTTTGACTCTGAGCGTGTATATGTAGGAGCTATCGTGCCAATGAACACTATGGATGGACAAATTGTCAATGCCCAAATTGTGGAAATTACGAAAGAGCATGTAACTATAGATTTGAACCATCCATTGGCTGGTGAGAATTTGCATTTTGTCGGTAGTATATTGAATATTCGCGAAGTTACAGAAGGCGAATTGAAAGCTCTTCATCACCGTGGTTGCGGTGGCGGTTGTAAAGGGTGTCAAGGCAGTTGCGATGACTGTGGCGGAGATTGCAACTGTAATTAATCATAATCCCCAGATTATCTAAAAGTTTTTTCAATAAAAACCAGAATAATAAAAAATAAATTCTATGGCAAATATTTTAGCGATAGTGGAACGTCCCAATGTTGGGAAATCGACCCTTTTTAACCGCTTGACCAAGACACGTCGAGCAATAGTAAACGATACAGCAGGTACAACTCGCGACCGCCAATACGGCAAGAGTGAATGGTGCGGTAAGGAATTTTCTGTAATTGATACGGGTGGTTGGGTTGTTAACTCCGATGATACATTCGAGAGTGAGATTAACCGCCAAGTAAACCTCGCAATCAAAGAGGCAGATGTAATTCTACTAGTGGTAGATGTTAATGCAGGTGTAACCCAATTTGATATGGAAGTTGCACATCTTTTGCGCCAAGCAAAGAAAGAAACGCTACTGGCTGTTAATAAGGTAGATCAGTTTGATCAGCAGTATGGCGCACCAGAGTTTTATAAATTAGGACTTGGTGAACCTTACATCCTTTCTGCCGAAAACGGATTGGGAACGGGTGATTTGCTTGATGAAATATGCAGTCGTTTCAAAGACACTGCTGCTGGTGAAGATTTGGAAGAGCTTCCACGTTTCGCCATTGTCGGCAGACCTAACGCCGGAAAAAGTAGTATCTTGAACGCGTTTATTGGCGAAGAGCGTACAATTGTGACAAATATTCCAGGTACCACACGTGATAGTATTTACACACGCTATAACAAGTTTGGGAAAGACTTTTATTTGGTAGATACAGCAGGTATTCGCAAAAAGGCAAAAGTGAATGAAGACCTAGAGTATTATTCCGTAGTACGTAGTATTCGTGCGATTGAAAATTCGGATGTATGTATTCTAATGATTGATGCAACACGCGGTATTGAATCCCAAGATTTGAATATCTATTCACTCATCCAAAAGAATAAAAAGGGACTCGTTGTTTGTGTAAATAAATGGGACTTGATAGAAAGCAAGACTACAGCAGACATCAAAGGATACGAACGAGCTATTCGCGAACGAATCGCTCCGTTTACAGATTTTCCTATTATTTTCACATCTGCAATGACCAAGCAACGTATCTTTAAAGTAATGGAAACAGCATTGCAAGTATACGAAAACAAACAAAAGAAAGTATCTACTGCACAACTCAATGAACGATTCTTACCACTCATTGAGAATTATCCACCACCAGCAACCAAGGGTAAATATATCAAAATTAAGTACTGTACACAGTTACCAAATACACAAATTCCAACCTTTGTATTCTTTGCAAATCTACCACAGTACGTAAAAGAGCCCTATAGACGTTTCTTGGAAAACAAATTGCGTGAGTGGTGGAACTTCAATGGAACTCCTATTCAGATATTCATCCGTGCAAAATAAAATACGCCAATTGTTTGCATATTCGCATTTTTTTTCGTACCTTTGCAGGTCATTTTATTCTTTGAATAAATTGTAATGAAAATCATAGGATTTAGTAAAATAGATGGACAAGTAAAAATGGTATTAAAAGCTGATTCATCATTATTGGTGAATCGGAAACCATTTTTCATTCCAGACTGGAGTAATGAGATTCGTATGACTCCTTGCGTGGTACTTCGTGTGAGCAGAATGGGTAAAAATATCGGCGCAAAATTTGCAGCACGCTATTATGATGCAATCGCTCCAGGTTTAAATATTTGTGCTACGGATTTCATATCTATCGATCACGTACGCGCGTGGGCTTTTGACTATTCTTTGCCTGTGGGTACTTTCGTCGAATTAGAACAACTTGACACGCAAGATATGGTTATCCCATTTGAAGAAGCTATAGAACGTGCAAGTGAAGTAATGACTATTCGTCAAGGAGATCTTATTTTTATAGATCATAATGTAGAATCCCGTCATTTACATCAAGAGGAAACCATTACATATAATTTAGGAGAAAACGAACTACTATATTGTAAAATAAAATGAAACGATTAGCAATTTTTATTTGTACCATACTTATCTGCTCATGTGCATGGGCAGGCATACATTCGTACACAACTACATCAGCACTGAGTACTGGTAATGTAGTTAAAATCCGAGTAAGTGAGACCGGTATTCATGCTATTCCTTACGACTCTATTAAAGCATGGGGACTCAAACCTAACATGGTGCGTATATTAGGTTATGGAGGAAATATGCTATCAGAGGAGTTCACAAAGTTTCATCATGATGATTTACCATCCGTATCATTCTCTATACAAAAAGGTGCGGATAATGTGTTCAATAGCGGTGACTACATTTTATTTTACGCTCAAGGCCCTATTTCATGGTCAGCAACAACGGATGGAAAATGGCATCATACGCAAAACCCATATAGCAATTATGGTTACTATTTCCTAAGCGATGACACAGGTGATCAGATGCTCATTACGACCGCCGAACTGCTTGAAGGAAATGATGTAATAGATGTAGACTGGTACCAGAACTACCTAGTACATGAGAAAGACATGATAAACATGATTGACAAGTCCGGTGTTAGTGGCGGAGGAAGAGAGTTCTATGGCGAGAATATCACAAGTACAAATAGTTCTCTAAAGCTTACTTTTGCGACCCAACATGTACGAACTGATACGGTGGCTTCATGTTTTGTCAATCTGGCAGCATCAGCTAGCAGTATAACCAAAGTACAAATTAAATATGGCAATAACAATGCTACTAGCACTTTACGCGCTATAAATGTTTCTGATTTTTACACAAAAGCAGAAATTGACACCTTAACTCTACATGCTGTTCCTACTACTTCTGGATCACAAGATGTACAATTGAATTTCATGTCAGGTCCTACATCTGCTAATATTTATCTGAACTATGTAGAGATGAACATACCATGTGAGTTAATCATGACAGGAAATGCTATGCCTGTGTCAAACATTGACTACGTTGGTATGACACAGCACATCAGATTTCATCTACGAAATGCCAGCAAAGAGACTCAGGTATGGTGCGTAACCGATGGCGTGGATATTCACCAAATGCCTACACAATGGAATGAAGATACCTTGATATGGGTGGGCAACAATTTGGATATCGAAAAATACTACGTAATTAATCCAACTGCAGGAGGATGGAAAATGCCAGTCAAAATTGGCAAAGTATCCAACCAAAATCTACATGCGCTGGAAAACATTGATTACGTAATTATCACTCCTGAAGCATATGTAGAATACGCAACTCGTTTGGCAAAAAAACATGAAGAGGTTGATCATTTGACGTGGGCTGTAGTTACAGATGAACAAGTATATAACGAGTTCTCATCTGGAACGCCCGATGCTAGCGCATACAGATGGTTCATGAAAATGCTCTATGACCGTGCTAATGGGAACAAGTCTCGTCAGCCTAAAAGCCTATTGCTATTTGGCGATGGTACATTTGATAACCGTCAAATATTGCCTCGCTCAGGTAATCGTCAATTATTAACGTACCAAGCAAAGAACTCTACAGTAGAAACAATGGCATATGCTACTGATGATTACTTTGGTTTCATGACTGATAATTCAGGAATTGACAACAATGGTGTTTTCAATGATGTACGTGCACAAATGCTTATAGGAGTAGGACGTTTGCCTATTACATCTGAAGAAGAAGCGAATGCAGTAGTCAATAAGATCTGCACATATATGGATGACCTAGTCTTGGGCAAATGGAAAAGTCAAATCTTATTTTTAGCAGATGATGGAGATCACGGATTGCACGTTCAAACAGCTGATGGTGGTGCAGAACGACTACGAAAGAAGAATAAAGATTTCATCGTTAATAAAATATACCTTGATGCTTATACCCAAGAGGTCAGTGCTGCAGGTGAAAGTTATCCATTGGCTAAAAATCAGTATGACAATCTCATGAGCAATGGTGTACTCTTTATGGATTACTCTGGTCATGGAGGATACAACAATATTACTAATGAGCTCTTTATGAAAAGTGCAGATATCCAACGCATGACCAATGCGAACCAAGGTTTTTGGTTTATGGCTACATGTAGTTTTTCACACTTTGATGGCGGTATCACTTCTGCAGCAGAAGAAGCTGTATTAAATCCTCATGGCGGCGCAATAGCAGTATTGGGAGCATGCCGAACTGTCTATGCGACACAGAATACAATACTAAACCGCAACTTATGCGACACACTATTTGGCCACAAGGATGTATTTAATTACAATATGACATTAGGCGAGGCGACTCGTATCGCTAAAAACATGACCGGACGAGATGCAAATAAAATGCCATACATACTATTAGGTGATCCTGCATTAAAAATAAACACTCCTACCAACTATCAAGTAAAAACTATCACACAATTAGATACACTACACGCCTTAAGTGTTCAAACTATCAAGGGATATATCCAAGAAGAGAATGGCGATACAGCTAATTGGTTTAATGGAAAGCTAGACATTACTATTCTTGATAAGATGCAACAAATCACAACACGTGATAACGATGAAGCAATAGAGGCCAACAAGGTCAAAATCACATATAATGATTATCCTAACACACTATTTGCGGGAAAGACAGATATTGTGGATGGTATGTTTGAAATAACCTTCATGGTTCCAAAAGATATTCGCTACAATTATGGAAATGGAAGAATCGTTTACTATGCATACGATGAAGAGTCACGCGAAGAAGCAGTTGGACATTTTGAAGACTTTATCATTGGAGGTAGTAGTCCTCTTATGGCAAAAGATAGTGTCGGACCAACATTGCAAATTTATCTCAATAACCCTGCATTCAAAGATGGCGACGCTACATATGAATTCCCACATTTCTATGCAGATATCTACGACGAAAATGGCATCAATACTGTAGGTACGGGTATTGGTCACGATCTACTAATGATTGTAGATCAGGATCCTAAGCAAACCTACGTACTCAACGATTACTTCAGCGCAAGTAATAATAGCTACCAACAAGGTTTAGTAAGTTTTAAAATGCCAGAGCAAACAGAGGGACAACACAGTTTAACCTTCCGCGCATGGGATTTATACAATAATAGTAGTATTGTTTCCCTAAACTTCCAAGTGGTAAAAGGTATGGATCCACAGATATACCAAGTAGTGACCTACCCTAACCCTGTAGCTAGTACAGAGAACTTAAACATTCAAATCGAATATGATCAACCTGATGAGATCATTCAGACCACCATCTATCTATACGATATTAGTGGAAAATTAGTAATGACCCATGAACAAAAAGGTACACAAGGCATTCGATGGAATTTGAGTAACCTCAATGTAGGAGCAGGAATATATGTATATCAAGTAAATATAAAGACTACTACTTCGAACATGGTATCGAAGGCTGGTAAAATCATTGTCACCAAATAATTGCCTATGAAACATATCTAAGTAATCATTCATTTATAAACACATAGAATAATTAATAAATCACATAAACTAATAAAACAATGAAGAAAATTCTTTTTTCAATCCTAACATTATCTATCTTTTCGTTGTCAGCAATGTCAACCAATCCAGTTACAACTGCAATGCCATCACTCAGTATTGCTCCAGACGGACGAGCTGCGGGTATGGGTGATGTGGGTGTTGCTACCAACGCAGACCTCAATTCTCAACACTGGAATCCAGCTAAGTATGCTTTCATGGAGAGCAAAGGTGGTTTAACTGCCAACTATACTCCATGGCTCACTAAGTTGGTAAGTGATATTGACTTAGCATACATCGCAGGTTATTACAACATGGGCGATATGGCAGGTACATTATCTGCAAGCTTTAGTTATTTCTCTATGGGTGAGGTGCAATTAGTAGATTATTCAGGTACAGCTTTCCAAGAGGCTCACCCAAATGAATGGTCTATTGATCTTGCCTACTCTCGCAAATTACACGAATATGTGAGTATGGCGGTTGGTATGCGATTCTTATACAGCGACCTCAACAATGGCGTTAATGCTTCTGTAAACAATGCTTCAGAGGAAATGCATCCTGCATGGACAATGGCTGCAGATGTAGCTCTCTACTACAAGCAACCTATTTCATTGCCAACTGGAGAGAGTTATTTTGGTTTAGGTCTCAATTTGAGTAACCTTGGTGGTAAAATGAGTTATGATGAGAAAACAACTCAACACTTCATTCCAGCTAACATGCGTCTTGGTGTAAGCTATGAGTTTCCTTTCGACAACTACAACCGATTGATGGCAACTGTAGAATGTAATAAGATGTTGGTTCCTACAAGCCAATCTAAATATGCAGAAAATACAGATACTCACCAAATGACACAAGAAGAGTACTCTGCTCTCTCTTCTCCATGGGGTTGGATCTACTCATTCTGCGATGCTCCAGGATACTTCGATGATGTAAAGAACAAAAACGTATCTAGCCTAGCAGAAGAGTTCCAAGAGGTACAATGGGGTGTAGGTTTGGAATATAGCTATAACCGCCAATTCTTTGCTCGTGCTGGTTATAGCCACGAGAACTACTGGAAAGGTAACCGCCGCTATGTTACTCTCGGTGCAGGTTTTCACCTCAGTATTTTCTCTTTGGACTTTGCATACTGCATTGCCACAGCTCCATCAAACCCACTTGATCAAACCATGCGTTTCACACTTGGTTTTGACTTAGCAGGTATCAAAGATCTAGTTAACAACCGCAAGTAATGCGTATAGGTTTCGGATATGACGTGCACGCTTTTGCCCCCAACCGCCCATTGTGGTTGGGAGGCATTCTCGTGCCAGCAGACCAAGGATTACTTGGCCACTCCGATGCAGATGTCTTGATTCACGCACTTTGTGATGCTCTACTAGGTGCTGCTGCTATGCGAGATATTGGATACCATTTTCCACCTATCAAAGGAAACGAGTTTGAAAATATTGATTCAAAAATCCTTTTGCGTAAAGTCATGCAGATGATTCGCGAAGAAGGTTATGAACTTAGCAACTGTGATTGTACCATCTGCGCAGAAGCACCCAAGCTCAATCCACATATTCCCGCTATGACTACTTGTCTAGCAGAAGTAATGGGAGTTACAGATAGCCAAATAAGCATCAAAGCAACAACTACTGAGAAACTCGGCTTTGTTGGACGTAAAGAAGGTATAGCTGCTCAAGCTGTTGTGTTAATCGAAAGACCTAATAGAAATTAAAGACTAGTATGAAAATCGAAAAAGGGCATACACTATGTCGGTTGATAGTAGTCTTCATGGGAGTATTGTCATTTGCGACATCATGGGTATGGGCAAAGGACACTATGAGTGCAACATCATATGAATTTAGTTCAATCCGTGACACGTTGATGCTATCTGACAGCATTATAGTAGTTCATACAGTCTGTGCACCTATCTGCTCTTCACACGCACGCGTGTATAATAAGGAGTGGAAAGAAATCGGAAAAATTCTACCACCTTTCAAATCCGCTTTCCCAGAAGCATATATCGAGAATGGGAAACTTCTTTGGCGCGATAACGACACCTTAGACTATACTCCTGTTTTCTAGTAACCTTATTATTTCCCCGAACCGGTACCGAATGGACATAGAAGGGATATAATCACTATTCATACTCTAACATTTTGAAATCGCAAAAACGTATTCAATTGCCAATCTACTTGATTGGCTATATGGCTGCCGGCAAAACAACCGTAGGACGTCTATTAGCCGACCGTCTAGGATGGCATTTCGTAGATCTAGATGAGGCTTTCTCTGAGATTCATGGGCAGACACCTGCAGAATATATCCGTGAACATGGCATTGAGGAGTTTCGAAAAAAGGAAAAATATGTAGTGGAAGATTTAGCCGAATTACCTATTGAAAAAGTGATTTACGCTACCGGAGGGGGATATCCATGTTGGGAAGATAATATGGAGTGCCTTAAAGAATTGGGAACAAGCATCTATCTTAAGTGGGAACCAAGACACCTGGTTAAACGGCTAATGCTTACAGATTTAAGTCAACGCCCAGTATTGCAAGGCAGAACGGAAGAAGAACTTATGCACTTCATTTTACCTCAACTACAAGTCCGTATTCCTTTCTATGAACAAGCAGATTATACCATCGAAGCTCCAATTAAAGACATTGCAGAGGAAGATGACAAGAATATTGCAGAAATGCTCTATCAACTAATTCAGAACTCTTAACTAATAATTAAACTAGCATATGTTGATCAACGAAATACAAAATGAGATTATCGAAGAATTCAATAGTTTTGATGATTGGATGGATCGATATAGTTTGCTCATTGAATATGGGAATAGTTTGGAAACATTTCCTGAAGCAGACCGAACAGAAGAAAATTTGATTGATGGGTGCCAGTCCAAAGTGTGGTTTACCGCAGAAATGAAGGATGGAAAGGTGCTATATCATGGTGACTCTGACGCTATCCTAGTCAAAGGTATTGTGGCTTTACTTATACGTGTATGGAACGGACATACACCCCAGGAAATCGTTGAAAGTGAATTATACTTCATCGATGAGATAAGTCTGCGCGAACATCTCTCCCCTACCCGTAGCAATGGACTAAATGCTATGCTTCGAAAGATGATAGAGTATGCATACCACTACAACACCCAACAAAATTAAACATAACGGAATTATCCCTTTATGAAAAGACTCTTACTCATTATTCTATTAGCGATTCCTACTTGGATTTTTGCGACAAACACCATTACAGAAAGCGAGACAACAAAAGTAACACCAGAGGCACATCTCTTCGCTACATTTGTCAAATCATTTAAGCATAATCTATCCTTAACGATCGAGGAAGAAATTCGTAGTGCGCCATCTCACCGCGCACATACAACAGTAGGACTAGGTTATACACCGATTCCATATCTAAACATATATGCAGGTTATACGCTTATGTTGTATGGTACAGAAGGAGCAAAGGTGAATTGGAGCGATCCCAATAAATTTATTCGCCATCGTGTAAATGCATTTTTAACAGGACAAGTAAAATTAGGGCAATGGAATCTTTCATTGCGTGAAGGCGTAATGATGGACGCACGAACCGATAAACTAGATCCCCGTGAAAAAAACAATGTCGATTTTACTTTGCGTAGTCGCCTTCAAGCTGTATATTCAATACCAGAAACTCCATTAGGTATTGTAGGAAAATTGGAGATACTTAGTACGTTAAATGCCCCTGTTGACTATATTAATGCTGTTTACCAATCTACGCACTCTAATAGCACTCCCCACTATGGTCAATACATTAGCGAATGGCGACCAGAAGCTGGTCTACAATGGAAGGTTAACAAGCAAAATAGTTTAACCTTGACATATCGCTTTAATTACCTACATGGAAGAAATATTGACGTACTAGAGAACGGAGACGTTAACATGGTCAATGCATATACACAAAAACACCTAATATTATTAGCATATAAATTTGGATGGTAGAATAACACTACGGAAAGATAATATATCCATTTAGATTATAGTATTATACAAAAAAATGGGCTGCACAAAATCATGCAGCCCATTCTTTTTATTTCGGATTATTACATGTCAGCAAAATTGAAGTTGAAGCTCACCTTAATACCTGCATCTAGATGACCAATCTTATCAGCTATGTTAGTCATAGGATTAACAGTAACAACGGCTGAACTAGTTTCAGTAGGCGCAACTAGAGAAATAATTTTTCCGTCTGTTGTATTCTTATACATACTATAAACACCATAGTTGGTATAGACACCCAGACTAATAGAATTCTCATTCTCAAGTGTAATCTCATATCCTAACTCTAGACCAAGAGAGAGAGCTAATTTAAACTCATTACCAGCACGAGTAGAAAGATTTGCTTGATCGTTAGTCAAAGCACCTGTTACTACCTCATTGGTAATTGGCTTTCCATTCAACTCTGGTAAATATGCGCTAATAGAAGCATCTGCAATGGTTTGCTTAACAGGAGTGTAAACAGGCAACATCAATTTAGGGCCAAGATTGAGGAAAAATCCATTAGTTGTTAACATAGAAAACATTACAGGAACCTCTAATAGTACTTGATACAAAGTTTCGTCTACACTAGTTGCTGAAATGTGATAATCGATGCCCTCTGTTGTAAATTTATCGTCAATAACAGTCGATTGTTTTGTGCACATAAATCCAACATTTGCACCTGTCAAAATTCCAAATCGAGTAGATTGTAAACTTTGTGCCCAATAACTTGCGTATTGCAGGTCAAACCAAGCGTCATAACCTAGAGGGAGTCCATTGGTCAGGGTAGATGCAAATCCACCACGAAGCCCTAAACTCAAACGATCAGCTTCGTATGAAATAGGAATACCGTAATTATAGGTTTCTTGAACACGCACTCCCTTAAGTACATTTGTAATCTGATTTACCACATTTGCTTCTTCCAACACTTCTGGTTCTTGTTCAACTACAGGTGGTTGTTGAGCAATAGGCTGAGATGCAACAGAATCTGATGCTACAGGTTCAGTTACTATAGAATCTGCCACTACTTTTTCAGACACCACAACGGTATCTGCAACTGGTGTCTCCACCGTTGGAGTTGGTTCTGCAGGAACTGCAATTGGAGGAGCAGCAATACTAATAGGGATAAGCGCATCAGCATACACCCAAGACAGGATACCTTTGAGCAAAACGCCTTCTGGATGAGTACGACTACCCACTTGTTGTACGGTGTGCTTTACACCATAGACCCATTTAGACATGCGTTCACCTGTTAGATAATACAAGCTATCCTTATTAATTTGAATGAGGTCACCTACTGTGACTGCTTGTTGCGTTCTATATGAGATTTTGTTTTTCTTTTGTGCTTGCGCTGTTTGTGTATTCAACACAAGGAACAGCGCGAGCGCAACGAGAGCAACATTCTTGATTGATAATATTTGTTTTGTTTTCATATTCATACTCTCCTATCATTTAACAACATAACGAAGTGAGACTTTCTCGGTTTCAGTTTGAATCTCAACGATATAGTAACCTGCTACGTGAGCTGCATTGAAGGTCATCTCCGTTTCATTAGTTACTTGATATGTATTCAACAATTCACCTGCAGTGCTATACACACTAATTGTAGAAACCAATGAAGGATCCAAATTCATCAATTTGATTAATTCATATGGTTGAGCTACTGTAGGAACTAATACAGGTGCCAAATTCATCTCGATACAATTCAACAATACAGTCTGCAATGTTCCACCACACTCGTCTGTTGAGATAGGTTGATTTTCAATTCGAGCATAATAGGTACCTACCAATGGTTGACCATCTTCAGATGTGTAGTAATAACCATATCCTACAATGATATCATTGCGAAGAGCAGTAGAGTCTGCATAGTTATCAATCTCATCCACAACTTTGTACCAAGTCACATCTTTTTCAGAAATAGTCCAACCAAAATCATTCTCTATTTGCTTCAGATCAATAAGGAGTAGTCGGTTACCATACTTGCTCAATGCAGGAGCATTAGCCATTGTAACATCATTCTCTGGCGAAGGTCTCTCTACCTGCAGCACTATTGGTTCTGACTCAACCGTCTTACAATCTGTAGATATCACGTATTTAACAGTTACAGTAGTAGTCAAGCCATCTATTGCATCTTTGCTCAACTCTACCCAAGTACCTGACTTATGTTCATACCACTCAATGTCCACATTAGGAGCATACAATGGCTCTGATGCTATGAAGTCATTTAATTGACCTTCTGCAATAGATACATCTATTGGTTTACCACAAAGAGCTAACAGTTTGAGTGGTTCTTCAATAGTGGATATTACATAAGGAATAATCGTATACTTGTAGAGTGAGTCTGTAGGTACACCAGCTACTAGTGTATGAACAGAATCTGTCCATATCTCAGTATCATTGATAGTTTTCGTAGACAATCGACCTTGGTATGAAGTACCTGGACAAACAGTGTCTACAATATTGCTTTCTACTCGTACCACAGTTTCGTTGACAATAAGGTGTAATGTCACAATACTGTCACATCCAGCAGCATTTGCACCCCAAACGCGAGTGTAGTCGCCAGCCTCTGTCAAACTCATTTCGTACCATTGGTATGGTAACTCATAAGTATAGATAGTAGCAGTCGTATCGCCATAAGTAGGATGGTTAACTGTCAAGTGAAGAGTTGCAATACTATCGCAACCATTTTTTGCAGTAGTGGTATATGAGTAATCTCCAGTTGCAGTATATGTTTGACCATTCCAATCGTATGATTCACATGCCACTATGGTTTCTTCTCCATATACAGGTTTGTTGATGGTCAAGTAGAGAGTTACAATACTATCACAGCCGCTCTCAGTAGTTCCAGTATAAGTATACTCACCAGACTGATCATATTTTTCTCCATTCCACGTATATGATCCACATGCAACTATTGTATCCTCACTATAAACTGCATGAGTAATAGTTAGGTGGAGAGTAACGATACTATCACAACCTGCAGTAGTTGTGCCTGTGAAAGTGTAATCACCAGATTTGTCATATTTTTCACCGTTCCATTCATAAGATTCACAAGCCGAAACTGTTTTCTCTGTATGTATAGACTTATTAATAGTCAAGTCGAGAGTTACTATACTATCGCAACCTGCTACTGTAGTGAAGGTCTTTGGATACTTACCGGTAGCATTATATGGAGTACCATACCACTCGAATACGTCACATGCTACGGCTACGGTATCTACTGCGTAAGACTCATTGACTATCAACTCAAGAGTCACTATACTATCGCAACCATGTACACTTGGCAATATTACACTTGTAGTGGTAGTAGCAGTATATGGATTACCATCTGCTGACCAAGTGTAAGTCTCACCATGGCAGATTGTATCACGTACTGTAGTTACTGCGATGGATGGACGCTCATACAACTCAAGAGTTACTACGCTATCACAACCATGAACCGTCTTAAGAGTAACGCTTACGGTTTGAGTGCCGGTATATGGATTACCATCTGCTGACCAAGTGTAAGTCTCACCATGGCAAATTGTATCACGTACTGTGGTTACTGGAACGGATGGAAATACTTCGATAGTATATACTGTTACCGAGTCATACAAACGTGGTAAACCAAGCGTATCAAGGTGTGATAGATTTGCTACTGTATCACGGATAATGGTATCATTATTGATGAAGATACCTGGCAATAGTGAAGATTCGTTACCTGCGCAAACGGTATCAGCAAGATTTTTGGTAACCACTTGCCAGGTGCCAGTGATATATGTCATTCGCTTTGAAACTACGTTACCGCAATCGTCTTTTACCTTGAGAGTAAGACCTACAGTCTTTTGATCTTTTGCTAAAGGTTGTGATAGATCTAGATTCTTAGGATTATATACCTCCCAGAATACATCACTCACATCTGCAGTTACTTCATCATCCTTAGATATATAATAATCTTTAATCTTTTGAGCAGATTCCTCCAATACAGGCACCATACCTTGTACTAACAAAGGATTAGCTTCCAAAGAATCTAAGAGTTCCTTAGTCATTGGTTGTACAGGAAGTATAGGAGTGATGATGAATGTAATAATCGAATCACGAACAAACGTTCCATCATTGAAAGCAACCGTATCATTCCATGTCAACGTAGAAGGGTCACCAGACATAATCAAGTGATCAACTCTTGTAATTGTATCTGTATATTCTGTACCATCACACACATAATCATATATAGTATCATAAAGTGCTTCTGGCGTTACGGTATCAATCAATTGAACATAAATCTTAGTATTATTGTTCGAAGTATAATTGATTAGCAATGGTGCCCAACCTAAGTTGCTGAGAAGATCACGGTCAATGTCCTGATACTTCAGCGCATTAGGTTCAAAGGTATAAGGACTTTTCTTAACTGCTGTTTCATCGCAATCAAAATATAGTTCTGCATATGCCTCTGTAGTTTCATTTACTAAGTTTTCAATATACAAGCGAAGATCCTTGTCTTCTGGTACGATAACAGGATCTAGTTCTACTTTGTACCATAGTGTATCCATTCCTGGATGTAGGTGACCATTTACCATGTCAAAAGGAATGGCATTGTAGCACTCATCACCCTTACTGAGTTGGATATTCAGATCAAAGGAGATAGGTTGGTTAGTGGTAACTCGTACATATACAAGAGGATCAGTCGTATTATCAATCATTGAACGAGTGAGTTCAAATGTTAGTGAGTCACCATCCTGAATATTGCGTGTTTGTGATGCCATCTCACGAACTACAGGACAGGTCCAAGCTACCTCTGCTTTGGTATTGGCAACTGCCATTCCCAAGTTGCGAATGGTCAATATTCCATTTCCTAATGTAGAATTACGGAGATAATCAAGCGATACACTGTACCAAATAGTATCATTTGCTTGTTGCGAGTACACCACATTAGGTATTACTACCATAGCCTGATCGCATCCTGTAATAGGCTCTATAGTCTCTGGCTCATCCATTGTCATAGAGAGCATGATCTGTTGATCGGCAGTTACTGATAGATACATATAATCAGCAGCCAATCCCTTGAGTGATTCGCTAGCGACCTCACGAGTAAGGAGCTCATTTGCACCAAGTGTCAATGTGCGACTTGCCATTGCTGCAGAATCGCAATCCATATGTAGAGCAACTTTCACTCGGCCTGCTTTGCCATCCAAATTCTCCATAGCGAATGTATAAAGCTTATCCATTGATTTCAATGTAGCTATATCCATCTTGTACCATTTGGTAGTAGCCGCTTCTTGAATAATTGAATCACCGACACCCAAGAGTGTAGCATGAGCACAATCTTCACCCGTATTAGGATCCACCAGCTCAGCAGTGAAAGAGAATGCTGATTTACCAATCAACTGAATCATCACTGTATCCTTGTCAGCTACTTGATCTGCCAAACTGCGCTCTAGCATTTTATAGATCTCTTGACCTGCAGACATTGAGATAGACTGTGTGGTCATCGCATAGGTCACTGGACAGTGATAAGAGATATTAGCTTGGATAGTATTGGTTTTGTTCGCATTCATCAAATGCAAACGAGGTGTAAGAATAGGATTGCTATTTAGAGAACTTGGGTTGAGATAATACCACACGGTATCACCTGCAGCTTGATAATAGGTCTTATCCCACTCAAATGTAACCGCGTTTTCGCACGCAGTGATTGGTTCGAAGTAGTCAGACTCCTCTATCTCTGCTGCCAAATAGAGATTGGTAGAACTATTGATTTTCACATAGATAGTATCACCAAATGTCTCGAGCGAAGAATAATTTAGTACACGTGTGCTAGATTGATTAGCATCCACGGTGCGAGTTTCTACCTGTGGAACATCGCATGGGCAGGTAGGAGCCAATGCTGCTGTGATTGTACCAGCGAGTGCATCTTTATTCTTCAATGTCATTTTCACATTGTAATGGTTTTTATGTACCTCCTTGAGGTCAATCATATACCATTGCTCTGTGCCTGCAGCATGGTGATTACCGCTCACCCAGTTGAATGGGATGGCAGAGTGGCAAGTGAGTCCTGGGTTCTCTTGCTCCATTTTGAGTTCAAAAGCCAACTCTTGGTCTGTAGTCACCTTGATGTAGAGTGTGTCCGCAGCAATGCCACTAACCATATCACGTGAAAGTTGTTTCTCGTAGCTCTTATCAGCTGCCAATGTTGTTGATTGTTTGGTATTAGGCAATGCATCTGGACAATCCGTGCTCAGTTCACCTTCGATAGTAGCAGTCCCGGTACCTAAGTTCGTCAACACAGCTATAGGCAATTTGTCTGCCTTATTCATATCTGCAGTAGCCAACTTGTACCATACAGTGGTGTTAGCAGCTTGTTTATGACCATATGTCCAATCAAACTCTACTGCATATAAACATGCTGGATCTGGACCAATGACTGGTGCAAATGATGTGGTGACAGATACAGTCAAGTCGCCAGTAGAGAGCACACGTACATACAATGCATTGGTTTCCAACATTCCGAATGTACCATACTCGATTGTTTTCTCGATTGTTGTTTTGCCAGCCACTGTGCGTTTTTCAGTACGAACGAACTCCACGAATGGACATTCGTATGCCAAATCAGCGGTAATGTTAGCTTTTGATTTAGAATTATTAGTCAGCGTAATAAGAATATCTTGCTTTTTAGCTTTTGCCTCAGTAATATCAATGCTATACCAAGTCTCTTGATTAGCAACCACATCGATACTCTTTGTCCAATCAAATGCGATTGCACTCGCGCATGATGCGCCCTCAGGCTCTTGCTCTACAACCATGCCGAATACGATATCCTGATCAGTAGTCACTTGTACATATACAGTGTCGATGCTAGGATCTACACCTTGCAACATATCCTTAGAGAGTTCCTTCTGAATACTGCTGCCAGCTGCAATGGTAACTGACTTTGTAGAATTTGCCAATGAGTCTGGACAATCCACAGTCACTTCTCCTGAGATATTAGCCGCTGCTGTACCTTGGTTGGTAATAGATAGCGTATAAATCTTATCAGAATCACGCCAATCAGCTACTGCAGCCTTGTACCAAACAGAAGTACCAGCTGCTTGCGCATGACCATTTGCCCAGTCAAATTCTACAGCGCTCAAACATGCATCGTCTGCAGGATTTACATTGGTAGTTTGCGTAGTAGCAGAGAGAGCAATATTCTGATTGCTGTTAACACGTACATAGATCACATCAGTAGCCATCATACCGAAGACGCTATACTCAATAGTTTTGCTAACCGTAGCACTCGCAGCAATTTCACGAGTTACAGTTTGCAAATCAGTATATGGACAATCCAATGCAAGATCAGCAGTTACTTTCGCTTTCTTAGTACCATTATTGGTTAATGCTAAAGTAATATCTTGTTTGTTTGTTTTCGCGTCAGCGATATTGATTGCGTACCACAATGTCTTATCTGCAGCATGTACAGCACCTGCAGTCCAATCAAAGTCAATGGCAATTGCACATGTAGCACCCTTCTCTTCTTCTCTCATTTCCGCTTTAAAGGTGATTTTTTGAGAAGAGGTTACCTTGATATAGAGAGTATCAATAGTTGAACTAATGCTATTTACTGTGCTGCGATCTAGTTGTTTGCTAGCGCTCTTACCAGCACCAATGGTCATGCTTTGTTTGGTATTCGCCACAGCATCTGGACATTCCAAACTAATTTCTCCATCGATTGTAGCAGTTGCAGTACCATTATTGGTGATAGACACATATGGCAAGTAACCACTCTGCTTAATATCCGCTACGGCCAACTTATACCACACACTTACACCGGCAGTTTGAACATGACCGTTGTTCCAATCGAGTTCTACTGCAGATGCACATGCATCATCTGGCTGTGGAACCTCTGCATCAGTCAACACCGCAGAGAATTTCACGCTTTGGTCTGTGGTTAATCCTACATAAATGGTGTTTGTAGCCATCATGCCGAACATACCATAGTCAATGGTACGTGTCATAGTAGTCTTAGCAGTAATCGAACGGCTCATTGTTTGCAAGTCGGTATATGGACATGCAAATGCAATCTCAGCTGTAATATTAGCAGCGGCATTAGCATTATTGGTCAATGAGAGTTCAATATTCTTGATATTGGTTTTAGCCTCTGTAATATCTACTGCATACCATACTGTGCCTGAAGTCTGAACATGACCGGTTGTCCAATCAAAATCCTTGCTATTTTTACAAGCATTACCTTCGTTGACGTGTTTGAGACGGCCATAGACTGATAACGTTTGATCAGTAGTCACTTGTACATACACATATTCATGACTTGCATCAATACCTTCAATCATATTTTTCTCGATTGCCTTAACAAGCTCTGCACCCGCACCTAATATCATGCTTCTTTCCATAACACTAGTAGCAGGGCAAGTAAATGCCATCTTAGCAGTCACATTTGCCTTCTCATCACCTAGGTTGTTGATTGTGATCTCTGGCTCGTGGCGTCTATGAGCACTATCTCCACGAAGAATAGCTACAGGTATCTTGAATAGATGAGTACCCGTGGGTACTGTATATGAAGTTTCGAGTGCCACCTCTAGCGCCTCGTTGCAATTATCAAACACAGGAGTAGTAGGTGCATCTACCAATACAGCACTCAGATGTACAGGTTGATCTGCAGATACGCGCACATATACAAAATCATCCTTGAGCATGTCAAGCATTGTGCGAGCGATCTCCTTGGTTTGCGTTGCACCAGCAACTAGCACACCATTGTAGGTTGTCAAACCACTACTAGGACAATCCAAACTCAAATCTGCCACTAGGTTAGCCACATCGGTGCCTTTATTAGCAACAGTAAGAGCCACTTGCTTGTCAGTAGCAGCCTTAGCTGCAGACAAATCAATCTTAAACCATTGTACTTTGTTTGCTGCCACGCTATTGCCCGTTGTCCAATTGAACTCTAATGCAGACAAACATGCATCATCCATGTCCTCTGTCTCATAGACTTTCGCAGATAGCGCTACTTTTTTGTTTGAAGTCAACGTCAGGAACACTTCCTTTTGGTTGGCTTGTACCAGCATACCAGCTCCAGCAGACCATGTGCGATGGTCTTTTGCAGCAATCGTGTAGGATTTAACCTCACTCTGCCCCATCACAGTGGCTTCTAAAGTAACATTCACCTCCTCGTTCACGAGGTTTGTCATGTAAAGCGCCAATGTAGGAACATCCATGTCATAGAGTGGATCAAGAGAGACACGATACCAATAGGTACCAGCTTCTTGCTCATTTCCCTTGTCCCATGAGAATTCAATCGCATTGACTTTGGTTGAGCCGTCGTTTTTACCAATAGCCATCATAGTGATGGTCATCATAATCGCAACGGCAGTTAGTAAAAATTTACGCATTACTTTTTGTAATTAATTATTAATATATTTTGTTATTTTATGTCTCGGAATATTCTATTTCGAATCACGCCACAAAGTTACACATTTTTTGCCAGATACGCAAGTTTTTTCTAAAGAAAAAAACATTTACATAAAATTCAAGCTTTTCTAGCGTTTTTTATAGTGTTAATTGCAGTATTTCCTCGCCTAATATTGAGTAGAGTTTATTTCCTTTTTTCACATATACTCTACCCTCTTTCATCAAGATTTGTGGCTGCTCCTCATTCACGCTGGTATTTTGGTAGTGGGTAGTCGTATTATCTTCTTGTACAAATAGTTCAATATATCGTGTACACTCGTCATACGCTTTTACCTCAAAGAGGTGTGTACCTGTTTGATAGACCTCTGTATCGGCTGGCGCATAGTAGTATCCTAATGCCAATTGCGCAGCAGAAACAACAATCGTATCAAACTCTGTTTCTGGGATAGCAAATCCCACGGTTAGATATTGTGTCAAATGTGTATCAGCATCTAGCCACAGCGAATCTATAATCGTTGTGTCAGTCGTATATTGTGCATCATCATATACGAACACACGTCCTTGACATAACGTAGTATCAAGTGTGGCAGTAGTATAAGCTATATCATGTACGACATGCAAAAGAACATGTTCATTGCAAGTATTAGGAGTTGTCAGCAACAAATCGTGATTGCCAAACGAATCAACCGATGATTTGCCACGATAGAGGAACGGTAGATCTTTTTGCTTAAGAGATATGGTATCATACTCTAGTTCTGGCGCAGTAAAACGTGCTGTGACAGATTGCGTCAAATATGTATCCTCATCTTTCCAGAAGGATTCCACGAAGGTGGTATCATCCACGTATTTTATTCCATTGTGCTCAAACACACGACCTTGACAAAGAGTAGTGTCAATATCGGCTGATGCATAGATAACATCGTGAGCGACATGCAACATCACACGCTCATTACATTCTTCATAATTTTCTAGGATTATATCAAAATCACCTATTGCATCCACATATCCTTGATCGCGATAAAGCAATGGTAATTTTTTCTTACGCACAAAGATAGTGTCGTATTGAATTTCAGGCTCTGCAATCGTCAGGTTATATGTAAATACCCCTACAGTATCACCCGCGAGCCAGACGGTATCGCCAATATAGGTTGTTGTTTCGGTCAATAGTGTATCTGCTAATTGTAACCCCAGTCCTTGGCATATTGTCGTATCATTCGCGATTTCCTCAAACTGAGGGATTCGCACTCGCAGACGACCTACGATAGAAGCAGCATGAGAAAGATGAAGATACAGATTCTCTTGCGTTTGGCGAATCTCCTTTAGCTGTTCTGGATTGAAAAAGAACAACTTAGTGGAGTCGCTAAGTGTGGTTTCAGCAATGATAGTACCATCGCATGAACCGCGTGTAATGCGAAGTTGACAAGGATTATTTTTTTTCTCTTTCCACTGCACAAATAAATTTCCAGACGCAGGTATTTCGCTGACAGGCAACATATATACATCATCACTATTTGAACTAACCATTGTCATAGAGCGATAGATGGATAAGGTATTTTCACAAGTGGAAGCAGGGCCTTCGTCATAAGGATGTGCCACCATATTTCCGGTACCGCCATCGATTGGATAAATACGCATGTGCGCTGTGAGTATGTCAGCTAGTTCACCTACAGAGCCCATTTCTTCGATTTTCTTGTTGATTGTAGCCACATCCATTTCTCGCATTTGGTTCTTTCCAACTGTCATGGAGATAGAGGGCTCCTTGGAGGAACAAAAAGCAAAGACGTCAATTTGCATACTACAATCGGAATAGATGAAAGCAGTCAATCCTTTTTTAAGGTCTTTGATTCCAGCTTCAAACCACATAGTATCTGTGATTTCGATGTTCATGGGGTATGTAAACTCCGTACTATTTTCCTTGCAATCGCAGTAGAAGTGTTTTGCTCCTAACATTTTCCGTTCCATCTCACATAGCCATGACCCCTCATAGGTAGATGGTTGGAGAACATCTTGCGCAAACATTGCCATGAACATGCTAAAGAGCATGCATGTCAATAGAATATATTTCTTCATTCTTTCTCTTCTTATTCCAACACTACTTCTCTTCCAGTGAGATCATACAACTTTTGCTGTTCTCCATCTTCTACCTGAATATAGATAGACTGCTCTATCAATACTAACTTTGTTTTACGTCCGTTAATAACAGTAGAAGTGGTTAACCCAGTTGCACCACCTTGCTTTTCAAGACGTGTATATAAGGTTCCTGGCTCGGTACTACGAATACGAATATATAGATTACCATAGCCATCTGCATAGTCGTATGCAAGGTACTCAAATTCATCTTTAGAGATTGTTACTGAGTCATTGGAATTAATCACCTGATACAATCCTACGTGCTCGTTGTATGGAGCCAATGGGAAAGAACATGTATCTGCGATAAACATGTATGCTTGCTTATTACCTTTCCATACAAAAGTGTGATTATTTTGACTCCACTCATCAGCATTAATCTTGTAACTAATATGGTAACTATTAGCAGGCATATACACGCTATCTACCTGATTGATTAGCTGGCTCTTAGTATCACAATCATACACAGGAGGCACATAAGTATCCCACCAGAAAGTACCAGCTTCAATACGATGAATTTGCATAAAGAGCCATCCATCTGTATGCATCGTAGAGAGACGATCTACACGCTCTTGCAACATATCTGCATACATAATATCTTCCATCTCATCATATACAAAGTGCACAGTATCTACGACATCTGGATCTTTGTATGTAAGATCAAATCCACAGAAATTAGCAAAATATGCTACCGCTGTTTTATGGTCAGCAGACTTCCATTTTAGTCGGATATTCTTTCCTTTGATATCTTCTGCTTTAAAGCGATATGATTTAGATGCAGAAGTAACGTTGGCTGTCAAAGCTAAACCTGCTTCTGCAGTAGGGAAAGCGATGGCTGTTGTTTTTATATTCTTTTGACAAGTATTTATTGTAACAGCACCATGATTTTTGTAATCATCAATATACACCTCACCATCCTCGGTTGCTACAAATTTCACGTACAAATTTCCATCATCGGAATAGCGAACATAGTTATTAATATCTTCGTCTAAAATATGCTGTACTGCCATACCATTCAGAGAATCAGCAAATTCATACACATAACGACTTGTTAATGTATCAAACTCACAATCTGACTCCAGATAAGCTCTCAGCGGTGTGCTTCCTGTCCATGTAAAACGTAATTGATTTCCCACCCACTCTGAGACGGGAAAATAATAATAAGCCATCGTATCGTTTGCCACTAGGTGGAGTGTATCTTGCATTTCGGCACGAATACACAAATCAGTACACTCTAATACTGCTTTATGATTATCAATCTGCGCAGTACCTGTTATAGGAGTCTTCACAGATACATACACAGGTACATTATAATTCACACCATACCCAGCCATTATATCCAAAAGTTCTCGTGCATAACCCATGCGATACGCCATTTTTCCATCTACTTCAACCACATCAAAATCTGCCGACATCGGGAAATGGAGATTCGCTTCTGCAGCCTTTTCAACCATGTATACTATATTCGGATCGTCATATACACCTGGTGTACAGGTAAAATCTACGTATACTTCAGGTTCTTTCTCCGAAATTTCATCTGGGAAGAAATACACCATTACTGGCAAATCCTCTGTATTAGCCACATACCAATATGTACGACCAGGTTCTACTACTTGTGAAAACGTAGAGTCCACATAAATAGCGTTTTCGCAACTTGCACCATCATTTTGAGCAAAAGCAACTAAACTTATTGCCAAACTCACCAAAAGAAATATTTGTTTCATATCCTATAGTTATTTTCTTGATTATTAAGCTATATTATTAATCAGCCACTACTTTGAGCACGTCATATTCTCCACGCACCACGTATAATCCACTTCCTGCATGAATGTGCACTTGTTCGCCCTCGGACAAATAGCCATGGAAGACTTGATTTCCTTGCATATCATACACTACTACGGTTTGTGGTAGCAACGCTAATATATCAAAACCATCTGCAGTATTCATCATCATCAACGAAGTACGATCCGCAATAGTAGGTACAGAAGAATCGGTTGTTACATTACTTGGATATACCATTTTTCCTGAGCGGCCAATAGCCGATGGCATCATACTGATACCTCTAGTAGGAGAGTAAAGCATATATCCCTCAGTTGGTTTAACCGTATAATCTCCTGTTGGACGCACAAACCAGTCTCCTTTCTTCGTATCTCCATCCAATTGAGTGTACTGTTGCACATATGCACCATCAGGTAGTGACATATTATTAAAGGTGTAATTACCGGTCAATATAGCACTTCCAGAAGTTGGGGTTTGCGATAAAATGGTACTTTGGGCATTTGTACCAGAAATAGTTTGTGGACCTTTTCCTGAGAACAACACAAACTTTGCTGTCCAATAGTCGTATACGGTACGAGTATCTATATCATTACACATTGGGCAGTATGGGAATTGAATTGCATACACTTTACCTTTACGCATAATAGGCTGATCAGCATCTTGTGCCTCTACTGGCGTCCATTTTATCTGCAATTCTTTTCCAACTGCATCTGTAGTAAATTCCTCATTCTCTAATTCATATAGATAATAATTTGCCTGACGACTATTCGTTCCGTCATAATGAGTAAGTTCATAGAACGATCTATTAGGAACCGCATTTGTAGTTGCTGTGTAAAAGTCCATACTAGTGGCACGTCCCTGATTATCTGGAACAATAAAATTTGATAGTCCATACCACAGGTGTAGGTTCTTCTTTGCAGTCTTATCAACTGCCTCCTGTTTGGATAATCTCTCAATTTCTTCTTCCTTAAGAACCTCCATCACTTCCACCTTATGAATATCAAAAGGCGCTACCAACGTTATCCATTTGTCTGCTTCTACTGCTTTTAAGAAATAGAGATTTTTTTCTATAGAATAGTCTGCAGAGTTGGTAATAACACCATGCAAAGAATTGTTATGGATTCGAATAGACATATCATTCTCAACATGCTCTGCTTTAGCCATTGGTTCGTCCACCTCCACATATATCAATTGATTGGTTTGCTTCAGGATATCTCCCTCACCCACAGCCGTGAAATTTACCTCTGTACTTCCACTAGTGGTGGTTTCTTGTCCTGCAGACGAGACTGATATCTCAGGAATACACGTAGCCCAGGAGTAGATGATAGACTCTCTCTTAAAGCAACTATTTTCTTCTGCATTAATTGGCAGAAGTAGTTTCACCCACTTTTTACCATCTTGCTCATACGCATTAACCGATTGAGCACCATATATCGAACCGTCAACAATGGACCCATAATCAGTAGAATAATCATAACTTGGCGTTGAATCAATATAATATCCATCGTTAATCCATTGTTCTGGAATTGTAAACTTGTTTGTTCCATAATCTGTAGTTTCTTCTGCAGCCTCTACTTCAAACAAACACAACTGGAGGTCTAAAGCATTTATAGGACTACGACCAGTAGAGGTTGCTTGTGAACAAATAACCACATTCGATATACCATTAAACGCTCCGCCATTGATTATTGAGTTGCTTGGTAAACGCAAATCCAAGAAATCAGTTTGGTCGATATAATAGTTTTGCCCCAGAGTTCCTTGCATATTCTTTTCCATTGTAAAGGTACCCGAGTTAATGGTTACTTTGCCAGATGCTGTCATATCTCCGCCAAATCCATAATAGTAAATAGTCTGCCCTGCAGCCTCTTTCGAAAAACGACGATAAGACGCCATCATATTGCAAGTATAAGTTCCATCTGCAGCACCATTGCGCAAGCAATATTGCCCACCATTGAATGTAACAGAGCTATTTTCGCTACCTAAATCTATTGACCCTACCTTAAAGACATCTGTTGGAGCATTTAATTTTAAGAAGCCATTGGTTATTGTTCCATCTGGCCAATTATCATCAAATATCAAATCCGTATTTCCATTGTTTTTATCGGCCAGTATGGTTATTGGAGCATTATGAACCTCTGTACTAGCACTGCTCACATCAATCTCAGCCAATGTGGTGGTAGATCCAAGAATCTCCATCACTACTTTACCCTTAATCGAGGAGATTCGTGCTCCTAATTGTCCTTGTAGATGATTGTTTCCACGAATATGGATATGAGGCTTAAACGATTTACCATTATTGGCTTCCGTACTATAGAATGCAAAAACAGAAGAACATCCTGTAGCATAGTTGAAATGCGCACCACTTATCATATTCGAAAGATTAGCAATCAGCACAACATCATTCTTTACATACCCAGCATGCTTACCTGTTGCAGTCTTGTATCGTCCGCTAATTTGGCAATCTTCCAAATAGATATCTACACGTGTATCGCCACCACGGAAATGCATCCATCCCTCTTCAGTAGGTTGAGTGCCCATGTATGCAAATGGACAATAACCAGTTAGATAGAGTTTGTTGTCATTCATACTTGTACCATGATCAAAACGCTCTTTTGTGGCATCAAACTCACGTACATATTCGTATGTAGCACCATCATTTGCCTTCTTATATATATAACAAGGTGTCTTAGCATTGCAAGCCGTACTTGTTGATGGTTTATTAATTTTAGAACCACTTGTGTTGGATGTCAAACCAAAGATATAGAGATAGTCAAATAATGGTTTTTGATCATTACCAAAGATATGAGTTAAATCTACTTTGCGTTTAGGAGAGTAAGGGAATTTTCCATAAGTTGCATGATCATCAATATACCCTTCTGTTCCTGTATATATTTCAATCTGCGACAAATTCGTTGTAGTAATAGAACTTGGGATACCTGGTGTAGCATACATCACTTCGGATTTTCGATTGCCCACGTGCTCGTCACTATAGATAGCCTCGACTTGGAAAGGATATTGTACACCATTCTCCAGATTAACTCCTCCAATATTCTTTACCTCAAACGTATACGTATCAGATGTAACATCTTCAATTACCGTTAATTCGGTATCTCCACTCCATACGATATATTTAGTTGCAGCATATACCTTTCTCCAAGTTAGATTCACAATTTTAGGTAATGCCTCCGTTTCAACTACTGGCTGTGCCAACTTGATGGATACCTTCACCGCCAATGATGCACTAATAGGATCTGCATCTTTCTCCTCGTATGTTAAGTTTGCTGTATAATCGCCAGGAACCAATGTAGAATTAACAGTTACGGTTATCTTATCAGTTTCGTTGCCTTGACCAACGAAATTGCTTATATATTCAATATTAGAGTCGAAACCATTAGGTGTCTCATTGAATGCTGCACCTGATAAAGTAGAAAAGAGAGGATATTCAATTGGTACAGGCACATTCGTTTCCGTATAATCAATTATACCAAAGTCCATCTCAGCGTCTTTCACATTATTGATGGTAATTACTTTACCTGCATCTACTGAGATTGTCAAACATTCTTCATTAGTTAGAAGCTTACCATTCTCATCTGTGTAAGATGCCGTTATACACACCTCCGTCTCCACATTAGCCTGGTTGAGACTGTATATAGTAGGAGTAAAACTTATGGTTGGAGAATTTGTCGTTTCATCGCTGAGTTTATATCCCATCATTTCAGCATCCTCTGGATTAGAGAATACTGCATTCCAAGAGGCTTCTCCTACCACATTTTCATAACCAGATACAGCAGCAGTTGTTAATATCTCTGAGATCGTTTCACCATCTTCTATTGGGGTTGTAGGCGTAAGATCGAAGTTGGGTGCTTGATTTATTGTAAAATTAGGTTTTAAGTCAGAGGTAGCTGTGATAGTGGCAGTTTTAGTACTTGAGTTATCGCCCTTTGAAGTTAAAGTAACAGTAGCTTTAGGCAATGTACCATCTACTATATGACGATTATCATCTGTAAAACGAACAACCACAGTTACAGTATTTCCGCTTAAAGTGCTTGATTTAATTGTAAAACGTGAATCACCAGACAATACAACTTTATCACTCACAAAGTCATTCATATTATCCGCACCTGTAGTAGTAAAGGTAATAGTTGTTTCTGCAAAGCCAAGTTTATCCGTAGAATTAAGAGTAATACTCGAAGGCGATACAGCATCAACAGTTACAGGTTTGAAAATGGCATATCTTTGAATATTTTCACCATCAGTACCTGCTTTGTTCGCAGCATATTTAATTGTCTTATCCGTAGCAGAATAAGAATTAGTTGTACCATAAGCTCTATAATCACCAATCAAAGCATACTGTCCTGTATTTGATGTAAATGTTGATGCCCATCCTATAAAATAATTTCCATCAAAAGGTTTTGCATGCATATAGATATTTGCAGTCCATTTACTGAGCCCAGAAGTAGCATCACTACCAGTAGCTGTATATTTATTCCATGTACTGTTTGAAGAAGATGTATTTACTTCTACCCAACCACCTGTTTTTTCTGTGCAAGTTCCACCTTTACATAACACAGCTGTAGCAGTACCTGATACTGCATCAGCCCACGCACTACTAATTCCCAGTACTACACAGATTAAAATTGATAAAATCTTTTTCATATATCTTTTTGGTCGCTTCGCTCCGTTACATGCTTACGCGTTGTTATGTTACATGCTAAGCGTTATATGCAACAGAGTTGCGTTATTTTTTGTTATTAATATTCTTTGTTGGATCGTATTCTCTCGTCATCATCCGAGTGGTTATCGAATGGTTATCGAGTGGTTACTGAGTTGATAGAGGTATTTGCTTTGCGACGTTTGACATACACCACCACAGCATACACTAATGCCAGCAGCAACACACACCAAGCATCACCAATTGGCACATAATGACGAATACCAGAACCTTCCTGATTATTAAACCACTCCATAAACTCTTCCCATGTCAAATCAGGATAGTTATCTTTTGCATCACTAAATGCAGCTTCTAACGCCTTCATATCATAATAGCGATTACCATCCTCATCCACATACAAGAACCCATCGCCATAACCCAAGCTATTGAGCCATATTGACCAATCCCACACACCGCTTCCTGTTCCTCCTGGAGGTGCGAAATATCTACCACTTACACCTCTTGTTTGAGAGCCGCTAGCGGTGGTGTAGCCAATTCCAGCATACGATGATGTTGAGGCTACAGTAACACCAGCATACATAGGCAATGTGCTGACTGCACTAGCTGCAGCCACATTATCATTCACATTACTACTATTGCTGCTGTACGCATAAACAGGAGTACTAGGCATAGTCATCGTTAGACCTGCAGCTGACGCTACAGGCGTAGCCGTTTTTCTGGAACTATACGACATAGACGAACCCGCCACATTGCCTCCACCAAAAGAGCGAAACTCTGCACTAGAAGTGGTGTACAATCCACCTTGAGGCGAAGAAGTCGATGTGTACACGCTAGAGCCGCCCGCACGATTAGGCGAGGGCATAACGTGCGCGTATGAAAAAGCCGCACGACGGCGCAATGTAGATCCTGATTTTAGATACACAGGCATCGATGAACCCGCACTGCTAGCAGATCCATATGACACTGTAGTGTATGCACTACCATGGGAACCGCCTACAGTAGAATACATATCTGCTGGAGACCAAACGTCTTTTTCCTGCTTCAAACGACTCAACAACGCTAGCCCTCCCATCAGACAAAACAGCATAATAAGTCCTAATAATACACTTGACTTAACTTTCATTTTCTTCCTTAAAATTTATCCTTAAAAATCACAAACTTCAATTATCAATTTCCTCAACACTCGTTCCTCCACATGCGCCTAGGGACCAACAAGGACACAATAAGCACCATACAAAACGGGCGCAAAATTACAAATAAAATTTGGAATATACAAACATTTCTACTTTTTTAAAATAAAAAAGAAAAAAATGTAACTCTCATGTTGCATTTTGACAAAAAATCACATAATTTCGTGTTGTTGTCTTATCCTGAAAAAAATCAGGAAACATATGAAAATATTTAGGATGCCTGTGAAGACATTTAGTATACCCCTGAAGGAAATCAGGAAAAAGTGCTTATTTTTAAGATTAACCAATAATTAACTGTGAAGTGATTTTAGGAAAAGACACTTTTTTTAGTTATGAACTATGAGTGATAAGTAGATTATAGAATGCGGTTGGTCATTCTGTCATGTTTTGAGGTGGATTTTCGATTGCCTAACACCTGCTCAACATCAGCGCAACATCTGCTGCGAGGATGGTGAGCTGATAATTTAGCAGATGAGAGGTATGTAGATACAAATTGCTGCGAGGATGGTGGCGGGAATGGGACAAATAGTGTCAACTATTTTCAGGAAAGTGTCAACTGAATCCAGAAAAATATCTCAAAAACTGTCAACCTATTTTAGGAAAAGACATATTCTCCTAACCTAGAGGAGGAATTGGGTGGTGCCAGTATGCGGACTGCGTCCTAGCATAAAACGACCTATTGTACCTTCGAGAGGGATATATTGTAGTGTACCTTCGAGGGCACCGACCTCATTCGCTTACTCATTCGCCCACCTCGAAAGTACATTCGCTAAATGCTGAACATACTCCAGTTCGCTCGAAAAATATTTTGCAAACCGGTTGTCACCTTACTATACGCCATCCATCACTTCATTCTCAAGCGAGCTTGAATGAGTGATGAATAGCGCATGAAATAGATAGAATCTATTCTTTGCAAAATATTTTTCCCGCTTTTCTTGCATATGTGCATTTTTTGTTGTACCTTTGCAGTCTAAATTGGAATATTACGGTCACTTCTATAAATTCCACATTCTAGAAGAATGACCTTGAATCATAAATAATTAACAAATTATTAAAAAGCAATTTATATAAGCGACCTTATGGCATTTTTTGGATTATTCGGTAAAGAAAAGAAAGAGACACTAGACAAAGGTCTCGAGAAAACTAAGACATCCGTACTAAGTAAGATTGGGCACGCCATCGCGGGCAAATCGACTGTAGATGAGGACGTTCTGGACAACCTAGAGGAAGCCCTTATCACCTCTGATGTGGGCGTAGAGACTACGCTACACATCATCGAACGCATACAAGATCGCGTAAAACGCGATAAATATCTAGGGACTGCCGAACTCAACACCATACTCGTGGAAGAAGTAGCATCTCTGTTGGCAGAAAACAATCAGGCACAAGTATTGGACTTCGCCGACGAGTTACCTAGCAAACCCTATGTCATCATGGTGGTAGGCGTGAACGGTGTGGGCAAAACGACCACCATTGGTAAACTGGCACACCAATACAAGAAGGCAGGCAAAAAAGTATATCTCGGTGCAGCAGACACCTTCCGTGCCGCAGCCGTAGAGCAACTTTGCATCTGGGGCGAACGCGTAGGGGTACCTGTGGTGAAACAACAACAAGGTTCTGACCCTGCGAGCGTCGCATTTGACACGTTGCAAAGTGCCAAAGCCAACGATGCAGACGTGGTACTGATTGATACCGCCGGTCGTTTGCACAACAAGGTAAACCTGATGAACGAGTTGACGAAAATTAAAAACGTGATGCAAAAAGTAGTACCGGATGCACCACATGACGTGATGCTTGTACTAGACGGTAGTACCGGACAAAACGCATTTGAACAAGCTAAGCAATTCACGAAAGCCACACAAGTTAGTTCTCTGGCTATCACTAAGTTAGACGGCACGGCAAAGGGCGGCGTAGTAATTGGTATTAGTGACCAATTTAAGATACCTGTGAGGTATATTGGACTAGGCGAACAGATGACGGACTTGCAGGTATTTGATAGAGAAGAGTTTGTGAAATCGCTGCTTGCGATTAAGAGTTAAGACATGAAGATACGGTTTGTGACATTGGGATGCAAATTGAATTTTGCAGAGAGTAGTGCCATTGGGAAGGCATTGCTAGAACAAGGTCATACCCGTGCGAAGCAGGGCGAAGAGGCCGATGTGTGCGTGATCAATACCTGCTCGGTCACCGATAATGCTGACCACAAAGATCGCCAAGCTATACACCGTATCCATAGACAAAACCCCAACGCCATCATCATCGTAACAGGATGTTACGCACAATTACAGCCCCAACAAATTAGTGAGATAGAAGGGGTAGATTATGTGCTAGGGCAGAATGAGAAATATGATATTCCGGCGCTTGTAGAGCGCATAGGATATCGTATTTTAGATCGGGCTAACACCCTTGAAGATCACTGTGCTGAAGTTAGTGTTTGCGCCATACGCGAGGTGGATGCGTTTCATGGTGTACACTCGGGCGATGATAGAACAAGATGCTTTATCAAAGTGCAAGACGGATGCAATTATTTCTGCACCTATTGTACTATTCCATACGCACGTGGCAAATCGCGTAATCCATACATCCGCGAGGTGGTGCAAGATGCACAAGAAGCTCTCAATCAAGGAGCTAAAGAATTGATTCTCACTGGAGTAAACATTGGGGATTTTGGAAGAAGCACTGGAGAAACTTTTATTGATTTGCTGAAAGCGCTAGATAACCTAGGCGATGAGGCGATGAGGCGAGAGGCGAAAGGCGAAAGGCGAGAGGCGAGAGGCGAAAGGCGAGAGGCGAGAGGAATGGATTATCGTATCCGTATTTCATCGTGCGAACCCAACCTATTGACAGACGAGATAATAGAGTTTGTGGCAGAATCCAAGCACTTTGCACCACATTTCCATATTCCTCTGCAGTCAGGTAGTAATGAAATGCTGAAGATCATGGGACGCCGATACACTCGCGAGCTGTTTGCAGAGCGGGTACAGCATATAAAACAGGTGATGCCACATGCCTTTATTGGAGTGGACTGTATGGTGGGTGTGCGAGGTGAGACTGAAGCGTATTGGGAAGACTATCTGTCGTTTATCAAAGAATTGGATGTGAGCCAGTTGCATGTATTCGCATACTCCGAGCGTGCTAATACAAAAATGCTAGAAATGGACCTATATGTAGTGCCAAAATCAGAACGCCAACGTCGCAGTAAGGTATTGCACGAAATATCCGAAGAAAAGACTAAGTCTTTTTATGCGCAACATGCTGGTAGGAAGTCCGTTGTGCTGTGGGAATCAAAGAGGGAAGGCGATCAGATGGCAGGCTTTACCGACAACTACATAAAGGTATATCGCCCCTACGAGAAAGCAAAAGTGAATACTTTTGAAGAAATTTTGCTGTAAAAATTTGCATAATTCATTTTTTTGTAGTACTTTTGCAGCATCTTTGTGAGACTACAAAGATGTTTCCCTGTTATTAGAAATTTATTTACACATTATTTATGCAATACGATATGCAGAAACTCGGGCGTATGACGCTCGAACAGTTGACTGAAATTGCAGATACCTTCGGGCTCAAAGTACGCCGAGGTGCTTCTCTGCAATCTATCATTTATGACATTTTGGATGCTCAGGCAGACAAGCGCGGCGCTGAGGTGCAAGCTAAAGAGGAGGCCAAACAAGCTAAGGCAGAAGAAAAGAAACGCGGCAAACGTACGCGTATTCAAAACACACCTCAAAAAGTAAACACCGATAACTTGAAGAGCAACAGAGTGTTAGCTACAGTTGGGAATGAGCAAGATACACTAGGACAGATGAAAGAAGAGCAAGCTAAGCAGCCTCAGCCAAAGAAAACCGAAAACGGTAAACGAGTGGCAGAAGGCGGTTTTAACATAGAGGATAGTACGCTACAACCAGAGAGCAAAGCGCCACAAAGTGTAGAGGTCAAAGTGGAAGAGGTGGTAGAAAACCCTAACACTGGAAATGACCGCAACAAGAAGGCAAAAAACAAGAAAAAAAGTAAAGCAGCAGTTGCTCCTGAAATAAAAACAGAGGAACCAGCACAAGCTCCAACCTCAGAGGTACCTGCGACAGAAGAAGTGGTTGCTCCAAAGAAAGGAAAGGGACGCAAAAAGAAAGAAAAAGCTGCAGATATCGTAGCTAATGAGTCCACAGAAGTACCTGCAGAAGTGGCAGACAATCCAGGAGTCAGCACTACAGAGACCAAAAAGGCAGAGACTCCAGCAGAAAAACAAGCACGCATTCATGCACGCATTGAACAAATCACTCAGCAGATAGCAAAACGCGAGGAGCAATTAGCCAATGGTGAGGATATAAGTGCAATACCCGACCCTAATAAAATAAAGGAAGAAGATCTGGTATTGAATACAGGCGCGGAAGCCTTTGGCAATACCATCATTGCCGTAGGTACATTAGAGTGTGCACCTGACGGCTATGGATTCTTGCGCAGTGCCGATTACAACTACATTTCATCTCCAGATGATATCTATGTATCCCAACAACAAATACGTCAGTATAGTCTAAAGACAGGTGATACCGTGGAGTGCACTATTCGTCCTCCCAAAGACACAGACAAGTATTTCCCGATGAAAGAGGTGATTCGAGTGAATGGCGTAGCGCCTGCAGTGGCCAAAGAGCGTATTGCCTTTGAGAACCTAACACCTCTCTTCCCAGACGAGAAGTTCAAGCTCTGCAAAGGCGATAAAAGTGACCCATTAGCAGTACGCATCATCGACTTTTTCGCTCCTATAGGCAAGGGACAACGTGGATTGATTGTAGCTCAACCTAAGACAGGTAAAACAGTATTGCTCAAGCAGATAGCAAATGCTATTGCAGCTAATCATCCAGAGGTGTATATGATTGTATTGCTGATTGATGAGCGCCCTGAAGAGGTAACCGACATGGCACGTTCAGTGAATGCAGAAGTAATAGCTTCCACATTTGATGAGCCAGCAGAGAACCACGTTAAAGTGGCCAATATTGTACATGAGAAAGCCAAACGACTGGTAGAATGCGGTCATGATGTTGTGATTTTGCTAGATAGTATCACACGCCTTGCACGCGCATATAATACAGTGGCTCCAGCGAGTGGTAAAGTGTTATCTGGTGGTGTAGAGGCACAAGCTTTGCACAAGCCAAAACGCTTCTTCGGTGCAGCACGTAATATAGAGAATGGAGGTAGTCTCACCATTATCGCTACAGCGTTGACAGAGACGGGTAGTAAGATGGACGATGTGATATTTGAGGAGTTTAAGGGTACCGGTAATATGGAGTTGCAGTTGGATCGTAAACTCAGCAACAAACGAATTTTCCCTGCCGTGGATATTCCAGCATCCTCCACTCGTCGTGACGACCTATTAATCCCTGCGGATGTACTAAGCCGTATGTGGATGATTCGCAAGCAGTTGACCGACATGAATAGTGTGGAGGCCATGGAGAAGCTGAAGACTCTAATGGAGCGCACAAACGACAATGACGAGTTTTTGCTGGCAGTACAAGGCGCGAGGTAGTTGAGAGATGAAGATTGTAATTATCAATGGGCCAAATTTGAATCTGCTAGGAAGAAGAGAACCTAGCATCTATGGGAGTCGCTCCATGGAACAGATTCTAGTGGACACACAACGTGCCCATATGGATGTAGAGTTGCATTATCTTCAATCCAACCACGAAGGAGATCTAATAGACTGGGTGCAAAAGTATGGAATGCGAGATCGCTGCGCTGAAGATCGTCCTTTGGACTTGAAGATCGGCACCAAGTGCCTTGAAGATTGCGAACAAAGTTCGCTTGAAGGCAACGAGATCAAGGGTATTGTCCTAAATGCAGGAGGATACACCCACACTAGTGTGGCATTGAGAGACGCGGTGGCATGCTGTGAAGTGCCTGTGGTAGAAGTACATATATCCGATATTCATCAGCGAGAGGCATTTAGACGCATCAGTTTGCTGACAGATGTATGCACACACAGCATAATCGGGCACGGAACTGACGGATATCAAGAGGCAGTAGAATATATCCTGCATAGAAATAAAGAATGAAAAAGTACTTATTGATAATCAGCGCATTACTTTTGAGTTGGAGTACAATGGCTCAAAAGGAGAATCACCCATTTTCGGATGATAAACTGCTGCATTTTGGCGGATTTATTGGGGTGAATTTCCCATCATATATTATTGAGTCTCCCAATGATATCATTTCCGTGCCCAATGTAGGGTATGGACTGAGTATTGGTGGATATGTGGACCTGCGTCTATGTCGGTATTTGACTATACAAGTCAATCCTTCGATTAATTTTAATACGATCACTTTACAACATGACACCACTAGCACTACTGAGCAACTCACTATGCCAATCTCCATCCCATTGCATTTAAAATGGGCTGCAGAACGTGAGACCAATTATCGTCCATATATTATTGTGGGTGGAGGTGTCAGTTTTGACATGAATAACCCAGACGAAAATAAAAAGGTTTACACGAAAACAACTAATTACTTCGTGGACGGCGGGTTTGGATGTGATTGCTATGCAAAATGGTTTAGATGTAGCCCCGAAATCAAATACCAGATTGGGTTCAACAATATGGTTCTTCCTAAGGAGAAGTGGGGAGAGAATGGGTACGGATGGGTACCTCCAGAGAACGACTATCAATACATGAACAACATCGGTCGCATGCTCTATCATCAAATATCATTGATTATCAATTTTGGTTCATTATGAGGCAGTTATATATCCTACTCATATCGTTATTTTTCATCTCTTGTCAGCACAATACGGTGTCTACAGACCCTGCACTCGAGTTGAGTTTTTCGCACGACACGGTATTATTTGACACCGTATTCACAGCGATGGGTTCTTCCACCAAATGCGTGATGGTATATAATCCCAACAAGAATGCGCTGAACATTGATCAAATCAGTATGCGAGATGGCAAACACTTTCGCATCAATATAGATGGAGAAAACAAAATCAGCGAGCTACGCGACATTACTATTTCAGGAGGAGATAGTCTATTTGTGTTCGTGCGCGCATACATCGATCCACTAAATGAAAATTCTCCCGTTTTCATAGAAGATAATCTTGCATTTAGTGTCAATGGTAAAAACCAGCATATAACCTTGCAAGCATACGGGCAGAATGTGCAAAAGATACAAGGTAAAGACGGATTAAAAATATTTCAAACTCTAACCCTAACCAACAGCAAGCCCTATTTATTGTACGATACGGTAGCCGTAGTAGGCGATTTAACCATTGAGGCAGGTACAACCGTGTATATGCATGCAGGAGCGATGTTGCATGCATACGGAAATGTGACGGCTATCGGTAGCAAAGATGCCCCTATTATCTTCCGCGGAGATAGAACAGATATGCTGTTTGATTCCGTTCCGTATAGAATGGCCTCTGGACAATGGAATGGATTGTACTTATTACACGCTAAAGATGTACCAACACCGACATACACCTTCAACTACGTGGATATTTTATCTGGAAGTATCGGTCTGTACACCTATTCTGAGGCTACAGAAACATGTCCAAAAATGACATTAAAAAATAGCCGTATTCATAATCACAGCATCTACGGTTTAGTGTTGCAAAATACAGATGCTGAGGTAGTTAATTGCGAGATTAGTAATTGTGCTTCTTATTGCGTTTATCTAGCAGGTGGTAATCATAACTTTGTTCACAACACGATAGCTGCATATTACGGCTTTCCATACACCACCCTAAACTTGCACACCAACATGCTGGCGGAAGATGTGGCAGCCGTTTATATAAATAATCTGAGCAAAAACGCAGCCAAAACGATTAGTTCGTTTAGAAACTGCATCATCACAGGTGGAAGAAAAAACAATCTTGTAGTAGCGACCCCCCTACCCGACTATTATGAGGGACGATTTGAAGGAAACTATTTACGCACAGATTCGTTGGATGAGTTGTATGCAAAAAATAATGTGTATGCCTCAGACTCAGATAGTTGCGTTTTTCGTAACATTTACTATTTGTACGAAGAATATCATTACTATGATTTTCATTTGGACACTCTCTCACCTGCTCGAGGCATAGCAGATAGTATTTATAGTATATTATATCCAACAGATAGAGACGGCATAGAACGCAAAGCTAAGCCCGATGCAGGATGTTATGAGTTGAGAATTGAGAGTTAAGAGTTGAGTTTAAAGTTTAAAGGCTATGAATATAGGAGATAAGTTGCCCGCTTTTAGCGTGGCTGATCAAGATGGAAATACCATCACTCATGAGCAACTGATAGGAAAGAAAACTGTGCTTTATTTCTATCCTAAAGATAGTACTCCAGGTTGTACCGCAGAAGCCTGCAATATGCGAGACAATTATGAGCGTTTTATAGCAGAAGGATATCAAGTGTACGGAGTGAGCAAAGACAGTCAAAAATCCCATCAAAACTTCATCGCAAAGAATAACCTTCCATTCCCATTACTCTCTGATCCAAGTACAGAGATGCTACAAGTCTTTGGTGCGTGGGGAGAGAAAAAAATGTGCGGTAAGACATGCGTAGGTACACTACGTAAAACCTATATTTTTGATGAGCAAGGCGTTTTGATGCAAATCATAGAGAAAGTTGACACAAAAAACCATGCTTCGCAGATTTTGGGTTAGTTAAGAGTTTAAAATCAAAGATTATATGGATACAAAAGAATTACAAAAACTAATTGCTATCTGGTTTGAAGAGGATATTCGCGATGGTGATCATACATCACTAAGTTGTATACCAGAAACCGAAATGGGTTGCCAACAACTTATTATAAAAGAAGAGGGAATCATTGCAGGTATTGAAGTTGCCAAGCAAATCATTGCGTACTTTGATCCAGACTGTCTTATGGAGCAGTATATCGAGGATGGTGCTCACGTGAAACCAGGTGATGTTGCATTTCGAGTGTACGGCAAGGAGTTAAGTTTGTTGCAAATCGAGCGTACAATGCTGAATGTAATGCAACGCATGTCGGGTGTAGCCACTACTGCACACCGCTATCAAAGTTTGATTGCAGATACCAAATGCCATGTGCTTGACACACGCAAAACTACTCCTGGTTTGCGCTATTTGGAGAAAGAAGCCGTACTTATAGGCGGTGGAATGAACCATCGAATCGGACTCTTCGACATGATTTTGCTAAAAGATAATCATGTGGATTTTGCAGGTGGTATAACCGCAGCTCTTACTCGCGCAAAGACATATTGCGAAGCAAAAGGAAAAGACCTGCGTATTGAAATTGAAACTCGCAATGAGGATGAGATTCGCGAAGCATTGGCAACCAACATCCCAGACCGTATCATGCTAGATAATTTCAATCCAGAGCGCACGAAAGGTGCAGTAGATATTATCCGCACCTGGGAAAAGGAGCATGGTAAGCACATTGAAATTGAATCAAGTGGAGGTATTACTATTGACACCTTGCATGATTATGCAGTAACAGGCGTAGATTTTGTGAGCGTAGGTGCACTTACTCACTCAATCAAAAGTCTTGACATGTCGTTTAAAGCTATTAAATAGTTTAGGGTTTATTAAAAGCAATGATTAAAGAGAGATTGGCGGCGCTACGAGCGCTGATGCAACAAAATAATATTTCAGCCTGCATTGTACCAGGTACTGATCCCCACGCAAGTGAGTATATGGCTGCACACTGGACAGAAATGTCATGGATCACTGGTTTTCTCGGCGAAACTGGCACAGCAGTCATCACTATGGAACAAGCATTATTGTGGACCGATAGTAGATACTACTTACAAGCAGGATCTGAGCTGCAAGGCACAACAGTAGAGTTAATGCGCGAGAGTGATATTGACTGTCCAAGTATAACAGAATGGCTTTGTACAGTAAAGTCATCCGTCATTGGGAAAGTTGCAGTAAACGCAGAAATGTATAGTGTGAATGGCTATCGTGCACTGAAGGCAGAACTAGAAGAGGGAGGTATAGAGCTTGTATCGATAGATCTAATATCTCCTCTTTGGACGGAAGATCGCCCAGCAATTCCTACATCGTTACTCTACGAATACGAAGAAAAATATACCGGTGAGAGCGTCGCTAGTAAATTACAACGCGTGCGTAAAGCGCTCGCAGATAAGCACTGTGATGCATTGGTCGTTTCTGCGCTAGATGAAATAGGTTGGTTGTTAAATATACGCGGAAAAGATGTAGATTACACACCATGCTTGATCAGTTATGTGGTAGTGGAAATGGACAAATGTACTATTTTTGTTGCCCACAACAAATTGGACGCTGCAGCACATGCTTATCTTGATCGTATTGGAGTAGGTGTAAAGGAATATGAACACGTTTTTGATTATTTGAAAGACATTACCTCTACTTCTATTATGTATGACGGAAGCAAAGTCAATGAGGCTCTTTACGAAGCGATCAATTCAAAAACCAACAAAGTGAACGTTAGTCCAAGCCCTATATTAAAAATGCAAAGCATAAAGAATGATGTTGAGCTCAACGGCGAGCGCCTAGCAATGCGCAAAGATGCAGTAGCTTTGACTAGATTCTTCTATTGGCTTGAAAATGAAGCACTCAAGACTCAACAGACAGAAATTACCCTAGCAGAAAAATTAGGTGAGTTTAGAGCAATGGGTGAAAACTATACCGATGACAGTTTCTGCACTATAGCAGGATGGAAGGGCAATGGTGCTATTGTTCATTACCACGCTACCCCCGAAGCATGTGCAAAAATAGAGGGTGAAGGTGTGTTGCTTCTAGACTCTGGCGGACAATATCTGGATGGCACTACCGATATCACTCGTACGGTTTGGATTGGCAACCCCAAGAATATCCCTGCAGCCGTTAAACGCGATTATACACTGGTATTAAAGGGACATATTGCGTTAGCATGTGCGCGTTTTCCTAAAGGGACACGCGGAAATCAATTAGATGTTCTTGCACGTCAATTCTTATGGACAGAGGGCATGACATATGGCCATGGTACCGGTCACGGCGTAGGTCACTTTATGGGATGTCACGAAGGTCCTCAGAATATCCGTACAGATAATAACCCTAATCCATTACAGGTTGGTAATGTATGCTCTGATGAGCCAGGAATCTATCGCACCAATGAGTATGGCATTCGTACTGAGAATCTGATTGCTGTACGAGCATGTACTGATCTTGGTGATCATACTACTGGTGAAACGTTTTATGAGTTTGAGACCCTGACTCTGTGCTTCTACGACACAAACATGATAGATCTCAGTCGTATGACCCCACAAGAGATAGAATGGTTGAACAGGTATCACGCATGGGTTTATCGCGAGATTTCCCCACTGCTTTCACCAGCTGAAGATGCTTTTCTCAAAGAGAAATGCAAAGCAATATGATTATTAACACATAAAAAATCAAAAAAAGCGCATTGCAACTTGCAAATGTGCTTTTTTTTTTGTAATTTTGCAGGCTAAAATTGAGTTGTTATATACACCCAGATAATAAATGATTGATAACCAGCTTATATTCAGGAGTTTTGCCAGTGGTAGCAGTGGTAACTGCTATTTTCTTGGCACGCACAAGTGGGGCATTTTAATAGATGCTGGTATCTCCGCGCGTACAATTCAGCGTTCTTTGCGTGAAATGGGATTAGATTACGCTAATATTATGGGTGTACTGATTACACATGATCATGCAGATCACATTCGAGCAGTAGGAACCTTAGGTGAGCGAGTACATCTACCGATTTATTCCACGCGTGCAATTCATGATGGTATAGATCGCAACTACGGTGTACGTGAAAAATTACGCACCTCACAACGGTATTTCGAGAAGGGTGTAGAATGGACACTCAATGGCATGGTAATCAACACATTCGGCATTTCACATGACTCCACTGAATGCGTAGGATATGTAATTGATTATTTGGGTCAACGCGTCCTTATTGCTACAGATTGCGGTCAACCTAACGCTACCATGGAAAGTTATCTAGCAACAGCTAACCACGTCGTGATAGAAGCTAACCACGATGAACAAATGTTACTAAATGGTCCATATCCAACGTATTTGAAAGAGCGCATTCTTTCTCCACGTGGGCATCAAAGTAATGTTACATGCGGTCAGTTGCTAGCCAAGAACTGGAATCCCGATATGCGCAATGTATTTCTCTGCCATCTCAGTCATGAGAACAACGATCCTAATGTAGCCATGGAGACAATCAAAGAAATACTATTGGATGGAGGCGTTATGCCAGGAGAAGATTTGTACATTACTCCACTTACACGTTTGACTCCTAGTCCAGCATATGTATTAAACGAAACAATCATTAAGTAAACACTTTTACAAAGATGGATAAATTAGTCATCATCCCTACTTACAACGAGAAGGAAAATATCGAAGCAATCATCACCGCTGTGATGAATTTACCATTAGATTTTCATGTACTGATTATCGATGATGGTTCTCCAGATGGTACTGCCAATATAGTAAAAGGCCTCATGAGCAGCACCTATTCAGGCAGATTGCACATTGTTGAAAGATCAGGAAAATTAGGACTTGGTACTGCCTATATCACAGGCTTTAAGTGGGCTATTGAGCATAAGTATGACTATATCTTTGAAATGGATGCAGACTTTTCTCACAACCCTAATGACTTGCTCAAGTTGTATGATGCATGTGCCAATCAAGGTGCAGACGTAGCCATTGGCAGTCGCTATGTGAGTGGCGTGAATGTGGTTAATTGGCCTATGGGACGCGTTTTGATGTCCTATTTTGCGAGCAAATATGTACGTTTCGTTTTGGGTGTTGATATCCACGATACTACAGCTGGATTTAAATGCTATCGTCGCGAAGTTCTAGAAACAATCGAATTGGATAAGATAAAGTTCAAAGGATATGCGTTCCAAATCGAGATGAAGTTTACAGCTTTCATGTGCGGTTTCAAGATACAAGAAGTACCTATTATCTTTATCAATCGTGTATTAGGAACCAGCAAAATGTCTGGAGGTATATTTTCAGAAGCCTTATTGGGTGTAATCAAACTGAAACTGAATTCATGGACAAGGAAATATCCACAGAAGAAAGTTAAGAATTGATAGAATGAAAATCAGAATACACCTCATTATATTGATAACAGCATTAGGGTTAGTAGCATGTACTAAGACTAGCAATAATGAACAACAAGCCGATGAGCCTGTTGTTCGTTATGAATATGGATTACCTGTTGATTCCTTCCGCATAGATACATGTATTGTCAAAGATGGCGAGACCTTAGGCGGCATGCTCAATCGACTAGGTGCTACACGCAAACAAATAACCGGTATCACACTTATGCCACGCAGCGAGTTTGATGTACGTTCCATCCGTCCAGGAAAAACTTACTACGCACTATTCCAAACCGACACCGCTGGCATTGAGCAACTATGCTATTACATCTACAAACCTAATATTCGTGAGGCGATCGTGCTACATCTGACTGATAGTATGCATGTAGAGCACTTTGAGAAACCTGTCACACGCCTCAATCGTAGCGCAGAAGTAGTCATAGAGTCTAGCCTATGGAATGCTATGGCTGGCAATGGATTACCTACAGAACTAGCACTAGAGTTAAGTGACATATACGCATGGACAATTGATTTCTTTGGACTACAAAAAGGAGATTCCATCCGCGTATATTACGAGGAACAATATGTTGATTCAACACGTATTGGTATTGGTAGAATTTATGCGGCCGATTTCTACCATGCACGCCGTTGGCAAGAGGCATATTGGTTTGAACAAGACAAAATCGCCAACTACTTTGATGCGGAAGGTAATAGCCTACGCAAAGCCTTCTTGAAGGCGCCACTCAACTATAAACGTATATCATCCAAATTCACGTATGCACGTAAACACCCTATATACAAGGTTGTACGTCCACATACGGGTGTAGATTATGCTGCACCAGCAGGCACTCCTGTGGTAAGCATTGGTGATGGCGTAGTGACTATGAAACAATACAAAGGTGGCGGCGGGCACACGGTTAAGATCAAGCATAATTCCACCTACACTACAGCCTATCTTCACTTGTCCAAATATGCTAAAGGTTTGGCAGTCGGAAAACATGTCAAGCAAGGCGAAGTGATTGGATATGTAGGAAGTTCTGGTTCTAGTACAGGTCCTCACCTCGATTTCCGTGTATGGAAGAACGGTAGTCCAATCGATCCACTTAAAATGCAATCTCCACCAGCAGAACCTATACCTGCACAATACAAAGATACATTTGCTACAATCATTGCAGGATATCAGGAAAAATTAATAGCTCGCTAAATTGCGAGCTATTATTTTTATCGGTTATACGGTTAATGTCGGTTATACGATTATACTAGACATTCGTCTAGGGCGTGCTCGATGGCGTGACGGTCAAGATGTTGACCAATAAAAACTAGTTTCTGCATACGATCACCATAATGTTCATCCCAATCACGTTGGAGCATTGGGTCACGTGCCATCAATTGCATGAGTTCTTCCTTAGGCATAGTGGCATAAAAAGCACCCGCTTGTTTAAGATTAAACTGCTTACCCGCCTGCTCAAAGAGATAGCACATATCGTATTCCTCTTCAAAATAGCACATACCTTTGCAACGAATAATATGCTTATCCCAATGTCGTGCAACAAACTCGTCAAAACGATTGAGATTAAACGGACGACGGCGATAATAGACAAAAGTAGTTATACCATATTCATCGCCATGATTGTGGCAATGGCAATGTGGGTCATCACACTCATGGTGGTAGTCATGGCAATGGCAATGTGGATCATGGCATTCTTCATGCTCGTGGTGATGCTCATGGTGGCAATCATGCTCATGATGGTGATGATGGTGGTGATCCTCCTCTTCTTCGATATTGGATTCGACCTTCTGAATCCAGGTGGCAGAGGTAGCAACATCATCAAAATCAAACAATTCGGTGTCTAAAATCTCCCCAAATGGTACATCGCAATAATCGCAGTCAATAATCTTGGCTTTAGGTTGGATAGAACGAATGATTGCATGGATTTGCTTACATTCCTCTTCCGACACCTCTGATACCTTATTGAGCAATATCAGATTGCAGAATTCTATTTGCTCAATCACTAATGACGCAAGGTCGTCAGTTGGTAAGAGTTGAGAATTGAGAGTTGAAAGTTGAGAGATAAACTCATCGCGGAGGCGAAGAGCATCAACTACCGTTACGATGGCATCTAAATGAGGGATAGGAGCGTTAGATGCAGGAAGCATTTGTGGATAGGAGCAGATGGTTTGGGCGATAGGAGCCGGCTCGCAAATGCCTGATGCTTCAATAACGATGTAGTCAAACGTATTTGCAGCACAAAGGTCGCGGAGTTGCTCAACAAGATCCATTTTGAGCGAGCAACAGATACAACCATTTTGCAAAGCAATAAGGTTATCATCCGTTTGTGTGACCACTCCACCCCTTTGAATAAGCTCCGCATCTATATTCACTTCACCTATATCATTGACAATCACCGCAAAGCGTATGCCGCGGCGATTGGTCAAAATGCGATTAAGAAGTGTAGTTTTGCCACTGCCTAAATAGCCAGTCAGCAGCAAAACTGGAATATTATCTATTTGCAGATTGTGCATAGACATCATAGTATTTATCAAACAAATCATTTTGTTGGAAACGCTCCCAACTTTGCAATACATAGCCCAACACAGCCATCTGATGTCCCAGAGTAGATTGTGATGATGCACGTTGCTCCTTGTCGAGCGAAGCTCCCCAAACAAGATATTCCACACAACTATCTGCTAATTTTGTCATGATAGCATTACCTTTTTCCATTTCTCCAAGATAATAGTAATGTACTGCCATTGTAGCAGAAGTATAGTCATATGGGATATTATATCCAGGTAACATTTGTTCAGCAAAATCAAGTACTTCAAGACATTTTTCGCGTTGTCCTTCTTTGTAGAGTGCTTCAATAAGTGCGCTAAACATCATACGATGTGTACGACACATGCGCATGGTATTCTCATCAATGTAGATACCAGGAACATTCATGTTACCATATTTGAATTTATGAAGCATATTCTCATACATCTCAGCAGTATTTACACGTGGTTTTCCATCCTTGCTACGCTCAGGAGTAATGCGGTATGCCATACCTGTAAGTTCGAGGTAAGGATCCAAACCGAGGTGATAGTCATTTCCGATTGTTACAGCAAAGTACATTGGTCGTTTCCAATCATTGGTAGAAAGCATATCCATCACTATCATTTCAGAACGTGTAAATCGACGTGCCTTCTTAAACATAATCTTCTGGCTATCAGGAGCGAATACGTACAATTGATCCGTTGGGATATATCCTTCGCCGTCACGTTTGGTACGTGGGTCAGTAGAATGCAAGAATTGGAACGCTTTTTTCACCTCCAAAGGTGCATTCAATCTATTCTCAACCCAAGCGATTTCATTTTTACCTGGCATGTAATCCTTATATTCCCAAGATATAGGTAAGCCGGGAGAATTGTAATAAGGACGCTTCATCTGGCTAATATACCAGTCCGTTTGCAAGTATGAAAGGTTGCATGCACGTACGTCATCTCGCTCTTCCTCTACCTCGATATTGTACCATAGAGGGAAGGTATCATTATCTCCATTACAGAAGATGATAGCTTCTTTATCGCAGGAATTCAAGTAGTTCGCGCCAAAGTCACGCGCCGGATAGCGGTTAGAACGGTCATGATCATCCCAGTTTTGCGATGCCATTTGTACAGGAACCATTAGAGTAATCAATACAATAGCTGCAGCAACAGCAGTATGCATTTTCTCGTTCTTGATTAGTGTATTGATCATGTCAACAATAGCCATCACACCTAAGCCAATCCAAATACAGAAGGCATAGAACGATCCCGCGTACGCGTAGTCGCGCTCGCGCGGTTGATAAGGTGTCTGGTTAAGATATACTACAATAGCAAGACCTGTCAGGAAGAAAAGCAAGAAGACGATAGCAAACGAGCGATAGCCCTCTTTATTCTTGCCTTGGTTGTTGCGTTTGCCCAATTGCCAGAATATAGCAATTAATCCAAGAATGAGAGGAAGGAAATAATATACATTATGTCCTTTATTTTCACGTAGTTCAGAAGGAAGTGTAGATTGGTCACCATACATTGTATTGTCAATAAATGGTATACCAGAAATCCAGTTTCCTTTGGTTAGCTCACCATGTGATTGGATATCATTTTGACGTCCAACAAAGTTCCACATAAAGTAACGCAAGTACATGAAATTAACTTGGTAACTAAAGAAGAATCTTAGGTTTTCACCAAACGTTGGGCAATATTCAGTTTTGTTTTGTCCACAATAATCATAACGAATACGTTTTCCTTTAACATTTGCCCAAGATTTATAAGCATCAATGTGGTGTTGTTGAGGAGAGTGCATACGTGGGAAGAGCATCATGAACTCATCCATGTACTCATAGCCAGATTTATAGCCTGTTATCACATATTTATCTTTTTCTCCCTCTTTTTTAGGGGCAGGAGCATATTGTGCTTTTCCCTTTGTTTCCACAGGTACACACATATTTCCCTTCACATCCAATTTAACTGGTGCATTGTATGTTTGTCCATAGAAAAGAGGAGTATCACCATATTGTTCACGGTTGAGATAGTATTTGAGGGAGAAAACATTGTCTGGAGAGTTTTGATCCATAGGTGTGTCAGCAGCAGAACGGATCACGATAGCCGCGTAGCTAGCATAGCCAATGATGACAACCATAACCATCATGGAGATGGTATTGAGCCAACGTGCTGGGATAATGTCTTTCTTTGAGAAAAGAACAATTAACATCACGTTGATCAAGATGATACCAATAGCCCAACTTTCCTTAATGAATGGCACTCCAGCAAAAGCCATCGCCAACACGAAGGAGATGATGGTTCGAGCATTGAGTTTTTCGTCCTTCTCAATCACGTTGTAACTCTCGATGAGCGACCATATAAGTGCAGCAGCCATCATGACGAGATAGACAGCCAAGCCGGTATTGAATGGGCAACCTAAGGTATTGGTAAACAGGAGCTCGAACCATCCTGCGATGGTTGGAACACCAGGAATAATGCCGTAAAGAATGACTGCTAATATAGCTACAGAAACTCCAAACGCTCCAGCGACACCTTTCCAAGAGAATTGGTGGCGACGGAAATAATAGACTAACACAATTGCAGGGATCGTTAGGAGGTTGAGCAGGTGGACGCCAATACTCAATCCCATAAGATATGCAATGATAATCAGCCACTTATCTGATCCTTGCTCGTCCGCATGTTCATCCCACTTGAGAATAAGCCAGAACACAACAGCAGTAAACAGAGATGACAAGGCGTACACTTCGCCTTCAACCGCAGAGAACCAGAAAGTGTCGGAGAAAGTGTAAGCCAATGCACCAACAGCCCCTGCACCAAGGAGAGCGATCCCCTGGGTAAGGGTATAAGGCGATGAGGGGAGAGGCGATGATGCTGGAGTAATCAACTTGCGTCCAAGAGCGGTGATGGTCCAGAAAAGGAAAAGGATGGTGAGGGCTGATGCCAAAGCAGACACCGCATTCACGCACATTGCCACATGCGCTTGGTCACTAGCAAACAATGTTGCAAATCGTCCAATCAACATGAAGAATGGTGCTCCTGGTGGGTGTCCTACATCCAGTTTACTAGCACTTACAATAAACTCGCCACAGTCCCAAAAAGAAGCTGTAGGCTCCATTGTCATTAGATAGGTTGCAGCGGCAATAGCAAAGACGATCCAACCGCAAACTACATTCCAAAATTTAAAATTTTTCATTACGTTATTTCTATATTCAATGTGGCAGAGCCACAATTTAGCCAATTAAGGCGCAAAGGTAGTATTTTTTTTTCAAATACACAAATTTCAAAAAATGAAATCACGTTAGCAATTATATCCGAATTATCGCTATAATATACTAAATCACTAACTAATTACTAAGTAATCACTAAGTAATCACTAACTAATATCTAACTATTTATAAGAAAACAATTAGTATTTCGTTCTAAAAGTAGGATGGTTCGCGCTTACTCTACACTATTCTGCCTCTGCAAAAAAAATGTCTAAAAATAAATATTTCTATATTTATCTTGCATATGTCAAAAAAAAGCAGTACCTTTGCGCGATTCTTATGATTAAGAATTTTTAAATAATCATTCAGCGGCATGAGCCGAAATTAAAATTGAGAATTAAGAATTAAACAATATGGACTTGAAAGACAGAGTAATTGCAGTAATTGGCTTGGGATATGTGGGATTGCCTTTAGCTATTGAATATGGCAAGAAATACCGCGTAATCGGTTTTGATATTTATCAAGCACGTGTAGATGAGTTGAACCGTGGTGAGGATCACACATTGGAGGCAGATTTGGTGGGTATGAAGCAAGCTTGTGACGCTTATGCTACGACTGGCAAGATTGGTTTGACTTTTACAAGTGATGTAGAGGAGTTAAAGCGAGTTAACACTTACATCGTGACTGTACCAACTCCTATTGACAGATTCAATAATCCAGATTTGACCCCATTGCTAAAAGCGAGCGAAACGATAGGTAAGACCTTGCAAAAGGGCGACTTAGTGATTTATGAATCAACCGTTTACCCTGGTTGTACAGAAGAGGATTGCGTACCCGTTTTAGAGAAATTTAGCGGATTGAAGTTCAACGAGGATTTCTATTGCGGTTATTCACCAGAGCGTATCAATCCAGGAGACAAGGTCAACACCTTGACCAAGATTAAAAAGATTACTTCAGGTTCAACTCCTGAGATTGCTGATTTGGTCGATGCATTGTATAACTCGATTTTGGAGAACGGCACGCATAAGGCACCAAATATGAAGGTGGCTGAAGCTGCAAAGGCCGTGGAAAATAGTCAACGAGATGTAAATATTTCGTTTATGAACGAATTGGCGTTGATTTGCGACCGTGTAGGTATTGACACCAATGATGTGATAGAGGCAGCGGGAAGCAAATGGAACTTCTTGAAATATCGTCCTGGTTTGGTAGGAGGTCACTGTATTTCAGTTGACCCTTATTACTTGGCTCACAAGGCTAAGTCGCTGGGGTATGACCCACAAGTAATCTTGTCAGGTCGTGCAGTAAACAACTCGATTGCCAAGTTCATTGCAGACAAGGTATTGAAATTGATGATTCAAAAGGATCACAAAATTAAGGATTCGAATGTGCTAGTGTTGGGCGTAACCTTCAAAGAGAACTGCCCAGACTGCCGCAACACGAAAGTGGTAGATATTGTAGAAGAGTTGGAAGAATTTGGTTGCGTTGTGGATATTTATGATCCTTGGGCAAGCAATGAGGTGGTAAAACATGAGTATGGCAAAGAATTAATTGCAGCAATCGATCCTGACAAAGAATATGCAGCGGTGATTGCGTGCGTGAGCCATAACCAATTCAAAACGTTCGACTTCAAGAAATACAAAGAGCAAGGCGCTGTGATTTTTGATGTAAAGGACTTTGTGGACCGCAGCGTAGTGGATGGACGATTGTAATAGTTTTGAATTAGGAATTTTGAATTAAGAAATAAAGACTCATGGTTGTAGCAGTAGCGGGAACAGGGTATGTAGGATTGTCGATTGCGACATTGCTGGCACAACATCACAAAGTGTTAGCCGTGGACATTGTTCCCGAAAAGGTAGAGATGATCAATCGCCGTCAGTCGCCAATCCAAGATGAGTATATTGAGAAGTACTTTGCTGAAAAGGAGTTAAATTTGACTGCGACGCTAGATGCAGAGATGGCGTACAAAGAGGCGGAGTATGTAGTAATAGCAGCGCCAACAAACTACGACAGCCAAAAGAACTACTTTGACACTTCGGCTGTGGAGTCTGTGATTGAGCTGGTTTTGCGCGTTAATCCAGAGGCAATCATGGTGATAAAATCCACTATACCAGTTGGTTATACAGAGACTGTGCGCAAGAAATTCGGTACAGAGAATATTTTATTCTCACCTGAATTTTTGCGTGAAAGCAAGGCGCTGTACGATAACTTGTATCCATCGCGAATCATTGTAGGAACAGACTTGCAGAATGAACGATTGGTGAAGGCTGCAAAACAGTTTGCCGCATTACTACAAGAAGGAGCTATAAAGCCCGATGTAGATACATTGTTTATGGGCTTTACAGAGGCCGAAGCGGTGAAGTTGTTTGCCAATACATATTTGGCATTGCGCGTAAGTTATTTCAATGAGTTGGACACTTATGCCGAGATGAAAGGACTTGACACACAGTCGATTATAGAGGGGGTATGCCTTGATCCACGTATTGGAACACACTATAACAACCCATCGTTTGGCTACGGTGGCTATTGTTTGCCTAAAGACACAAAGCAATTGTTGGCAAACTACCAAGATGTGCCTGAGAATTTGATTGAAGCAATTGTAGAGAGTAACCGCACAAGAAAAGACTTTATTGCGGATCGCGTTTTGGCGAAAGCGGGATATTATGACTACTATAACAATGGTCAATACAACGCACAAGAGGAACATGCTTGTACGATTGGTGTATATCGCTTGACAATGAAGTCAAATTCAGATAACTTTAGGCAGTCAAGCATTCAAGGAATTATGAAGCGTGTGAAAGCGAAAGGCGCACAAGTGATTATATATGAGCCAACACTAACCGATGGAGCCACATTCTTTGGTTCGCTAGTGGTGAATGATTTGGCGAAGTTTAAAGAGCAATCGCAGGCGATTATTGCTAACCGATATGATGTGTGCTTGGAGGATGTAAAAGAGAAGGTTTATACAAGAGATATTTTCCGTAGGGACTAATTTTGAATTAAGAATTTTGAATTAAGAATTATATTCGCTATGAAAGGAATTGTATTAGCAGGAGGTTCGGGAACACGTTTGTACCCAATTACCAAAGGAATTAGCAAGCAATTAATGCCAATTTATGATAAACCGATGGTTTATTATCCAATTAGCGTGCTGATGTTGGCAGGTATTCGCGATATATTGATCATTTCTACTCCATACGATCTACCTGGTTTTAAGCGTCTTTTGGGGGACGGCAGCGACTATGGTGTAAACTTTAGTTATGCTGAGCAACCATCCCCAGACGGCTTGGCACAAGCATTTACTATCGGTAAAGAGTTTATCGGTGATGATAGTGCATGTTTGGTTTTGGGCGATAATATTTTCCATGGTTCTGGCTTCACAAGTATGCTTCGCGAAGCCGTTCGTACAGCAGAAGAAGAGAAGAAAGCTACTGTATTTGGTTACTGGGTAAGCGATCCTGAGCGTTATGGTGTGGCTGAGTTTGACAAGGATGGTAATTGCTTGAGTATTGAAGAAAAGCCTGCTAACCCAAAGAGCAACTATGCAGTAGTAGGATTATATTTCTATCCGAACAAGGTGGTAGATGTTGCTGCTAATATCCAACCTTCGGCTCGTGGTGAGTACGAAATAACCACGGTTAATCAGCACTTCTTAGCTGATGGCGAATTGAAGGTTCAAACTCTTGGTCGCGGTTTCGCATGGCTGGATACGGGTACACACGACTCTCTGTCAGAGGCAAGTACTTATATTGAGGTCTTGGAGAAGCGTCAAGGCCTGAAAGTTGCATGTTTGGAAGGTATTGCATATCGTCAAGGTTGGATCAGTGAGAAGCGCATGCGCGAGTTGGCACAACCAATGTTGAAGAACCAATATGGTCAATATTTGCTGAAAGTAATTGACGAAGTAAAAGAAACTGGTAAAGCAAATTTGGATTGATGGAAGTAATCAAAACACATATAGATGGAGTTGTTATCATCGAACCAAAAGTGTTTGGTGATGCTCGTGGATACTTCTTTGAGAGTTTTTCGGAAAGGGAGTTCAAGGAAAAGGTAGGCGATATACACTTTGTGCAAGACAACGAGAGTATGTCCAAGTTTGGTGTAATGCGCGGTTTGCATTTCCAACGCCCACCTTATGCACAAAGTAAGTTGGTGCGTTGTGTAAAAGGACAGGTGGTAGATGTGGCAGTCGATATCCGCAAGGGTAGTCCTACTTATGGACAACATGTTGCGGTGTTGTTGACAGAAGACAATCATCGCCAATTCTTTATCCCACAAGGCTTTGCACATGGTTTTGCTGTGTTGAGCGAAAGCGCGGTATTCCAATATAAGTGTGATAATTTCTATCATCCAGAGGCTGATGGAGGTATTTCTATTTTGGACGAAACCTTATGTATAGACTGGGGCTTGGCAATTGAAGAAGCGCTTGTAAGTGAGAAAGATGCTAATCATCCCAAACTGGCGGACTTTGACTCGCCATTCATCTACAAAGAGAATTGTTGATATGAATATACTTGTAACAGGAGCAAATGGTCAACTCGGCAACGAGATTCGTATAGTAGCTAAGCACAGCTGCGACACCTACATATATACCGATGTTGTAGAGGTAGAGGGTGTAGAAACGGCTCTACTCGATATCACCTCATTGGGTAATGTGCGTAAGATGGTACAGGAGAATGATGTAAAGTGCATCATCAATTGTGCAGCTTATACGAACGTGGATAAGGCAGAAACTGATGAGGCATTTTGTGAATTGCTGAATGCAAAAGCTGTTGAGAATCTTGCAGTTGCAATGAAAGAGGTGGATGGTCTTTTGGTGCATGTATCTACGGACTATGTCTTTGGTGGTGATCCATACAATACTCCATGCAAGGAAGATCAAAAAGGCACTCCAACTGGTGTTTATGGCAGAACAAAGTTGCAAGGTGAACAAAATATTTTGGCATCTGGTTGTAAGCATGTTATTATTCGTACAGCCTGGTTGTATAGCGAATTTGGAAAGAACTTTGTAAAAACGATGCTCAACTTGACAGCGACTAAGCCACAGTTGAAGGTTGTGTTCGATCAAGTGGGTACTCCTACCTATGCTTATGACTTGGCTGCAGCGATTTATGAGATTGTTAGCGAACGCAAATTTGAGGGTAATGACGGTGTATATCATTATAGCAATGAAGGTGTATGCAGTTGGTTTGATTTTACCAAGATGATCGCAGAGTACGCAGGCAATATGGATTGCGATATCCAGCCATGCCATAGTGATGAGTTTCCATCGCCCGTGAACCGCCCCTCTTACTCTGTATTGGATAAGACAAAAATTAAAGAAACTTTCGGGGTAAAGGTACCTTATTGGACAGATTCACTGAAAGTTTGTTTGGAGAACTTGAAAAAATAAGATGAGTTTAATAAACAAAATCATTGGCAAGTTAAATTTATCGCCCACAAAGGAGAAAGTTGTTCGTAATGTCGTTTGGGCGGTGACCGGCAAAGTTGTTACTTTGTTAGGGGGATTGCTTGTTGGTATTTTGGTAGCTCGTTACTTAGGTCCTGATCAGTACGGATTAATGAGTTACGTAATGAGCTACGTGGCAATTTTCCAAGTACTCGCGTTTTTCGGAATGGATCAAATAGAGATTCGCGAAGAGTCTAAAACGCCAGAAAACAGAGATAAGATTATTGGTACCGCTTTTATTCTTAAGCTTGGGTTTGCAATTATTACCATGATTCTAGTGGCAATCACAGCATGGATATTCGAGGCCGATTCATTTACAATGTGGATGATTATCTTATACTCTGCTTCTATGGTTGCAAATAGTTTCAGTGTTATTCGCAATTATTTCACATCATTAGTATGGAATGAATATATCGTTAAGACCGAGATCACCCGTACTTTTATTGGAGCAGGCATCAAAGTAGGATTATTGTTATTGCATGCGCCATTGGTATGGTTTATTGCAGCAACTTTATTTGATACAATCCTTATTGCCGGCGGGTATGTGGTTTCCTACCGCCGCAAGATTGATTCACTTAGGGGATGGAGGTTTGATAAAGAGCAAGCAATATATTTGGTTCAGCAATCGTTTCCTCTATTATTAAGCGGAATCACTCTCGTAGTTTGCCAAAAGATTGATCAAATCATGATAGGTAATATGCTAGATAAAAGTTCCGTTGGAATATATGCTGTAGCTGTTACATTTGTTACTATTTTGGGCTTTGTCCCTACTGTTTTGACTCAAACAGTTACCCCATTACTCGTGAAAGCCTATCGAAACAATGTTGCCCAATATGAACAATTATCGCAAAGATTCATGAATGCAACAACATGGGTTATTATAATTATTTGTTCTATCATATGCTTGATCGCAGGTTTATTAATTCGTCTAACTTACGGAGTACAATATACAGCATCCATTCCTATACTAAAGATTCTAATATTTCAAGAGATTGGATACTGTTTAGCTCAGACATCGGGAGCTCTAATCATCATAGAAGGAAAACAAAAAGTATTTGTACTGCGGTATTTAATTGGTGCATTTATATGCATTTCATTGAATTATCTGTTGATCCCTCTTCTTGGTATTACCGGAGCAGCTATCAGCGGTGTTGTCACAGCATTGTGCACAGGATGGCTCGCCCACATAATCATTCCTACATACAGACATTTGTTTAAAAAACAAGTACGTTCATTAGTCTGGGGATGGAAAGATTTAATCAACATACGCCCATGGAAGAGATGTAATAGTTAAGTACACTAATACAGAAACATATACTGACAACATGGTTTGTAATTCAAAATATAATTTTCATGACTATTTTCTAATTGTGATTTTAGTCTCTACCATTATAGGAACCGCCCAAATTGGTTTAATAGGACATACATTTGTTGCGGGTATGCTGTGCATTCCAGCTGCCGTAAAAGAGATCTCTAACAGTTTTAGTGTCCATAAAATGCAACCTATTGTTGCTTTTATGGTTCTATTCCTACTTTATGCTGTAGTATCAGTATTATGGGCTCCTCACCATGAATTCCTCTTGCGAGAAATATGGAATCTCTTTTGGAATATATTGCTATTTTTAGGTCTTCTTAATCATGCTCGTTATGCTAATAATGCAACTACATCTTTATTAATCGGCCTTCGTATATTGATTTGTTTAACATTAATCATTGCAGCATGGGAAGTCTTCACAGACTCTCACCTACCCGGCGTAGGAGACTACAATGAAGGAGCAGAAATTGCAACTAGTTCTGGATATGAGAAGCGGACATTTGCTGCTGTCACATATAAAAATTTGAATTCGTATGTAACATTATTATGCATGTCACTCCCATTTCTTTCCTATGGATTATTTGTTCTACAAAAAAAATGGTTATCATTAATTGCTATCATAGGAAGTGTACTCGTTCTAATAATAAACTCATCGAGAGGCGGTTTAATGTGCTTGGCAATAGATACCATTATATTTGTATTTCTTTATAGAAAACAACAATTTGCGTATAAAAAAACTGTTACATTAGTAGCAATCGTCATTCTTTCATTATTCATATATCATTATGGTTTTGCAGTGGCAGAACAAGCCATTGGACGTGTGTCTTCCTATGGGAAAGAAAATTTCATGTCAGATGCAGGTCGGTGGGATGCATGGAAGATGGGAATAGAGTACTGCATCAACACATGGGGGTTTGGTTGTGGAATTGGAAGCATGCAACCTATGTATGAGTCCTCTGGTTTCTGGTTACACCACTCTCACAATTTAGTGATCGAATTTTTATTACAATATGGATTGTGGTTGTTTATTCCATTTGCGCTTTTATTATTCAAGAATTGGTTAAAGTACTGTAAGTCTAATGACCCTACAAAAAAAATGGTAGGACAAATGCTTTTGTTTTCTTTTGTTCCTCTTGCCATTATCGATGACTCTTATTTTATTCACGCATTTGTTTGGATTTGGTTCGTATTACAATTCATAATTGTTAATCACGAGAAATATAAACTATATAATACATCGGAAACATGAAGATATTATATATAAAATCATCAACTTCTATGCATGGAGGAGGAAGTAAGGCTTTTATGCAAATGCTGGATGGGATGCACGTATTTGGCGTTGAATCTTTTGTGATTTTTCCAGATAATCAAGGTATGTATCAAGTATTAACCGAGAATAAAATTCCATGCAAGTCACTTAGATTTCATTATCGCCCATCTGTTTACCCATGGAGTAAATCTATAACTCAAAAGTTGCTTTTCATTCCAAGATTATGCGGAAGACTTATCACAAATAGTTTGGCTACCTTGCAATTAATACATATTGCTAAAAAATATCAGCCTGATATTATTCACACGAACGTTAGTGTTATTTCAATTGGCTATTATGCTGCAAAATTTTTAAAGATTCCCCATGTTTGGCATATTCGTGAGTATGGGGCTATTGACTTTAACACCTTCTATTACTATCCTACATTTAAGACTCAGTTGTCCCGATATAAAGAGGATCATTCGTACACTATATGTATTACTAAAGACATACAAAAATACAACAAACTAACTAATTGGGATAAATCTCGAGTAATATATGATGGTGTATTATCCTCTAAAAGTTTGACTTATAACCCAAATAAAAAACCTTATTTTCTTTTTGCGGGTAGATTAGAGAGAATAAAAGGGATATTACCACTCATTGATGCATATGCTGTATATTGTAAAAATCATTTATCTCCATTACCTCTTTACATTGCAGGTAGCGGATCTGAATCCTATACACAACTTATACAAGATAGAATTTCACACCACAAAATAGAGAACCATGTCGTTCTTTTAGGTTTGCGAAATGATATTCTATCACTCTATCATGAGGCAAAAGCATTAATTGTTCCCTCTTTAACAGAAGGTTTTGGCTTTATAACTGCAGAAGCAATGTTTTCTGGATGCTTAGTCATTGGTTATGATGTAGCGGGAACCAAAGAACAATTAGACAATGGAAAGGAAATAACTGGTGAGGAGATAGCACTTCGTTATTCAACACAAGAACAACTAGTGCAACATCTGATAAATGTAACTGATAATAGTATTGTACGCTACGAACAAATGATACGTCAATCACAACAAATTGTATCAAGTCTTTACACTACTGAAATACACTCAAAACAAATATATGAATACTACAACTATATACTAGGACTATGATGAAAAAAATCGTCTATTTTTTGGGTACGATATTCTCATATATCATACCAGCAAACATTCCGATTAAGTGGAGAGCCTGTAAAATATTTTTCTTTACAGGATACAAAGCTCGCCGTTTCCTATATCTAGGAACTAATAGTACATTAGGTATTCATACTGCATATCTTGGCGAACAATTTATTTCCATTGGTCAAGACACACTGATTGGTGACTATGGTCGGCTTGCAGCTAATTATAATTACAAGACCACATTGCAACATTTCTCCCCAAAGATACAAATCGGTAATAATTGTAATATTGGTCCACAATCTCATATCACAGCTATCAATGCCATAATCATAGGGAACAATGTTCGTACCGGTCCCCGCATTCTTATCACAGACAATGCACACGGAGAATCAAATAAGGATCTTCTAGATATGGCTCCTAATCATCGACCTTTATACAGTAAAGGTCCTGTAATTATTGACGATAATGTTTGGATAGGTGAAGGTGCTATGATTATGCCTGGTGTACATATCGGAAAAGGGGCTATTATTGCAGCCAATAGCGTAGTAACCAAAGACATACCAGCATATTCAGTTGCCGCAGGCATACCAGCTAAAGTTATAAAAACAATGAAATAAATTACATAGTATGAAAAATATAGATAATAAAAAAGCAAAAGTTATAGCATTTTACCTCCCTCAGTTTCATCCCATAGCAGAAAATGACAATTGGTGGGGTAAAGGCTTTACCGAATGGACTAATGTAGCGAAAGCCAGACCCTTATTTCGCAATCATTATCAGCCAAAAGTGCCAGCAGATCTAGGATTCTATGATTTACGTATACCAGAGGTTCGCCAACAACAAGCACAACTTGCACGTGAAGCAGGAGTAGATGCTTTTTGCTATTGGCATTATTGGCTAGGAGGAGGTAAACAATTGATGGAAACCCCTTTGCAAGAAGTGGTTAAAACAACAACTCCTGATTTCCCTTTCTGTTTAGGATGGGCGAATCACACTTGGTATAAAAAAGCCTGGAACAGTAGTGTTTCTCGATTTTCTCAAGAGAAACTGATAGAGCAAACATATCCTGTTGAGGACATTGATAAACATTTCTATACAATGTTACCAATGTTTCAAGACAATCGCTATTATCAATTGCATAATAAACTTGTCTTTTTGATATATGATCCATTATCCATCCCTTATCTAAAAGATTTTATGGAGCGTTGGCAAGAATTAGCGATTCAGCACCATTTGCCCGGTTTTTATTTTATTGCACAAGTAGATGCAAACAATATCAAGAAAGATTATTCAATGTTTGATGCAGTTAACTATGATTGCATTAGGAATTTATTTAACAATAGTCGTTTGAGACGTTTTATTGCATACACAATAAAACGGCCTATCATTCGTCAATATAAATCCATATTAAAAATTTACAACTTGGACATTATCAAGTCGGCAAGGGTCTATCCTACCATCTATCCTAACTGGGATGTTACACCACGCATTGGATATATCGGCACAATATTGCAAAACTCCACACCTGCGTTATTCAAAAAACATGTGGAACAGATTATAAAAGCAATTAGCCACAAAAAGGATGAAGATCAGGTAATATTCCTTAAATCTTGGAACGAATGGGGAGAAGGTAACTATATGGAACCTGATTTAAAATTCGGCAAAGGATATATTCACGCATTAAAAGAAGCTATAAGCAATAAAAAGAAATAACGTGACATAATGAAACAAATTATTTTCATAACCAGCACAATTAGTAATTCACATTGTAAAAATCGAATTGAAGACTTTATGCAACGTGGTTTTGATGTTGCAGTGTATAGTTTTCGTCGAGATAATGAAGCTGTCCCAACTTCATTGTCATACAGCCCCGTTGTGATTGGCGAGATTGTTAGTGCTAATTATTTCAAGCGACTATTTACCTATTTGAAGGGTATTTATACCGTACTTAAGAAATATAAACATAGCAAGAATGCTCTTTATTTTGTATTTGGACTAGATTTAGCTATATTTCTGCGCTTATTAGGTTCACAAAAAGTTTCATACATCTACGAGGAAGCAGATCTTGTACAAACTTACGGTTCGAATAAAGTAATAAGAGTGGTATTGGATTATATAGACAAAAAGACCATCCTCAAGGCAAAATTAGCATTGTTGACATCTGAAGGATTTGTTGATTATCATTTTTCAGGAAGAAAGCATCCTGACAATATAATCATTGTACCCAATAAATTAAATCCTGCAATTCAAAATTACCCTATAGCACAAACAAGTACAGATATTTCTTGTATTCGTTTCGCATTTGTAGGCGGAGCAAGATTTGATTCCATCGATTTTTTTGTAGAAACACTTCTTACTAATTTTCCACAACATGAGTTTCATTTTTACGGACCTGTAGAAGAACGAATGAATCGTTTTGGAGAAAAGTATAACAATGTCTTCTATCACGGTCGTTTTAAAAACCCAGATGACCTTCCTAAAATATATGAAAATATTGATTTATTATTGTGTACGTATGACTACAGGATTGACAATGTACGTTATGCAGAGCCTAATAAATTATATGAATCTATTTATTTCAGGAAACCTATTATTGTTTCTTCAAACACATTCCTATCAAAGAAAGTTGCACAATTGGGAATTGGATACGACATAGACTCATTAAATAGGGATTCTATCATAACATTTATCCAGAATCTTACTACAGAATCTATTGAAAGTAAAATGAAGGCTTGTTCTTCTATATCACAGGAAGAATGTATAATAAACGATCAAACGCTTTTTTTACAAATACAAAAAATTTAGATATTTATAAACTAACATAAACATATGATTAACGTAATTGGATTAGGCTATATTGGTTTGCCAACAGCCCTTATGATGGCTTCCCATGGTGTAGAAGTCATTGGAACAGACTACAACAAAGAGTTAGTAGCAACATTAAACGCAGGTAAAACTACATTCAAGGAAGATGGACTTGATGAACTATTTGCTGCTGCAATAAAAGGTGGTATAAAATTTACCACAGAGTATCAATCAACTGATACATATATTGTTTCAGTACCAACCCCTTACGACAAATTCTCAAAAAAAGTAGATGCATGCTATGTCGTAGCAGCGTTGACAGAGATTATGAAAGTTTGTCCCAAAGGTGCAATTGTAGTTATTGAATCAACAATTAGTCCTGGTACCATCGATAAATTTGTCCGCCCAGTTATTGAAGCAAACGGGTTCACCATCGGTGAAGATATACATTTGGTACATGCACCAGAACGCATCATTCCAGGAAATATGGTACACGAACTTATCCACAACAATCGTACTGTTGGTGCTGATAACCGCGAGATTGGTGAAAAGATCAAACAATACTATGCTTCCTTCTGTCAAGCTGATATCGTTGTAACTGATATTCGCACAGCAGAAATGACTAAGGTCGTTGAGAATACATTCCGTGCCGTAAATATTGCTTTTGCCAACGAATTGGCTCGTATTTGTCGTCACGATAACATGGATGTATATGAGATTATTCGCATCTGTAATATGCACCCACGTGTAAACATCCTTCAACCTGGTCCTGGTGTTGGAGGACACTGCATTAGTGTAGATCCTTGGTTCTTGGTAGGTGATTATCCAAGTCTTGCCAAAGTGATTGATGAAAGTATGCGCACAAACGATAGCCAACCGACCTTTGTACTCAACCGTATTCACGAGATCATGAAGGAAAATAATATTACAGATAATCGCCGAGTAGGTTTGTATGGTCTCACCTATAAAGAGAATGTAGATGATATTCGTGAAAGTCCAACATTGCAACTCCTAGAGGCACAAGAACGTCATCTCGCACGTCCATTAAAGGTATACGATCCACTTATTGAGAAAAAAATGGTAGAGAATCAATATTCCGATTTTGAACAATTTATAGATGATGTTGATTTGGTAGTAATTATGGTTAAACACGACCACATCAAACAAAACTGGGATAAACTTAAAGGTAAAGTTATTCTTGATTGCCACAATATCTGTCCACTAGAAGGTGTATACCACATTTAATTTGGAAAAAGAAATGAAAACAGTAATGCTTGTATTTGGCACACGCCCTGAAGCTATTAAAATGTGCCCACTCGTAAAAGAGTTTCAAAAATATCCTAATGACTTTCGAACTATTGTTTGTGTAACAGGACAACACCGCGAAATGTTGGATCAGGTACTTCAGATTTTTGAAGTGACACCCGATCATGATTTAAATATCATGAAACAAGGTCAGGATCTATATGATGTTACTTCTCGCGTGTTACTCGGACTTCGTGATGTATTAAAACAAGAGAATCCTGATGTTGTGTTCGTACATGGAGACACTACCACATCTACTGCGTCAGCAATCGCTGCATTCTACCAGCAAATACCTGTTGCCCATGTAGAAGCTGGATTACGCACACATAATATCTATAGTCCTTGGCCAGAAGAAATGAATCGTCAAATTACTAGCCGTATTGCTGCGTACAATTTTGCACCTACCCCACTCAGTCGTCAGAACCTATTGCAAGAGAATGTGAGTGATGAAACCATTACCGTGACAGGCAATACCGTGATTGATGCTCTGTATATGGTTGTAGATAAAATCAAACATAATAACGAGTTAGGAGAGCAATTGGCTAACAATATTCTACAAGCAGGATATGACGTAAATCGTTTGAATGACAAAAAGAAAATGGTCTTGATTACAGGACATCGCCGAGAAAATTTTGGAGATGGATTCATTAATATGTGTACAGCAATCAAAGATCTCACACAGAAATATCCAAATGTAGATTTTATTTATCCTATGCACCTCAATCCAAATGTACGTAAACCTATCCATGAGGTATTTGGAGAGGATTTATCTACTTTAGAAAACATGTTCTTTATTGAACCTTTGGAATATTTAAATTTTGTGTACCTGATGGAGAAGTGTACTATCGTACTTACTGATTCTGGAGGTATCCAAGAGGAAGCCCCAGGATTAGGTAAACCTGTACTCGTCATGCGTGATACGACAGAACGTCCCGAAGCAGTAGATGCGGGTACTGTTAAGTTAGTTGGTACCAACTATCAGATGATCATCGATAATGTTAGTCAACTCATAGACAATCAAGATTATTACAATACAATGTCAAAAGCAGTCAATCCATATGGAGACGGACTTGCCTGCGAGAGAATCGTTAAAACATTCAAATAAATATTCAAAAACTTTAATATGAAGATATTAATAGTAGCCGAGCGGTTTTGGCCAGAAGTTGGTGCAGCCCCATCTCGCTTGATGAATATGGCAGAAGGTATGAAGAAGCAAGGATGTGAAATAGACATCCTTACTTCTCTTCCTAATTATCCGAAAGGTGAAATATTTGATAGCTATAAAAAATGCATCAGCAAGCATGAAGAACATAATGGTCTTAACATTTTCCGCTATTGGGTATATGCAACCGTAAGCCACAACCCTGTAGCAAGAGCCGTTAATATGTTCAGTTTTGCTATCATTATTTGGTTGTTTATTTTGAAGGTCAAGCGTATTAAAAAATATGATTATGTAGTTATTCAAACGCCAACACTTGTAAGCGCCGCAAGTGCTATGCTAATATTCAAGAAGTTATTTAAAAAGAAATGTATATTGAATGTCAGCGATATCTGGCCTTCTACAGCTGTAGATATGGGAGTAATGCAAGAAGGTAGTAGAAGCCATAAATTCATGTTGCAACTAGAGAAATACCTATACAAAAATAGCGATGCTATACTAGGGCAAAGTCAGGAAATCTTGGATCATATAAGTAAACAGATACCAGCTACGCCACAATTATTGTATCGAAATTTGCAGTCACATGAAATTCAGGAACCTCATACATCAACACATAAGCCTCTAAAACTTGTCTTTAGCGGAATGTTAGGTGTTGCTCAAGATGTATTGTCCATTGTTAAGAATGTACCATTTGCAGAATTAGGAGTAGAATTTCATATAATAGGAGGCGGCAAGCAATTACAAGAGATCAAACAATTTGTAGATGAGCATCCTAATTGTGGAATTCGTTTATATGGTTTCTTGCCCAAAGAACAAATTGCAGGATTACTGAAAAACTTCGATGTGAGTTTGGTTCCTCTGGTAACACACATACGAGGAGCTTTTCCATCAAAGATATATGATATTATTCCGTTAGGTCTCCCTATTCTCTTTTGTGGTAAGGGTGAGCCTGCAGACTTCATAGAGCAAAACGGGCTCGGCTATACATCCATTCCTGATGATTATGAATCCTTAATTAAAAATATAGAGAAAATTTGCAATTTAACGGATCATGAATATAAAAAACTCTCACAAGCATGTATTGATTTCAGTAAGGATTATTTAGACTTTGACTTACAAATGCAGGAATGCATCTCATTCATAAAAAGAATATAATCTACAAAAATTGGAGCACAAATTTGCAAATATGAAAATAAAGTTGTACCTTTGCAAAGTGAAACAAGTTTTATTCATACCATAAAAGTTTAGATATGAATCCAATTATTATTATATTTAGCCTACTGATTGCATTTTTTGTATCTAGCATAACATACCCATATATTATCAAATTTGCAAAAAAATATAATATAGTTGATAATCCAGACGCAAGAAAATTACAACGAGAACCTGTTCCGGTTCTAGGAGGCAGTACCGTATTTATTGGTATTGCCGTATCCTTACTATTTACGGCACATAGTATGGATTGGTTTAATCTATATGGTATGATATCATTCATGTTCATTATGCTAGTCATAGGACTCTTAGATGACATCTTTAGCCTATCTGCAACACTTCGATTCTGTTTGGAAATTATTTTCGTGTGGGGTTATATCGTGGTTAGTCAATCATGTATTGAAAACTTCCATGGTTTGTGGAATATTAACATGGTGTCTCCATTTATTAGTATTCCACTTAGTATTCTAGCAGGAGTTGGTATTATTAATAGCATCAATCTTATAGATGGTGTCGATGGTTACTCATCAGGATATTGCATTACAGCATGCTTGTCATTCTTCATGTTATTTATAAGAATGCAACAATATGTATTTGCTTGTTTTACAATTATTTGTGTAGGTGGACTGATTCCTTTCTACTTCCATAACGCATTCGGAAAAAAATCGAAGATGTTTATCGGAGACAGCGGAACCCTTATGATGGGAGCAGCTCTTACCTGTTGCGTTTTTATGGTATTATCCCAGCATAAAACCTCCACTGAGTTTATCACACAAAATTTCGGAACTGTAGCCTTCTGTATTGCAGTACTGGGTATTCCTATATTTGACACTATTCGCGTCATGTGTTCACGTATTATAAAAGGTGGTTCACCATTCGCTCCTGATAAGACACACTTGCATCACCTATTCATTGATTTAGGATTCTCGCATATTGGCTGCGGAACAACAATTATATGTATGAACCTACTAAATATTCTTGTATGGTTTGTGACATATAAGATTGGATTAAGTATCAATATACAATTCTACACCGTTATTGCTAGTTGTTTATTGAGTACTTTTGTATTTAACCGTTGGATGAGATATTGTATAAAAAAAGAAAACCAAATGTACAAATTTATGATTCATTTAGGTAAGATATCACACATTGAGCGTACTGGTTTCTGGCTTTTCCTCCAAAGATTAATCGATGGCGAACTCATAAAACAATAGATATCTATTACTTTATTTAATAATATCTCAATTATTGTTCAATAGTTACTCAAATCGCACATTAATGTGCGATTTTTTTTGTGTATCTCAAAAAAAAATCGTAACTTTGTACCCGATTTGGCGAACGGGCATTTGTTAGTCCCAAGCCGTAAACATTTGTAGGTTTATTAGAAACAGTTCAGGTGTTTAGAAGTTTAGAAGTTTAGGGGTGCAAAGGTACTACTGAACAGAGGAGCAGCCTCGTCTAAACTACTGAACAAGCGCATAAGGCGCGACTGAACACTAAAACATTTATCATGATTAAAATTACTTTTCCGGACGGAGGCGTCCGCGAGTACGAGAGCGGAATTACCGCTTATGGCGTAGCTGAAAGCATCAGTAGCCGTTTGGCACAAGACATCCTTGTGGCCAGCATCAAAACTGCCAATGATGAAGATTGGCAAATCGTTGAACTCAATGCTCCTATCACTAGCGATTGCGACATCAAGCTTCACAAGTGGGATGACGCAGAGGCTAAACACGCTTTCTGGCACACTTCTTCACACTTGATGGCAGAGGCATTGCAAGAGCTCTATCCTGGTATTCAATTCGGTATTGGTCCTGCTATTGAGAATGGATTCTATTATGACGTGTATCCTGCTAAGGGACAAACTATTAAGGACAGCGACTTCCCTGTTATAGAGCAAAAAATGGCTGAGCTTCGCGCAAAGAAAGAGCAACTCGTGAAGAAGTCTATCGCTAAAGCAGACGCTATTGCAGAGTTCACCGCTAAAGGTCAGACATATAAATGTGAGCTTATCTCTGAGTTGGAAGATGGTCACATTACTACCTATACACAAGGTGCGTTTACCGACCTCTGTAAAGGTCCTCACCTCGTTTCTACCGAGGCTATCAAAGCTATCAAGGTGCTCAGCTGTGCTGCTGCATACTGGCGTGGCGATGATTCTCGTCCAATGATGACTCGTATCTATGGTATCACTTTCCCAAAGAAAGCGATGTTGGATGAGTACTTGACTCTCCTCGAAGAGGCTAAGAAACGCGACCACCGCAAAATTGGTAAAGAACTCGAACTCTTTATGTTCTCTGACATGGTAGGCAAGGGCCTTCCAATCTGGTTGCCAAAGGGTACTGCCCTTCGTTTGCGCCTCGAGGACTTCCTCAAGAAGATTCAAAAACGCTATGGTTACCAACAAGTTATCACTCCACATATCGGTAACAAGAATTTGTACATCACTTCTGGTCACTGGGATCACTATGGTAAGGATTCATTCCAACCAATCACCACTCCAGAGGAAGGCGAGGTTTACTTGCTCAAACCAATGAACTGCCCTCACCACTGTACTATCTTCAAGAACCAACCTCACTCATACAAGGATCTGCCTTTGCGTATTGCTGAGTTTGGTACTGTATATCGCTATGAGCAATCAGGTGAGCTCCACGGTTTGACTCGTGTACGTTCGTTCACCCAAGACGATGCGCATATCTTCTGCCGTCCAGACCAAGTGAAGAGCGAGTTTATTCGCGTGATGGAGATTATTGAGATTATCTTCAAGTCATTGGCATTCGAGAACTTCGAAGCACAAATCTCACTTCGTGACCCTAACAATACCACTAAGTACGTAGGTTCAAACGAAGTATGGGAGAAGGCTGAGCAAGCTATCATCGAGGCATGCCAAGAGAAGGGTCTTCCTGCTCGCGTAGAGACAGGTGAGGCTGCATTCTATGGTCCAAAACTTGACTTCATGGTGAAAGATGCCCTTGGCCGTCGTTGGCAATTGGGTACTATCCAAGTGGACTACAACTTGCCAGAGCGCTTTGAGTTGGAGTATGTAGGTGAGGACAACCAAAAGCACCGCCCTGTGATGATTCACCGTGCGCCATTCGGCTCAATGGAGCGCTTCGTAGCTGTGCTCATTGAGCATACCGCAGGTAAGTTCCCATTGTGGTTGACACCTGATCAAGCTGTCGTGTTGCCAATCTCTGAGAAGAGCAACGAGTACGCACACAAAGTGAAAGAGATGCTCGAGGCACAAGATGTACGCTGCATCGTAGATGACCGCAACGAGAAGCTCGGACGTAAGATTCGTGACAACGAGTTGAAGCGTATCCCATACATGCTTATCGTAGGTGAAAAAGAGGCAGAACTCGGACTTGTATCTGTTCGCCAACAAGGCGCAGAGGAGAAAGGTCAAATGACCGTTCAAGAGTTTGCCGATATGATCACAGCGACCGTAAAAGAGCAGATGAATGCTTACTAATAGACCGCCCTACGGGCTGTTAGTTAGGTACGAACTATGAGTGATAAGTGATAAGTTTGCTACCTAAAGGCAAGATATAGAAAAAGACGAGGATAATCCTCGTCTTTTTCATTTTACGTAAACTCTTAACACGAAGTTATTGCGTTAGCGTAACACTACAGTTCCTGTCCAAGGAGCGTATAGGTACGATTCTGCGTGCGAATAAGTACCTGACCATTAAGCATTTCCTTCTGTATAGAGTGATTATCTGCAACCACATTTTCTACAGGAGTCTCACCTTCCGTTACCACAATCTTGCACGATTGACTCAATCCATCGCAACGCACCGTTAATGTCGTTTCTACCGCTCCTTTAGCAATGATACAGACTTGTTTCCCTTCACATTTTGTTGCAAATGAACGAACATATTCATCCACTCTAGCAGTAATCTTTTGATTGGTAGCATTTTCTGGTAAAATGGTAACATCTATATATGCAGTATCCCCTACTATCATATCAATATGATTTGTTGAAAGGGTAATAGACTCTACAGGAATAGCTGTGGAAGTATCTTCTGGCAAAATAACATTATCCCAATCAATGTCTTCTAATTCAGGCATATCATATGGACGTAGATAATCGCAAGTCATCATGTAGGCACCTAACTTTCCATGTTTAAGATAATTATCTTGACTGTTGATGGTCCATGTACCTACATTTAATCCCACTTTCTTACAACGCTTAACATCTAGCAAATCGAAGCCGCCATTTTGGATAGAAGGATGGATTTGCCATTTTGTACACCATTCTAAGGTTGCAGCAGAAAGACTATAACATAAATATTGACATGTGAGGTCAGGGTAATTTGTACGTACATACTCTAGTGATTTTTGCATCGAGGTCAAGATGATCGCCTTATCTATAAGTCCATGATTCTCAATCAACTTATATAGCGTAGGGAAGCGGCTCATATCATTATTATTGATTCCACCAGCCCATTTTAATTCAATGATTGGAAATATATTATATTCCTTGCAAATCTCTAAGAAACGATCCACCGTGCATAAAGTAGCGGTATAGGTTACTCCATCGCGTGTTTGTGTAAGTGTCAATTTCTGAAGAGCCTCCAATGTGCTTCCTGCAATAGTAACTCCCTCATGTCCTACACGCTTTAGATCATCATCATGCCAACAAACACAATGACCATCACTAGTGGTTTTCACATCAATTTCTAGCCCAGTGTATTTGTAGAAATTAATGCCGTTCATAAATGCCTCTTCCGTATTTTCCACTCCGCGAAGACTACCGCGATGTCCTGCAAACAAAGGTTTCCAAGCATATGCTTGAGAGAATGTGCAAATTAAACACAATAGTAAAGATAGTTTTTTCATGGTCGGCTATAAAAAAGTTATTTAATATTTCATTTCCTTCGAAATTCAGCTAATACTATTGCTGTGGCAATACTTACATTCAAACTTTCAGAGGTAAGAGTATCTGCTGGATAAGAAGGGATAAGCAAAGGATGAGTAATCAATGGTCGTATTGCAGCAGAAATACCATTTCCTTCATTTCCCATAACTATGATTCCGTTCGCCTTGTCTGGAATGGCATTTGGTTCATACATATTACCGCCTTCAAGTAATGTACCGTAAATGGGAGTTCCTTGCTGCTTTCTATCTTCCAACACAGTCGATAAATCTACATAATGTACTCGAACACGTGCTAAAGCTCCCATTGTAGCTTGAACCACTTTGGGATTATAGCAATCTGCTGTATCGCGAGAACAACAAATATCATGTATTCCAAACCAATCGCAAGTTCGAATAATAGTACCTAGGTTACCAGGATCCTGTACTCCATCGAGGGCAAGGGAGATAGATGGGTGTTGCATATCGAAAGTTGAAGGTTGAATGATAGGACGTTTGCGAAAGACTCCGATCACACCCTGTGGCGTACGCAAAGAAGACATCTGTTCAATCTCCATGGGAGTGGCATTCTCTGGCGTCACAAGCAAAACCAAGTCAAATGCGCCACGTAACTCATTCACACATTTGATTCCTTCTGCCACAAAAAGTCCTAACTCATCACGAAACTTTTTCTGTTGCAGGCTGCGTACCCATTTGATTTGTGCTTTACTCAGATGTTCACTCATAGTTTTTGTTAGATAATTCACCAATAATACGTGGTAAGAGTATCTTCTCCTGTTCCTGTACTCGTTCTGCTAGAGTTTCTGGAGTATCCGTTTCTTCCACATTTACAGATGATTGCGCAATAATACATCCACCATCAATTTCCGCACTTACAAAGTGTACAGTACAACCAGCCACTTTATCCCCTGCCGCTAATACTGCCTCCTGAACACGAATGCCATACATTCCTTTACCACCATGTCTAGGCAACAACGAGGGGTGTATATTGATGATACGTTTATCCCACTTCTCGCAAAACCATTGAGGTATAATAGCAAGGAAACCAGCTAGAACTATTAGCTGTATGTTATTATGAATCAACAGATTATCTATTTCTACCCAATCTTTAGATAACATAGTATCTATATTATTCTGCTCAGCTCGTGTAAGAGCATAGCAGTCGCGGTTGCTCAGCAGCAATGCGATTTTATAGTCATAAGTAACCTGCTTTTCTATCAATGTTTGCAGAGTAGTCCCATTACCTGAAGCAAAAACAGCTATGTTCATTCCTTTATCCTTTGATATGCAACGCGTGGTGATGCATTGCGCGTATAAATTATTCCACAATAGTTAAATCCTGCTTGTTCGATTAGATAAATCATTCTGCTATTAGCTTGATGAGTATCAATACGAATATTATTGCAACGCACTGAGCACCAGTCTAATACAACACGGAATATACCTTTAGATTTCCCATTAGAGGCTATTCGATGAATTGTTCCGTAAGGCAACACATCGTCTATCCATTGACCATTCTCTATGACGGCATAGGTAGGATCATCTCCCTTTATAAAAACAAATGTTCCACACAATACCCCATTCTGTTCAATCACATAACTCACACCCTGTTCCACATCTAGCTCGATCTGCTCTCGAGCTGGATAGCCATCACCCCATTGGGTAGGATTTCCATCCAAAAGCATTTGCGCTCTCGCATGAGCAAAAATATCAAGCAAATCGCCAATGTCACTATATCTAGAGGGACGGATCATCATTGTTTAGTGTCCACGAACAAATACTCCTTCGGCTTGATTTTCAACGAAACAGCATCCGTCCGAGTGCTCCTCGGCGAATGCTGTTTGCTGTTCTTGTATATATTCCTGATACGTCATATATAGACCGCCTCTTATCTCAGTTTTGCGTCAAATTTCTCCTCGAAAATCTTGAGCAGTTTTGCCATAATAGCTTCTATCTGCTTGTCTTTCAGCGTATTCTCTGTATCTTGAAGAATGAATGACAACGCATAACTCTTCTTGCCAGCTTCTAGGTTCTTGCCTTCATATACGTCAAACAGATTAACCTGCTTGAGAAGTTTCTTCTCAGCGGCCATAGCTGCCTGTGCAAGATCTGCAAACTTAACCGATTTGTCAACCAAAAGCGCAAAATCACGTTTAACTTCAGGGAACTTAGGCAAGTCATTAATTACTGGCTTGTATTGCTTATGCAAACGAAGCAACATATTCCAATCTAAATCTGCATAATATACAGGATTATCAATATCAAAAGCTTTAAGTTGCTTCTTAGCCACAAGAGCGATCACACCTATCTGCTTACCATTTGTAGCAAGAATAGCCATACCATCGTCATAGAGTTCATTTGGCGATAATGCAACGAGGCGATAGGTAACACCCAAACGGCGAAGAACATTGGCTACATAGGCGTGAAGTTGATAGAAACTGGTCTTTTCCTCTTTCATTATCCAAGATTGTGCAGTCTTGTTACCAGTTATCCATAACGCCAAGTGTGGTTCCTCATTATATGCGTATAATGGATCATATACCCAATGTGGATCTTTTTCCTGACGAGTGGCAATCTTCTGAGCATCATAGTGATAGCAATTGCCAAACTCATAGAACTTTAAATCGGCGTTCTTACGATTGGCATTACGTTGGATACTCTCCAATCCACCGAAGAGCAAAGTCTGACGCATTACACCCAAATCTTGGCTCAGCGGATTCATAATTTTAACACAAGTATCTAAAGAATATGTTTCCAATGCCTCATAATAACTCATTTTAGTTAATGAGTTGTTAAGTATCTCATTGAATCCTTGAGCAGTCAATTGCTCTGATAAACGAATCTGCAGTGCTACCGGATTAGGCTTTGGATTGTAACTGAGAGATGTGTTGAGCTTTTCAGGGAACTCTACATTGTTGTAACCATAAATACGTAGGATATCTTCCACCACATCGCACTCACGTTGTACATCTACACGATAACGAGGTACACCTATTTGCCATACGTTACCCTCTTTGCTCTCCACATTCATTTCCAAAGCACAGAGAATACTCTCGATCAATTCCTCACCTAACTCCTTACCTATCAATCCGTTTACGCGATCGATATGCAATTCTACAGGGAATGGATCAAATGGGCAATTAGCTATTGGCGATGGGCTATTGATGATATCAGTTACTTCCATAGCGATCTCTCCCCCTGCAACCTCTTGGATCAGCAATGCGCAACGCTTCAATATATATAAGGTGTTATTAGGATCACAACCACGCTCATAGCGGAAACTAGCGTCGGTGGATAACTGATGACGTCGAGCTGTCTTACGGATAGTAACAGGATTGAAGTATGCACTCTCAAGGAATACATTTTTAGTTGTTTCTGTAATACCTGAATCTTGTCCTCCAAAGACACCTGCGATACACATAGGCTCCTCAGCATTGCAGATCATCAAATCAGCAGCAGATAACGTGCGTTCTACACCATCCAGCGTTACAAATTTCTGGCCTTCATCCGCATTTTTCACAACCACCTTATTTCCTTTGATCTTATCTGCATCAAAAGAGTGCAGTGCTTGCCCCATCTCATGAAGCACGAAATTGGTTGCATCCACCACATTATTAATAGGACGAATACCGATTGTTGATAAAGCTTTCTTCAGCCAATCTGGTGACTCTTTGATAGTTACTCCCTTAATACTCACGCCAGTATAACGAGGACAATCGTCCTGATTCTCTACCACTACTTCAATTGGAAGTTCATCATTAGCTACTGTAAAATCCTCCACAGATGGTTTGGTAAGCTCGATGTTTTGACCATGTGCTTGATAATATGCATATAAATCTCGAGCCACACCGTAATGGCTAGCCGCATCTGCACGGTTTGGCGTAATATCTACTTCGATAAGGGTGTCATCCTCTACGCCAAAATACTCTTTGGCAGGCATACCCACAGGAGTATCTGCAGGCAAGACCATGATTCCATCGTGGCTTGTACCAACGCCTATCTCATCCTCAGCACAAATCATACCTAGAGACTCTTCACCACGGATTTTTCCTTTCTTGATAGTAAATTTCTCATCGCCATCATATAGTACCGTTCCAACTGTTGCCACTATAACCTTCTGTCCTGCAGCCACATTTGGAGCTCCACAAACGATTTGCAGAGGTTCTGCATCTGGAGCCACACGGGTAGTTGTTATATGTAGGTGATCCGAATTAGGATGATCTACACAAGTGATCACTTCCCCCACGACAAGACCTTCCAAACCTCCCTTAATGGTTTGTACTTCTTCCACTTTACCAACTTCCAAACCGATGGAAGTCAATATCTTAGCCACTTCTTCAGCGGAATCATTCAACGCGATGTAGCGTTTAAGCCAATTGTACGATATATTCATATGTTAATTATATTTTTCTATTTACGACTTTAGTTAGCAGCAAAAACTATTTAGCCTACAAAGGTACAAAAAAAAATAGATATATGCAAGAAAAACGTAGTTTTTATTGCAAATCAAGCAACAAGAGCGACTTATATGTAAAAAAAAGAGAGTGCCGAAGCACTCTCTAGGTATTGTAAATAATTTCTATTGAAAATTACTTAACCTCTACACCCATCATGTTGAAGGTCTTGCCATCGCGAACCATCAAAACTTGACCGTTGCGGATGATCTTTTGAGCCTTAACAGCTACAGTAGTGTTCTCAACTGCAGATGGAGTCTCAGGAGCAGCTGGCATGTTAGCGTAGTACAACTCGTTCCAAACTGCAGGATCATTAACACCTGTAAAATCAGCAGAAGCTGGCCAAGAAGTACGTTGTGTACCGTTCAAGAATGCCCACAAAGCAGAACGCCATTGAGCTTCGCTTTCGATAACAACACCACCTGCAGTAGAAACCTCTTGGATGAAATCACCCAACCATTTATATCTAGAATCCTCGCTAGTCATAATCTTCGCATCAGCATCAACACCACTATTCCAGAATGTCATAGCATTGTCAATAGTTTGATCTGAACGGTTGAGACTATAAAACTCATTGAAATAAGGTTTGAACTCATTCCACAAAGAGTCACAAGTGATCACTGGATTCTCAGCAAACATTGTAGCGCATGCCATCATAGCAGCGAATAAGAAAGTAAATTTTTTCATAAAAAAATGATTTAAATGGTTAATAAAAATATTAATTGGTTGTTTGTTAATTTCGTTGTTCTCCGAAAACGTTTGCAAAGGTAGTATTTTTTTTTTAATTGTGCAAATATTTTTGTGATTTTTTTTAAAAAAAATTATTGAAAACGAAAATTAAAATAACATTAGACCGTTTATCGTTCTAGCAGATACTTCGCGTTCGGAAGTCTCGTGCAATGACTGTCGCGTTGCGACATTGGGCACTCGACACCTCCGCTCTACCTCCAAACCCACGAGGTTTGTCGGTGAACCATGCGGCTGAAATAGCGTAAAGGTAGCTGAATAACTAACTAATCACTAACTAATCACTAAGAGTTAATTAAGAATTATGAATTTTGAATTAAGAATTTTGTATAATTGAATTTATTTTTATACCTTTGCAGGCAAATTAGATGTATCATATGGAATATTTTGGCTTAATATCTAATAAAATAGGTGTAGGTGTCAAGCAAGTGGCAGCCACTATTGGTTTGCTGAATGAAAATGCGACCATACCTTTTATTGCTCGTTATCGCAAAGAACAGACTGGTAGTCTTGACGAGGTACAGATAGGAGCAATTGCAGAGGAATATCGACGTTATCTAGAGCTCGATGATCGCAAATCGACTATTCTAAAAACCCTCGAAGATCAAGGACAGCTAAACTCAGATCTTCGCCAACGTATTGAGCAATGTTGGGAGATGAGAGAGTTGGAAGATATCTACCTGCCGTACAAACCCCACCGCAAAACTCGGGCAGATGTAGCTCGCGAACAAGGTTATGAGCCTCTGGCGAAGTCTATTTTCGCTCAAATGCGAGAAGGCGATGAGGCGATTAGGCGATTAGGTGATATGCGCGAGGCAGCATTGCAGGGTGCACGGGATATCATAGCCGAGTGGATTAGCCAATCCGAACAAGCCAGAAACAGTATTCGTCGTGAGTTCTCTTATTCTGCCCTACTAACCACCAAAGTGGTAAAAGGCAAAGAATCAGCTGAAGAATCACAAAAATATCGCGACTATTTTGCAGTGCAGGAGCCTCTCAAGCGGATTAGTTCTCATAGGTTGTTGGCCATTCGGAGAGCGGAATCAGAAGGTTTTATCCGTGTGGATATATCTCCAGACAGCGAAAAATCCTTGGACAAGTTGGCACGCATCTTTTTGAAGAACGAGAGCGAGAGTTCTTATCAGGTAGAGTTGGCGATGGAGGACAGCTATAAACGTTTGCTCAAGCCAGCGATAGAAACGGAGTTTGCAGCCATGAGCAAGGAGAAGGCGGACGATGAGGCTATTCGTGTATTTGCGTCCAACTTGCGCCAGTTGCTGCTGGAGTCCCCCCTCGGTCAGAAGCGCGTGTTGGCACTAGATCCAGGCTTTCGCACAGGCTGTAAGACCGTGATACTCAGCGCACAAGGAGATTTATTGCATCACACCGTAGTATTCGTTAACCATGTGAGTTCGAGCAAGATTCTGCAAGAGTTGATTGCTCAATATCAGATTGAGGCCATCGCCATTGGCAATGGTACCGCTTCGCGCGAATGCGAACAAATGGTACGGTATGCTATTGAGAATCAAGAACTAAGCATTAAGGACGACCATCCTAATCCCCCCCAAGTATTTGTTGTGAGTGAGAGTGGCGCTTCGGTCTATTCAGCAAGCAAAACCGCCCGCGAGGAGTTTCCGAACGAGGATGTGACTGTTCGTGGCGCGGTATCTATTGGCAGACGCTTGATGGATCCGCTGGCAGAGTTGGTAAAAATAGATCCTAAGTCGATTGGAGTAGGTCAATACCAACACGACGTGAATCAAACACGTCTGAGCGAGAGCCTAAAGCAAACCGTAGAGAGTGTGGTTAACCACGTAGGAGTGGATGTGAACACTGCGAGCAAGCATATTTTGACATATATTTCAGGTTTAGGCCCCACTTTGGCACAAAACATTGTCAATTATCGTAGCGAAAATGGTGCCTTTACGAGTAGAAAAGAGCTTCTGAAGGTTCCTAAGATGGGTGCAAAAACCTACGAACAAGCAGCAGGATTCTTACGCGTAACCGGTTCGTCTATGCCTTTGGATAACTCTGCTGTTCACCCAGAAAGTTATGGCATTGTGGAACGTATGGCTAAGGATTTGCGCTGCACAATCAAAGATTTGATGAGTGATGCTTCTCTGAGGCAACAGATTGACTTACAAAGATATGTAACCGATAAAGTAGGTATCCCTACCCTAACTGACATTCTGCAGGAGCTGGAAAAACCTAGTCGCGATCCCCGCGAAAACATTGTCGAATTTCATTTTGACGAGGGTGTTCATACGATTGATGACCTACAGGTGGGTATGGTGTTACCTGGTATCATCACTAACATCGCCAATTTTGGTGCGTTTTGTGATATTGGCGTACACAAAGATGGCTTGATCCATATCTCAGAAATGGCATCACGCCGCATTAGCAACCCTAATGAAGTGGTTAGCTTACACCAACACGTACGCGTACGCGTAATAGATATAGATCGCGCGCGCGGGAGAATTCAATTATCGCTAAAAGAGGTTAAATGAGATACCAAAAAAGCCGCCCAAAAGAGCGGCTTTTTTGGTATATAAGACGTAAGTACTTAAGGTACAAGCAGTTTGAGTGCAGATCGTTCAGATTGATTCGTGATCGTCACAATATACACCCCCTGGTTGAGCAAAGTGGTATCAATCTGTCCATTGCCTTGCAGAACTAAGGTTCCGCTCAAAGTATATACAGAAAGCTTTCCATTGGTATTCAAGAGACCATTCTCAATTGTGATGTTTTCGCCAATTACCACATTTTCAAGAGCATCTGGAATATCAATCTCGCCCTCGTACCAGATTTGCAACATCTCTTCGCCTAACTCCCAAGGAGCAGCTACGCTATCGCCTAATTGGTAGCCATGCTCGGAAAGCCACTCAGTAGTAAGTTCAGCCCATGTAATATTGGCGCCCTCGGTTGTAGTATCTGCGAGAGCAACTGTAGAATCCATTGCAGCTAGTTCGGAGATAACATAATTATTTTTGATAAACTTCTCCTCGCCATAATAAAGACGTGGCCATTCCTCTTGTGGCTTGCTCCAATCAACATGATCCCAATCGTACTCGTAGTTATTGCAGCTTGTGAAACCAGCCACACGGTGTACAATCACATCTGCACCCTCTGGAGCAGATATAGAATTGAGGCCGACAAGACAGTTTTGGAGCACAATCGTACTATCCATACCAACTGCATCTGTTTCTATTTCACCCACAATACCACCTACTTTACCATTTTTGGAAGATGGATTCAATGTCAATGTACCTTCAGCAAAGCAGTTGAAAATGGTAGATCGAGCGCTAAATCCAACAATACCACCTATCGCGTTATTTGCCTGAATATCAGCATTGACATGGCAATCATAGATTGGATTATCACTACTAATCTCCGCCGCAATACCTCCAACAAGACCGCCAGCCTCTATCACACCACCAAAAGCAGAAGCATGGATGGAAGAAGCAGTAGCAACCTTAGCAACCAAACCACCAACATGAGCTTGTGGAGCATAAATCTCAGCATCAGTCACTGAACACTCATTTATATCAAGGAACAACGAAGCTTCCCCCAAGAGAGAACCCACTTGCTCGGTATAACCATAGGCCTTGATATGAGGATTAAGCATGTGAATATTGCTCAAAGTAGCACTAATATTCACCCCCGCATCAGAGATACCACCTTGCATCGCATTAGCAAGTATACCCGCTGCATTTTTATTATTCTCAGAGAGAACCAGTACTGGTTTACTAAATCGCAAATCCTTGATAGTCACAGAGTCTTTAACTTCAGAGAACAATCCTCCACCAATCAACAACAAGTTACTGAGCACATGATTCTTTCCATTTAGCACTCCATAGAATGGCTGACGCATACCCTCAAACGGCGTTCCCAAGAAATCGATATCATCAACTACTTCATAGTAAGCATTAGGATTTTTATCAATAAGCATAAAATCACCCGCCGTAGCTAATTGATATGGATTTTCTGGAGTACCCTTTCCATTGAGCGTTGGCGTATTGAGAGGCAAATCTGTGTAATTGAGTGTTAGATTATTGCCATTCACATAGACGCAAACGAGTTTAGAATTTCCTCCATTGAGTACATACACCATATTGATATTGCCACCCATCTCAGCATTTTTTCCATAATCAAGCAAAATCTCCCCTTCGGTATTACAGATAAGCAAAGCCGTTTCTTTATCACTGGTGTTATCAGGATTATAACGCTTCACTAATACCATATATTCGCGCGCGTCATCCGTATTAAATAACCATGGATTGAGCACAGAAGCATCAATATTTACGTTGGCTGCCTCAATGTACTTTCCTAGATTAACTTTATCGTAGTGATGCAATTTACCAGAGGTTCCAATCCATGCAATTCGCTGAGTAACAGAGCCATCTTTCTCACTATCGCCTTGCAAAAGAGCTACAACATATTGATAAGCATCACCTACCGGTACACGATCAATATTTTGAGAAAGTACACTACCATCCTCTAGGTAAATGGACATCTCCAACACCTTCTTACATGAAGGAACATCTACAAAGAGGAATTTGCCTTCATCTTCATCTTTCAAGAAAAGCCATTGCTTCTCACATCCCGTAATTGGGCTCATCATTAAACGACCTGCTGTATTCTCAGCTATGGTTCCCAACACATTTCCCTGAGCATCATATACATAGAAAGAGCACAATGATCCATCAGACTCTAGGTTGTACTTTTCCATCGTCACTACATATGCAGGAGCCGTTCCACCGTTTTGATTCAAAAGAATATCATCCATTCCATTGAGTGTACCAATAGAAGGGAATGTATAAAGAAGTTTAGCATTCTCATCTTGTACGATAGGAACTTTCGTCGTATACAAAGTATCAAAAGTTTGGTTCAAGTATGTGATTACCAAATTATTATCTGGATTAACTACAGGATCTTGATCCATAGGAACAGAGGCGTCGAAATATGGCTTCTCATATTGCTGCAAGACATAGTTAAGTTGCTTGCCATTCTTAAACATGAAAATAGGTTGCAAATCGGTCAATGCCGCAATATTAGCGTAAGGGACACGGAAGGTATGGTGCACGCCATCGCCATATACTGCCTTGCGACGTATATCATAGCAGAGTGTGTAATTACTAGAGTTGCGAGCACTATCACGCGCAAACACCATCACATAGTTTTCATTATAATCACCTATATTCTGCGCATATACTTGACGCCCTTCAACCACCATAACTGGCTGAGTAACAGTATCTCCAGATGCAATTGAGAAAATATGATTCAGATAACGTCCTTCATAATCTTTTGTCTGAGCATGCAAAAAGAGCATGATCTCATATTGTGCATCGTTGTTGAAGAATTTTTGGGTAACCAACGGATTGATCTCTGCTTGGTTAACACCTGTTACTAGGGAATCATTGAGATTGAGCGAATCAATAATAGTACCTACCAGATTCTTCTGATTATCATACACATTCAAAGTAACCTGTGTATAAGTACTATTTTCCACTTGGAAAGATGCAGTATATGTCCACATTGAACCATCTGGAGCGCTAATAAAGCCATAATTCTCTACAGGACCTACCTTGGCATTAGCCTTTGCACGAGGAGCGAACAATGAGGTTACAGATTTATCACTCCCAAACGTCCACTCACGTGCGCCTTTAAATTTCTCAGCAAATGCAGGCATCGCCATCGTTTGTCCAACAAGCACAAGCATGATGCTGATTACAAAAAAGAGTCTTTTCATATTCATATCGTTTTAATATTTACAAAAATTCGCGCAAAGGTAATGATTTTTCTGCACATCCGCAAATATTTTATTAAATATTTGGTTATGTCGAAAAAAAATAGTAATTTTGCAAACCAGTAACATCAAACGGAGTCATTATTTTAATCCGCAGGACAAACATGAAAGCCATGATTTTTGCAGCAGGTTTGGGTACACGTCTCAAACCGCTGACCGATAATATACCGAAAGCATTGGTGCCATTAGCAGGTAAGACCTTATTAGAATGGCAAATAGAGCAACTCAAGCGAGCTGGTATCACAGATATCGTGATAAATGTACACCATTTCCCTGATATGATTATTGAATATCTGAAGCAACACAACAACTTTGGATGCGACATTAAGGTAAGCGACGAACGTGATATGTTGCTAGAGACAGGCGGGGGACTTAGAAAGGCGGAAACATTATTGAGTTCAGGAATTCAAGAGTTCAGAAGTTCAGGAGAAGGAATCCTTGTCTGCAATGTGGACATTTTGTCGAATATTGACATCCCAAACCTTGTGAATACATACACCCCCAAGGAGATGGGCGTGGTAGTAGTAAGTGAGCGAGAAACTCAACGATACTTACTATTTGATGATACCAATAGACTATGCGGATGGACGAACATTGCCACAGGAGAAGTTAAGGGGGAAGAAGCAAAAAGACTATTCGGCGAAGAGGCGAAAGGCGAGAAACTAAAAAAATTAGCATTTTCTGGTATGCAGATTCTTAGTCCGCGAATATTTGATTACATGGATGAGTTTGCCAATCAGAAAGGAGATAAATTCTCACTCATCGATTTATACCTACACATCGCAGAAAAAGAAATTCTCAAGGCATACATCCCTGAGAATTACCGTATGATGGACGTTGGGAAAATCGCCCAACTATCTGAAGCAGAGGAGTTTGCGTCCAGCTTATAAATGCTCTTTCGGAACAATCATCTGCAACGCATGTTTCATGCAACTTACTTGACAAGGGCCTGAAATATCCATAACAATACCATCAGCCTCGAAAGCTTGGTATTGTTTGGTATGTACCAACATTTCATCTGCCATCACAGCATGCACGAAAGGTAATTCATGCAATTTTCCATTAAACAACTTAGACACTGCTTTCGCAATCTGCTTTAAGGTTGGCGGTGTCAGGAATATCGCATGCAACTGTCCATCACAAGGATCAGCCTCTGGATTGAGTCGCATACCACCACCCACATATGAACCATTGGAAACAGCAGCAACAAACAACTTACCTTCAAACTTAGATTTACCTTTTACATCCAAGCGTACGTGTTGGGGTTTATACTTGATTAATGCACCAAAAAGCGCAAAGAAATAGTTAATACTATGACTACCAATATAGTATTTCAATTGATTTGCCATTCTACACACCAACGGATCAAAGCCAAATCCTAGTGAATTAATAAAATAGCGATGATGTGGTATATTATTCCTCCAGTATGTTACACATCCCACATCAATTGGCTTAGAATGCCCCTGAAAAAAGATATCCAACGAGCGTCTGAAATCCTTTGTTAGTCCCCAGTGGCGCGCAAAATCGTTACCCGTACCACGCGGCATAAGTCCAAATTGTATATTTGCACGCTGCTCAGGCGTTAAATCAGCTCGCATTATACCATTAATAACTTCACTGAGCGTTCCATCGCCGCCCAATATAAGAATCTTAGTGCACCCTTTCTCCTCCACTAACTCTCTAGCAAGTTCAATAGCATGGTTCTCATATTTGGTCACACGATAGACAAAAGGTTCGCGACGCGCCTTGAGTAATCGCCACAAATATAATCGTTGCGCACGAAAAGCCTTTTTGCCTGATTTTGGATTAATAATAATTCCTAACATTGTCATTACTAGTATTTTATCCACCTCAATAGTCCAACTTCCTTCTTGTATTCACAAATTCGTCTGCAAAGATATAAAAAAAAAAGCATACTACCAAATTTAGCATGCTTTTTTTAAAGAATTGTATTGCGAATCTTACTTGAAGTAAGCAGCAACTTTGTCGTTTTCAACAATCTCTTCTTGGAAGATGTAAGCACCCGTTTTAGGGCTCTTCACCATCTTGATGCACTTAGTGTGGTTACGACCTGCGTTACCAGTGTGCAATGTAGCGACCGCTTTCTTTGCCATAGTTCTAAGCCTTTCTTAATTTAGGTGTTAATTACTTGATCTCTTTGTGTACGGTGTACTTTTTCAAGATCGGATTGTACTTTTTCAACTCCAAACGATCAGGAGTGTTTTTGCGGTTCTTCGTTGTAATGTAACGCGAAGTTCCTGGCATACCGCTGGCCTTGTGCTCTGTGCACTCAAGAATTACTTGTACTCGTGCTTCTTTACTTTTCTTTGCCATAACGATTCCTCCTTAGCATTCGTAAATTTTAATGTACCCTTTCGCACTTGCTTGCTTGAGAGCTGCATCAAGTCCGATTTTGTTAATTGTTCTGAGACCAGCTGCACTCACGTTCAGCATGATCCATGCATCTTGTTCTACCCAGTAGAACTTCTTGTGGAACAAGTTCACATCAAATGTACGCTTTGTGTGGCGCTTTGAGTGTGACACATTGCATCCTACCATGGCTTTCTTGCCGGTAATTTGACAAATTTTTGACATTTTATTTAGTATTTTAGTTTATTTCTTGTATTAAATCCCCTCATTCAACCCACATAACTCATTAATCAACAGCACAATACGCGTGTTTTCACCCCAAACGTCCACCTACTACACGCGAAAAATCGTGCAAAATTACAACTTTTTTTTCATATACACAAATATTTTTCCTCTTTTTTTCATTTTTTTACAAATATTCTATTCTTTTGACTCTAATTTTTGAATAATGAATTATGATTTTCGAATTGCATTTTTCATATTTTTTACAGAAAAAGCAGCCTAGTATTTGCATATATGCGATATTTTTAGTACTTTTGCAGAAAAAAATTACAAACACCCAAAGAGCGTATGATTATCATCCTTTGTGCCCCCAGCGGTTCTGGCAAATCAACAATGGTTAAGCATCTATTAACTACTTACCCAGGTAAATACGAATTATCCATCTCCGCCACTACCCGCGCTCCACGCGGCGCGGAGCAGCACGGTAAAGAATATTACTTCATTACTCGGGAAGAGTTCGAGCAACATATTCAGAAGAATGATTTTATCGAATACGAGCAAGTGTACGAAGGCTTATATTATGGTACATTGAAATCAGAAATCACTCGTATACAATCTGCTGGACGTACCATCGTATTTGACATTGATGTAAAAGGAGGAATTAACTTAAAGCGTATATTTGGAGAAGAAGCATTGGGCATTTTTATTGCCCCACCTTCGGTGGAAGAGTTATCACGCCGCCTACACGGTCGTGGCGACACAAGCGAAGAGATGATACAAAAACGTCTTGCCAAAGCCGAAATAGAAATGGCTGATGCACCATATTTTGATCATATCATCGTCAACGATGATTTGGCAAAAGCAAAAGCAGAATTAGACAAACTCGTTCAATGAAAATTGGTATCTACGGAGGATCTTTTAACCCGATACACTTTGGACATATCGGGTTAGCTAAATGGGTAATCGCCAACACCGATTTGGACGAAGTATGGCTAATGGTATCGCCCAGCAACCCTCTAAAAGATAAGAATATATTAATAGACGAAACTATTAGATTAAATGCCGCAAAAGAAGCCACTTCTGATATCACGGGCATCGTTGTATCAGATTTCGAGTTTCATCTCCCTCGTCCGAGTTATACCGCAAACACTTTACGAGAGCTCACTCTAAAGTACCCTCAACATGAATTTACAGTAATCATCGGAGAAGATAATTTAGATATCTTTCACAAGTGGCGTGATTACCAATACATTCTGAATCATTACCGCATTTTCGTATACCCCCGTCGTCATTGCAACACCAACCAAGTCTTAGTATCTGACTCCATAAAAATATTACGAGATGCACCATATTTTGACATTTCATCAACTGAAATACGAAGTAATCAACGAAAAATCAACTAAAAAGTAAACTTTTTACGTTTTTTCTTGTCCATTTCTTTTTTTTTTCGTACCTTTGCACGCTTTTTTGCGGGTATTACATACTCGCACGAGAAAAAAGCGTATTTTTATTGTTTAACTATTAACGGAAAGCTCAATGCGCACACACATGTATTTAATAGAGTGTGTATCCAAAGACTTTCCACAAAAATTGCTAAAAATGGCAGAAAATCTTTCACTCCAGAACTTCGACTGGGATGCATTTGAGAACGAAAGCAAAGGCACACAAAACGAAGAATTACTCAAAAAGTATGACGAGACCCTCAGCGCAATCAAAGACAACGAAGTTGTTGAAGGTACCGTTATGTCTATCAACAAACGCGAGGTAGTAGTAAACGTAGGTTACAAGTCAGATGGTATCGTACCTGCTGCTGAGTTCCGCTACAATCCTGATTTGAAAGTTGGTGACAAAGTAGAAGTTTATGTAGAGAGCCAAGAAGACAAAAAAGGTCAATTGGTACTTTCTCACAAAGAGGCTCGCGCTGCTCGTAGTTGGGATCGCGTGAACGAAGCTCTGGACAACAATGAAGTGGTTAAGGGTTACATCAAATGCCGTACTAAGGGCGGTATGATTGTTGACATTTTGGGTACAGAGGCATTCTTGCCAGGTAGCCAAATCGACGTTAAACCTATCCACGACTACGATGTATTCGTAGGAAAAACTATGGAATTCAAGATTGTTAAGGTAAATCCTGATTTCCGCAATGTAGTAGTATCTCACAAAGCGTTGATTGAAGCTGAAATTGAGGCTCAAAAGAAAGAGATCATCTCTCACTTGGAGAAAGGTCAAGTACTTGAGGGTACCGTTAAAGCTATCATGGCATACGGTGTATTCATGGATCTCGGTGGCGTAGACGGTTTGATCCACATTACCGACTTGAGCTGGGGTCGCGTTAGCAATCCTAACGAGTTGCTCAAAGAAGGTGACAAGATCAACGTTGTTATCCTTGACTTCGATGATGAGAAGAAGCGCATTGCTCTCGGCTTGAAGCAATTGACCGCTCACCCATGGGAGGCTTTGAACGCAGATTTGAAGGTAGGTGATAAGATCAGTGGTAAAGTTGTTGTTATGGCTGACTACGGAGCATTCGTAGAGGTTGCTCCTGGTGTAGAGGGCTTGATCCACGTAAGCGAAATGAGCTGGAGCCAACACTTGCGTTCTGCAAATGACTTCTTGAAAGTAGGAGACGAAGTAGAGGCTGTAGTATTGACTCTCGATCGCGACGAGCGCAAGATGTCTCTCGGTTTGAAACAACTCAAGAACGATCCATGGGAGAACATCGACACCAAGTATGCTGTTGGTACACGTCACTTTGCTAAGGTTCGCAACTTCACCAACTTTGGTGTATTTGTTGAAATCGAAGAAGGCGTTGACGGCTTGATCCACATCAGCGACTTGAGCTGGACCAAGAAGATCAAACATCCAAATGAGTTCACCCAAATCGGTGCTGAGATCGAGGTTGCTGTTCTCGAAATCGACAAAGAGAACCGTCGTCTCTCTCTCGGTCACAAGCAATTGGAGGAGAACCCATGGGAAGAGTTGGCTGCTAAGTACGGCGTAGATACTGTTGTTGCTGGTAAAGTAGCAGAGGTTACTGACAAAGGTGCTGTAGTTGTACTCGAAGATGGTGTAGAAGGTTACTGCACTGCTCGTCACCTCCAAAAAGAGGACAAGAGCCCTGTAGCTGTAGGTGATGAGATGAATTTCAAGGTAATTGAGTTCAACCGTGATGCTAAACGTATCCTCCTTTCTCACCTCCGCACTTGGGAAGAGCGCAAAGAAGCTCCTGTAAAAGAGGCTAAAGCTGCTCCAAAGAAAGAGGCACAACCAGAGTTGCCAAAGATGGAGAAAACTACTCTCGGCGACTTGAGCGTATTGGCTGACTTGAAGGCTTCTATGGCTGCTGAAGAGAAACCAGCAAAGAAGACTACTAAGAAAGCTGCAAAGAAAGAAGCAGAAGAGGCTGCTGAGTAATCCAGTCTGAATACAAAAATACGCCTCCACATGGTGGGGGCGTATTTTAGTTTAGAGTTTATAAACAAAGAATATGTACTACGTAGAAAAACGAATAACCATCTCTGCTGCGCACAATCTGCATCTAAGTTATGAGAGCAAATGCGAAGCATTGCACGGACATAATTTTGTCGTGACTGTTTATTGTAAATCAGAAGAACTGAACGAAGATGGTATGGTGACTGATTTTACACATATTAAACGTATTGTGAAAGAAACTTTTGATCACAAATACATCAATGAGGTACTAGATGTAAATCCATCCTCAGAAAATATCGCACGATGGATTTGCGATCATGTAGAAAACTGCTACAAAGTCAGCGTACAAGAATCAGAAGGGAATATAGCAACTTACGAAAGATAAACGCTATTCATTTACCCGTATACGAGTAGATTTCAGTGCTTCTCCTAAATTAAGCACAGCTTGATGACATGAGCCAGAATCGTCCATGATCTTCGGACACAGACGTTGCAGGCTCATGTATATTTTTTCTGCTTCTGCAAGAGCATTTAGCGAATTTTCACTATTATCTACCGCACGCGACAGCAATAAGTTCATCATATCTACCGCACACCAAAACATCGCTAGGCTTGTATATTTGCCATGATGCACACGATACATCGGCAAAATGGCATTGTAGGCTTCCTCTATCCTACCCTCGCGACGCAGATCAAAGATCTCTTTTACGGTCATATGTTTGATTGTTCAGGTACTTTGCGGTTTAGAAATTTCTAACGGCATATTAACGACGACGCATCCCTTGGAATTGCTGCATCTTTTTCATCATCTTGCTCGTTTGCTCAAACTGTTTGAGGAAGCGGTTTACCTCCACAATACTAGTTCCAGAACCTTTGGCAATACGATTCTTACGACTACCATTAAGAAGCGAAGGGTTAGCGCGCTCGGCTGGAGTCATCGAAGAGATAATAGCTTCGATTGGCTTGAACGCATCATCGCTTACCTCTACACCCTTTAATGCTTTGTCCATACCAGGAATCATACCTATAAGATCCTTCATGGAACCCATCTTCTTGATTTGAGCTAATTGCGAGAGAAAGTCATTGAAATCAAACTGGTTCTTTGCAATCTTCTTACTGATGCGACGTGCCTCCTCTTCGTCATATTGCTCTTGTGCACGCTCTACGAGTGATACCACGTCACCCATACCCAAAATACGATCTGCCATACGAGATGGATGGAATACATCCAACGCATCCATCTTCTCACCAGTACCGATAAACTTAATTGGTTTTTGCACTACAGAACGGATACTAAGAGCAGCACCACCGCGAGCATCACCATCCAGTTTAGTCAAAATCACTCCATCAAAATCAAGGCGATCATTAAACTCTTTCGCAGTATTCACGGCGTCTTGACCAGTCATGGCGTCCACCACAAAGAGGGTCTCTTGTGGATTGATTGCTTGCTTGATAGCTGCTATCTCTTGCATCATCTGCTCATCCACAGCCAGACGACCAGCGGTATCGACAATAACGACATCATAGCCATACACTTTTGCCTCTTGAACAGCCTTTTGTGCTTTAACTACAGGATTAGCCTCACCTTCACCCGTATAAACTTTAGCATTAATTTGTTCACCAAGCACACGCAATTGCTCTATAGCTGCAGGACGATAAACGTCACAAGCTACAAGCATGACTTTCTTGTTCTTTTTAGTTTGGAGATAGTTCGCTAATTTAGCAGAGAAAGTTGTCTTACCAGAACCCTGCAAACCACTCATCAAGATTACAGCAGGCTGCCCTTTAAGATTAATTTCCGCAGTTTCTCCACCCATAAGATTAGCCAACTCATCGTGAGTAATCTTAACCATGAGTTGACCCGGACGAACTGCAGTCATTACATTTTGACCAAGAGCTTTGGCTTTTACCTCGTCTGTGAATGACTTGGCTGTCTTATAGTTAACATCTGCTTCCAACAAGGCCTTGCGAATATCTTTAACAGTTTCCGCAATGTTAATTTCGGTGATACGACCTTCACCTTTAAGAATCTTAAACGAGCGTTCTAATCTTTCTGATAAATTGTCAAACATAGTTCTCCATTTTAATTTGTTTGCAAAGGTACGAAATTATTTGGACATATGCAAAAAATCGCACCCGAAAGTGCGATTTTTTTCTCCTTGCCTATCACCTATAGCCGCTATGCGACATTCCATAAGCGAAGCCGTCCTATATGTCACAGTGGAGCGTTCCGTAATTTTGCGTCGCAAAATTACATCATGCCTCCCATACCACCAGCTGGCATGGTTGGCATTGGGTGTTCCTCTTTGATATCAGTAATCACACACTCAGTTGTGAGGAACATACCTGCGATACTAGCTGCATTCTCCAATGCCACGCGAGTAACCTTTGCAGGATCTACCACACCCGCCTCTTTAAGGTTTTCATAGACATCCTTGCGAGCATTGTAACCAAAATCAGCTTTTCCTTGGCGCACTTTATCTACCACCACAGCACCTTCTTTGCCTGCGTTAGCTACAATCTGGCGAAGTGGTTCCTCTATAGCACGACGGATGATCTCGATACCTGTTTGCTCATCCTCGTTCTCGCCCTTGAGGCCTTCAAGTGCTTCTTGTGCACGGATATATGCCACGCCGCCACCTGCTACGATACCTTCTTCAATTGCAGCGCGAGTTGCACTGAGGGCATCATCCACGCGGTCTTTCTTCTCTTTCATCTCCACCTCTGAGGCTGCACCCACATTCAGTTGGGCTACGCCGCCTGCGAGTTTAGCAAGACGTTCTTGAAGTTTCTCTTTGTCGTAGGTAGATTTAGTGGCAACGATTTGTGCTTTAATTTGTCCCACGCGAGCAGCGATGGCCTCTTTGTCGCCTGCGCCGTTCACGATAGTGGTGTTATCTTTGTTAACAGTAATACTCTCTGCTGTACCGAGCATATCAATGGTAGCTGTTTCGAGTTTGATACCTTTCTCTTCGCTGATCACAGTACCGCCAGTGAGGATAGCGATATCCTCGAGCATCTCTTTGCGGCGATCGCCAAAGCCGGGAGCCTTGACTGCGCAGATCTTGAGTTGTGCACGAAGGCGGTTGACTACCAACGTGGTGAGTGCCTCGCTATCTACATCTTCTGCAATAACAAGCAACGGACGACCACTTTGCACAGCTGGCTCAAGTACAGGAAGAAGCTCCTTGAGGTTGCTGATCTTCTTGTCATAGAGCAAGATATATGGACGGTCCATCTCTACCTCCATAGTCTCGGTGTTGGTTACGAAGTATGGGCTGATATAGCCACGGTCGAACTGCATACCTTGAACCACGTCGATGGTAGTATCCATACCTTTGGCTTCACCGATGGTGATAACGCCGTCCTTGCTTACCATACGCATAGCATCTGCAATGAGTTTACCGATAGTAGCATCGTTGTTAGCAGAGATAGTGGCTACTTGCTCAATCTTGTCAAAGTCATTACCCACCTCTTCACTTTGCTCCTTGATGTGAGCCACGATAGCGCTCACGGCCTTGTCCATACCGCGTTTGAGGTCCATAGGATTAGCGCCCGCGGTTACATTCTTAAGACCTACACCCACGATAGCCTGAGTGAGAACAGTTGCTGTGGTGGTACCGTCACCAGCTTGATCGCCAGTCTTAGATGCTACTTCCTTAACGAGTTGTGCACCTAGGTTCTCTGCAGCGTCTTGAAGTTCGATCTCTTTAGCCACTGACACACCGTCCTTGGTGATATGTGGTGCACCGAATTTCTTGTCGATAATTACATTACGACCTTTAGGGCCGAGGGTTACTTTTACTGCGTTAGCCAATTGGTCAACGCCACGCTTGAGGGCATCACGCGCCTCGATATTGTATGAAATATTCTTTGCCATTTTCTTTGTTCGTTTTACTCACGTTATTAGTTTCACTTTGTTTCACGTTGATGGCTCGCTTCGCTCACGTTATTGGTTCGCTTCGCTTCACGTTGATGGTTCACTTCGTTCACGTAAAGTGGTTTCGCTAACGCTTCACCGTATATCTACGTCGTAGACCATTTACGTGCTTCAGCAGCATTTTACGTTTTTAAACCATTTACGCGGCTCTGCCGCCATCTTCGCAATTTTGCTTACTTCAAAATTGCCAAAATATCGCTTTGTCTCATGATGAGGTATTTCTCGCCGTCGAACTCGAGTTCGGTACCAGCATACTTGCCGTATAATACAGTGTCGCCCTCACTCAGGAGCATTTTCTCATCTTTGGATCCCTCGCCTGTAGCAACAACTTCGCCACGGAGTGGTTTCTCTTTTGCGCTATCAGGGATAATGATACCGCCGATTGTTTTCTCTTCTGCTGCCATTGGTTTTACCAATACACGGTCAGCTAATGGTTGAATCTTCATGTTATAGTTATTTTAATAATTAACAATTATAATATTTGCAAAGTTATCTTTACTTCCTACTAATATCAAACACTATGCCAAAGGATTTTTTTGACAATCAACTGCCATTTTGGCAGAAAGTTATTCCCTATTAATAAATCAACAGACCCTTGCGCAAAAAATCACACAAAGGTCTGTTAATTTTATCAAATAAGATGTCGGATAATACTTTTACTTCACAGGTACATCCTGCAAACCCCAACCTGTCATAGTAGCAATGTAAGGAATGATTGAGAATGCCAATTTTTGTTGACCTTTATAATTAGGGTGCCAGCCTGCTCCGAGATCCTCGTCAGTATTGTGATGCTGAGCTGGGAAGTAACCCAAGTACTCCACATTCTTCAAACCGCAAGTCTTAACTACTTGTTTTACATAGGTAAATAAATAATCATGCGCTTTGGTAGAAACACACAGGATTGGATGATCCTCGCCATAATTAGCCTTTACATAACCCATCAAACGCACATAATCCTTGTAGAACTTGTCATAAGATGGCGCCATAGAAGAAGAGAAATCGTTGGCACCTAGATAAATAACTGTCATCGCTGGTTTGAACGCGCAATCAGCAGCATTCCAGCGTGAGAGTGAGTCACGGTCGAGTGTGTATTGATAAATATCAGTCATCACCTCCCAAGGTACACCTGAACCTGCATTGCGTGTAATACCACGACCAGAGTGGCAGATGGTAAAGTAGTCTGCATTAAAATAGCGTGAAACGATACTAGCATAGGTGCGTGACGCATTCTCGGTCTCATCCTTGAATGGATCTTTGCGACTAGGAGCATCAACACCATAACCACAAGTATAGCTATCGCCGATAAATTCAATTTGACGAGCACGGAGTGGCTCCGCTTGGAGGAACTTGCCATCGGTAATAAACTCGTGGACAGTCGTAGTTCCGCAGTTAGCCTCGGTACGGCGTTGGATAACTACTTGAAACTCTTTTGCTTTCAGAGGCTTAACATCTGCTGGCAAAACGAGATCGATGATTGTATCTGTACCCTTAACCTCTACAATACGAGTTGGCTCTGCAGAAGTAGGAGTATTCACAAAAACCGCATAATAGTTGCGCTTGGTATCTGTCACGCGCATCGAAAGTTTCTTGCCTGTAAACGCTACACGGAAGTAGGTGGAAGGAAAATCAAATTTGTAAGAACCATTCTCAACAACAGAGCGACCCACAAAAGTGATGCGAGAGTCAGTTGCAGAAACAGTTTCAGCCATCATGCAAATAGGTGAAGCAGCGATGAGGCAAAGAATTAAAAAAGATAATTTTTTCATAATTCAAAATTCTTAATTCAAGATTATTCTACCACAGTGTCTTGCAATCCCCAGCCAGTAATAGTAGCAATATAAGGAATGATTGAATATGCTTTCTTCTTCTGTCCGTTGTAATTAGGATGAACGTCAGCACCAAGATCCTCATTAGTATGGTTGTGTTGCGCTGGGCAATATACGAGGTAGTTCACGTTCTTCATACCACAGTTCTTAGCCATTTCACGCACATACTCGCCAAGGTACTCATGTGTCTTAGTAGCCACACAAAGTACTGGATGATCTTCGCCATAGTTAGCTTTCATCTGCTTGATCATACGATAATAATTATCGCGGAAAGACTCGTACTTAGGTTGCATCGATACAGAGAAGTCATTGGCACCCAGGTAAATAATACTCATTGCTGGTTTGAAAGCATGGTCAGCAGCATTCCAACGAGTAGCTTGGGTAGAGTCCATATCAAACGTTTGGCAATAACGCTCAGGCATGTTCCACTTAGGAAACTTAGAGTTATAATTGCGAACCATTCCCATGCCAGAGTGAGCTACTGCAATATAGTCTGCGCCGAAATAGCGAGAAACGATAGCGGCATACGAACGAGAAGCGTTCTCGGTCTCAGGGGAGAACTTCTCCTCTTTGGTAGGAGCATCGATACCATAACCGCAAGTATAGCTATCACCAATAAACTCGAGTTGGCGCTCACGCAGTGGAGTAGCTTGATGGAACTTGCCATCGGTAGTAAACTCATAAATAGTAGTACGACCTTGCTCACCCTCAGTACGTTTTTGTACGATTACCTCGTGCACAGAACGACGACTCTTCTTAAGGTAATTAGGATCAACGAGTTCAATGATATTCTCGCCCTCTTTTACCTCTACAATACGATGAGGCTCTGCACTAGTAGGAGAGTCAATCCATACAGCATAGTAATTGTGAAGTTTAGCCGCTGCAACTTCATCCGTAGCACCCACCTTAAGATCTGATGCCTTCATAGTGAGTGACTTACCAGAAAAAGCCACACGGAAATAAGTAGCTGTCCAGTCGAAAGAAACGCTAGAATCATCAACTGCAGTACGTCCAACGAAAGTAACGCGAGTGTCGGTCGCAGGGATAGTTTCTGCAAAAAGACCAGTTGTCAGCAGCGCCATAGCTGCAAAAAGAATTGATTTTTTCATGATATTTATCGTTATTTAAAAAGTTTCATTGTTTCAAGCTACAAAGCCTGTTTCAATATTTAAGTCAACAGAAGCAGAACTGCGCAAAACCTGTGAAATATTGAATTACTAATGGGTGGAAATGATTTTTCTACATTATCCACCCATTAATATCTTTACTCAAATGCGCCCATCTGCAACATAGCCACCTCTTTAGGAGTCAAGAAGCGGTATTTACCACGAGCAACATTCTTCTTTGTAAGACCAGCAAAAGATACACGATCCAACTTTGTTACCTTGTAGCCAACCTTCTCAAACATACGACGAACTACACGGTTTTGTCCAGAGTGAATCTCCAATCCGATATGCTTACGATCCTCTTGAGGAAACTCCAATGCATCGGGAACAATCTTTTCATTATCTAAGATCACACCTGCACGCAAAATAGCTTCGTCAGCCTCCTCAAAATCACGATCCAGTGTTACTGCATATATTTTCTTCTTGCCAAACTTAGGATGAGTTAGTTTCGCTGCCAAATCGCCATCGTTGGTCAAAAGCAATACACCCGTTGTATTACGGTCAAGACGACCTACTGGATAAATACGCTCCGCGCACGCGTTACGCACGATATCTAATACGGTGTGACGCTCCTGTGGATCATCAGTTGTAGTTACAGTATTCTTAGGCTTATTGAGCAAAATATACACTTTACGCTCACGACGAACGGGTTGATCGTGGAACATGATCTTATCGGTTGGCAAAACCTTTGCACCCAAATTATCCACCACTTCTCCGTTCACTGTGATAATACCTGCTTGGATAAAATCATCAGCCTCACGACGTGAGCAGATTCCTGCATTTGCTAAATATTTATTCAAGCGAATTGGCTTGGTAGGATCTTCATAGTTTTTTTGATATTCCTGACGTTTGCGTTGGGAATATACACCTGCATTATGCTTTGGACGTGGACGAAAAGCGCGTTCGCCATTCATTCCACCTTGTTCTGTATTGCCTCTAAATGAAGGGCGTGCTTCTACTTTCTCTACACGTGTAGCACCAGTTGGACGAGTAAAACGTTGACGTTTACGAGCCCCACCCTCTTGAGTAGTAAAATTTGGATTAAAACGAGGACGGAAAGATGCTCCGTCTGACGACATATTTACGCCGTTTCGCTCACGCGGATTCTCATCCTGACGGTAGCCACCTCGACGTGGGGTGCGATTGTTTGAATCAAACATAATAATTGTGTTTAGTGTTTAGAGTTTAGTGATTCGAGCTCAATGCTAAATTATTTTCAACATATAGGCCCTAAGTTACCTTAGAGCCTATACGCATTCGAACCTTTGTGCCTACCTCCCGGCAGCGCACTAATATCGCCTACCGTTTAGGCCTCTGCTGCTTGCTCTACAGCCAATTTACCACGATAGTAACCACAGGTTGGGCAGATAGTGTGGTAAATGTAGTGAGCGCCACAGTTAGGGCAGAGTGCCAATGCTGGCATTTTAGCCTTGTCGTGTGTACGACGTTTCGCTGTTCTGGTGTGCGATTGTCTTCTTTTTGGATGTGCCATAATTCTTTATTATTTTATTTTGTTATTTTAATCTTTGTCTCCAGCAATCTATGCTTCATTTGGCCACGCAGAACTGCCAAACCACACATCGAATACCTTCGTATATCATTCTTCATCTTCTACTTCGGTACAGAGGTGGCTTTGGAGAAGCGCATCCATCTCTGGATTACAACCACCATCTTGGTGACTATGCACCAAAGGAAGATTCACTATGATCAATTCATATGCTAACCAACTCAAATCTATCTGCTTAGGCTGATCATCCCACTCCCACTCATTTTCCTCTGCATCAACCGCTATATCCATCTCATCCAAACAACGATCGCATGTCACCTGAACCAAACCTTTCACACATACATGCAAATCAAAATCATACTCACGAACAGTCAAATATGCCTTCACAACGACATCGCCGCCTAGCAACTCTGAGTTTTCAATCACACCAAAGTACTCGTTATCCAACTGAAAATCAAATACATGGCTACCTAATTCCAACGAATCCAGCACAACGATATTTGACTTTTGATCACTCATAACTACACTCTAGTCCAATTTTGGCTTGCAAAGGTACTGCTTTTTTTTGGATTGACCAAATATTTCCATAATAAAACGTAAAATATTTTAATTTTGCTTGCAAGTATGCAAAAAAAGCAGTACTTTTGCAAAACAATTTACACTCCACATGATTAATATACTAACATCACTACTTTTGGGATTCTTGATGATTCTTGACCCATGTACCCTTTTTACCAGTATTGCTGCAATCGGGTATATCGACAAAGAAATCAACAACCGTCGAAAAGTCCTTCTCAACGGACTAATGTTCGTCCTGGGAAAACTTGCAACATATACCCTACTCGCTATACCATTTATCATGGGAGCACGTACGGAAAACATCAAGCATTTCCTGCACCATTGGGGCGAACCGCTGTTAGCAACGTTCATGATTATCTGCGGAATATTGCTAATTTTCACAGGAAGACATCACCACGAACATGACCACGGAATCAGCAAGTGGCTCAAGCACATGGACGGACAAAACACAGGATTTTGGTCATTCATGCTAGGAATTTTCTTCGCCATTGCATTCTGCCCACACAGATTGATCTACTTCTTCACTATGGTCGACATTGCCATCACACTACCTTTCTCTTGGAACTGGATCTTACCTATCGTCTTTGGACTAGGAACAGGCCTCCCTATCATGATCATAGCATGGATTATTTCCTATAGCGCAATATCTCTATCTACTGTTAATCACAGACTTGCATCTATCGAAAAGTGGGTTCGCTACATTTCTGCAATCCTATTCATTGGATTCGGAATCTACCTTTGTATTCACATTTTTACACACGGAATACATTGCGCCTGTCACTAACTTCCAACTCCAAACACCATGCCATCCCCCTTCTTCCGCTTTAAACACTTTACCGTTTGGCACGACAAATGTGCCATGAAAGTGGGAACCGACGGCGTATTGCTTGGAGCATGGACACCTCTACCTACAGACGATATCTCACACATACGCGTACTAGATATTGGAACGGGAAGTGGGCTCATTGCCTTAATGATAGCACAACGAACAGCCGGATCATCCGCACAGATAGATGCTATTGACATTGACACGGATGCCACTATCCAAGCCATACACAATTTTCAGATATCTCCTTGGAACAACGTCTTACAAGCCCACCAATCCACTTTACAAGATTGGAATAGCGAGCCATATCACCTGATCATCAGCAACCCACCTTACTTCCAAAACTCACTAAAAGCACCTGATTCTCAACGATCTACGGCTAGACATACTGATACACTCACATATCCAGAGCTGATCGCTAACGCCGCACGACTACTCGCTCCTAACGGCATTCTATCTCTTGTTCTACCCATTGATGCAGAACCAGAAATCTTGCATTTGGCTTCTATACACAATCTATACCCTACCCACATCACACACGTACACAGCAAACCTAACAAACCCGCGAAACGCCTTCTCATCGCCCTATCACCTAATAACCTCACAACCACTACTTTCTATATCGAATCGAACGATTCTCCTAGAAGTCCAGAATACAAAAACATCACACAAGACTTTTACCTATAAACTCTTAGTGATTACTTAGTGATTAGTTAGTGATTAATTAGTTATTCCTATACTCTTACACTATTTTAGCCGCATAGTTTTCACCGACAAACCTCGCGGGTTTGGAGGTTGAGCGGAGGGGTCGAGTGCCTAATATCGCAGCGCAACAGGCATTGCACGAGACCTCCGAACGCGAAGTTATTAGTTATTCAGCTATCTTTGCTGAATTTATGCAATAAATTTGCATAATTAAAAAAAATGTTGTAACTTTGCAACGCAAATAATAACCAGCAAAACACATTACCATGTTTACACAATCTGATATTGCCCAACTTGAGGCACGAGGCATCTCTCTAGAGAAAGCCGAAAAGCAACTTCAATCTTTCGCTACTGGTTTCCCAGAACTAGACATCGTTTCCGCAGCATCTGTAGGCAACGGAGTACTAAACCCATCTGATAATGAGATAGATAGCTACGTTAAAGCGTGGCAAGAATATCTAAACGAAGGACATACTGTCCTCAAGTTTGTCCCTGCTAGTGGTGCTGCTAGTCGTATGTTCAAAGACTTATTCGAGTATCTCGAATCTGGGCAAAAGACTGCATTCATAGACAAATTCCTTGCAGAAAAAGACAAATTTGCCTTTGGCACTCAGCTCGCAGGACTCAAAGAGCAAGCTGCTGTCAGTCACCTGCTGAAAGACATGAACTATGGCAATCTGCCAAAAGGACTACTCCTATTCCACTCATACGAAGATGGGCCACGAACACCTGCTCTTGAACACCTCGTTGAGGGAGCTATGTACGCATCATCTAAAGGAGATGTTAATATCCACTTTACAGTTAGCCATGAGCATCTTCCTCTATTCCAAGCACATATAGCTGAACACCAAGACGAATATGAAAACAAATTAGGAGTAAAATTCCATATCTCATATTCCGAGCAGAAACCTTCTACAGACACCTTAGCAGCTAACCCTGACGGTACACCTTTCCGTACAAACGAAGGAAAACTGCTCTTCCGACCAGGAGGACATGGTGCACTCATTGAGAATCTAAACGAACAAAATGCAGATATCATCTTCATTAAAAATATTGATAACGTAGTTCCTGACCGCCTTAAAGGAGATACTATTCGTTACAAGCAACTACTTGCTGGCGTGCTAGTTACGGAGCAAAAGAAGATATTTGCGAAACTCCAAGATCCTAATCTTTCTGCAGAAGAGCGTGCTCAACTTAATCGTCCAATACGCGTTTGCGGAGTCGTGAAAAACACAGGTGAACCTGGTGGCGGACCATTCCTCGTGCGCGAAGAAGATGGCACAATCTCTTCCCAAATACTCGAATCAAGTCAAATTGCAGATCCTGCACTCATGCAACAAGCTACACACTTCAATCCGGTAGATCTTGTATGTGCAACTCGTGATATAGATGGCAAACCATATTTCCTTCCTGATTTTGTGGACGAAAAAACGGGATTCATTTCTCACAAATCAAAAGATGGTAAAGAATTACTAGCCTTAGAGTTACCTGGTCTTTGGAATGGAGCAATGAGTCGTTGGAACACCATCTTTGTAGAGGTTCCAGTCTCTACTTTCAACCCAGTCAAAACAGTCAATGATCTCTTACGTCCAGAGCATCAATAACCCCCTACACCATGCCAACCCATTACAACTCAAGCAAGGCGTTCTTCTTTGATATGGACGGAGTGCTCTTCAATTCCATGCCCAACCATGCCATCGCATGGGAGGAAGTCATGAAGCAGCACCAACTACCTTTTACTGCCTACGATTGTTATCTCAACGAAGGTCGAACAGGAGAATCCGTCATCCGGGAAGCCATGTGGAAAGCCCGAAACAGAGATGCCACTCCAGATGAAATCCAAAGTATATATGCCGAAAAATCTGCATACTTCACAATGCTTGAGCAGAAGGAAGGAGGTACACCAGCTATTCCAGGAGTAGCTGAGGTGTTACAATATCTACGATCTCAAGGGAATCAGATTTGGGTGGTAACGGGTAGCGGTATGCGCAGTTTGCTAGACAATCTCAACACAGTATTACCTGCAGTTTTTCAGAGAGATAGAATGATCACAGCCTTTGACGTTGTCAAGGGCAAACCCGATCCTGAGCCATATCTTAAAGCATGGGAACGTTCCGGATTAGAGAAGGAGCAATGTATTGTTATTGAAAATGCACCATTAGGTATTCGCTCTGGTAAAGCTGCTGGCTTAACAGTATATGCAGTCAATACTGGCATTCTCACACGCGAAGATCTCACACTAGCTGGAGCAGACCAAGTATTTGATTCAATGACAGAATTATTGCTATTTCTTCAAGAACAACTTTAATCCTATCATACAAAAAAAAGAAGAACGACTTTTATTAGTCGTTCTTTTTTTTGTAGTGCTACCGGGAATCGCACATCTTCCACCCTATTCTAAATATTTCATTGTATTTCACATTTTTGCCGCGTTATTGTTTGATTTTATGCGCAAATCAACGCAAATAAACGAAATAATTTGCAGTATTTTCGGCGTTTTTCGGAACTTTTCGGCAATTTTTCGGCATTTTTTTGACCACCATTTTCGGCGCGTCACGCAAATGGTCATTGCTTCTTCATATCAATGGCAGCGATGACAGATATTTTCATATCATCATCAATATCAGTGTATCGGCTAAACGCGCGCGAACCATTAACATGACCAGTCAAAGCAGATGTGATCCGTTCCGATTTTGTCAGTTTGAATATGTTTGCGGTGAATGTACGCCGCGCCAAATGTGACGCAGCAATATCACACACGCGCTTTGGTTCGTTTGTCAGTGTCTTTGGATTATGCACCAACACTTCGCGTGTGATCCCTGCTTCTTCCAATACTTTTTTGATAGTGACATTGTATTTCTGTGGTGATATGAATGGCAACAATGGATCACCCTTTCGTTTCGGTTTGTATCGTTCCAATATTTCCAACGCAGTGTCGGTAAGTGGAACGCGAACTGTTGTTGGGTTGGTCGTGCGCAACTTGTGTTGGATGTATTGCACAAATCCATCATCCGTGATGTTCGCTGCGGTCATTTGCATTAGATCGGACACGCGACATCCAACATAACACTGAAATATGAAAATATCTTTTTGGCGTTCCAATGACGGATTGTCAAAATGCGTATGATATATTTTGTCGCGTTCTTCAATTGTCAACCACACTGGCGTTCCATAAATGCTTTGTTTGATTTGGAACTTATCAAATGGATTACTTTGTGCCACGCCAATAGATACGCAATAGTTACACAACGCGCGCATGCTTCGCATTTTGCTATTTACCGTGTTTTGTGCCAATTCAGCCACTTTCGCACCCTTCTTTGGGTGTTTACCTGCTTCGTGTCTAATAAAGTGTTCAAACGCCTTCAAATCGTTTAATTCGACACGCCCTGCGAATATTGTATAATGAAGTTGCGAAAATAAACGCAAGTGGTTTCCCAATACCCGATATTGCTTCGCAGTACCATGAAGCAAATGTTTGGCTTCAATATATTTTTCTATGTATTCATACAAAGGAGTGTTGACATCGTATGTATGCGGGTTGTGATAGTGATGAATGACTGTTGTTAGCCATTCGGTTGTGATACCCACCCCATCCGTTTCCATATACCGATTGAGAATATGCGCACGCAGATTATCCATCTTTGATTGGATTTCTGCGCATTCTACTGTTTGCGCAGACACGAACCGCGATTTGGTAGATTTGAGTGTGCGCGCTGATTTATCCCACAATTCGGGTTTGATGAATATGCGAGATTTGGCACGCACATCAAAATGCGTGGAATCATAGAACCGGATCAGCAATTGCGATTTGCCATTGGTCACTTTGTTGGATATGTCAAATATCAGATTTGCCATTATTTCAATATGAAATCGCCATTGCCAGTGAACATCCATTCGGGTGATACACCGAAATTCTGAAACAGATGGCAAAGGTGGTTGGTTGTGACATTGCGTTTGCCCTGCGACATTAGGTTGAAGTTCGTAGTAAGCAAATCACACGCGTCACAAAACTGTTTTTTGCTGGACACTATACGCTGTTGGTATAGATTGTAATACGATTCAACGAATCGTTTTGTTACTTCTTCGTGTGTCATGGCTATAAAATTATTCCCAACAATCGCAATTGATGGTGTTAATAAGATTGAATTGTGAATCAAAATACAAGTTGCCGCCACCACCTAATTCCCACAAATCATTCCATTCTTTTTCCGAAACTTTTTCGCGTGTCCAACTTCCAATATATGTCACTTTGAACATGCGAGCATTAAGCGTGGAACGCGTGATGTATTTTCCATCAATGACAGTGTCTTGCATATAATTGATGTACTGCGAACCGAACAAAGGACGCAACAACTCATCCAATGAACCCAATTCCATCTGTTGTACAGATTCAAATTTGCGCAGATACAATGTGTCGTTCGGATTCGTTCGTTTGCTCAAAGTAACAACCAAACAATCGTAATTATCGGCAATACGCTTTTCTAATTGCTGTTGTTCGTTAGCAGTGATTGGTGCATAAATATCATCCGGAACATTCCTATCGCACGCGCACATACATGTTAGCGCGAACAAAAACAATATAATCTTTTTCATTTGTCAGTAAGTTTAGAAATTATTGATATTAGTTGTTTATTTTGCGATAGTGATTCGGATAATTGATCCTGCGATATTTCTAATCGCGAAAGCAACCTATCTGCTATTTCAGCATTCGCAACCGTCTGTGTTACATTATTGCCACCATTACCATTATTCTGATATATTGGCGCAGCATTTCCATTAGCAGTTTGCGCAGTTGTTAGCATATCACCAACACCACGCAACAACCATTCCGCAGAAAGATCGGGGAATGTTTCTAAAAGTAACGATATTGTTCCATGCGATAAAGATGTGTCGCCATTTATTTGTCGTGACAATGCCATTTTCTTTGCAACATCACCGGCAGAAATTGAGTTCAACGACACTTTTTTGGATTTCAAAAAATCCTTAATCCGTTGTTTTACAGCAGTTTCCATACTTCAAAAAGGTTAAAATGTACGATTTTTAAGATTTTACACCTGCAAATATACAAAAATGTTACAAAAAAGTGACAAATCTTTGGAAAATAACATTTTTGTATCATTTTTATTCCAAAATATTTGGCAATGTAACAAATTTGTAGTACCTTTGCACCCGAAATCCAAAAACAACGCATTGCAAGTGAACGAAAAACACCGCGTCAAATGCAACGAGCGTGCAAAGGTAATATAAAAAAACGAATTAACCAAATAAAATTTAAGAATTATGAACAATCAACGAAGAAAAGACATTCGCAAAGCGATTGAATTGATGAATGAAGCAGTAGCAGCATTGGAAAATGCAAAGTCAATTTTAGAAACTGCAAGTGAAGAAGAGCGTGAAGCATACGAGAATTTACCGGAATCAATACAAGATGGCGAACGCGGTAGCAAGATGTACGAAAACTGCGATACTATTGACAATGTAGTTGATTCGATAGACACACAAGTAAGTGAGATTACAGACTGTGTTGATTCATTGGAAAACGGTGTATTAGATTAACCTTAAAATTAAAATCACATGAAAGCAAAAGACATTTTTTTCGGAATTTTATTTATGTGGTTCGTAATAGTATCAGTCTTTTTGGTATTAGGCGAACCGGAAGCAGGAAGTGTGTGGGATAATGTTGGTGGTATATTAGCAATGAAGGCACTTGCATTGGTTCACATCTTTTTAGGCGCAGAAGCATACCGCCGCATATCAAAAGAATTTCGCGACAAAGTGATTAAGTATCTAAATAATAACCAATAAAATTTTCAAGACATGACAGAGTTCAAAAAAAACACCGCTGCGCTTCGTGCGCAGTTAGAAGTGGGTGACATCCCATTGATTTGCAAAGACGCAGATTGCGTGCCAAACACATTATATTCCGCATGGTCACGCGATAATGCTTCTGATCTGAAAGGTAAAGAACAAGACGCGTACAACGCATTTGTGAAGTTCGTTCAAAAGAAGGTTCGCGAGAAAAAACAATTGGCTGCGCGCGCTGCGGAAGTTGTAGCCGATTTGCAAGAATGATCAATGGAGATCAAGCCGCAACGATGTACATGTTAACCAGTGAGCAATTACACACCTTCGGGATGGAATGTGCGAACATGGCAGTTCAGAGTATCAAAGATGTGTTGCAGCGACACATGGACACGCAGATTGAACCATTGTACACCAAAAAGGATGTGGCAAAGATATTCAATGTGAGCGCAAGAACAATAGACAATTGGATTGCGGAAGGTATTTTCCAAACCACCAACATCGGCGCAGCGGTTAGAATAGATCGCGATGAAGTGGTCAGAGTAAAAGAGTTATTCAAAAAGAAACAATATTAACCAAATTGATTTATGGAAACAAGTTACAAACAAGAAATCGAAACCAGTCGTGTAGGCGGTTTAGGTTCAAGTGACGCAGCGATGGTACTATCAATTGCCCGCAGCGGTGACATCAACGGAAGTAGCGCACAAACGCGTATTGCAGTTATGAAGGGTATAATTGAAAAACCCGATTTCCCAAAAACCAAAGCGATGTTGATGGGTGATGACATAGAAATGAAATTGTACAATGACTATCGTACTTATTTTCCGGATATGTCCAGCAACCCATCGTATAGATCAGAAGCCATGTCGCAAGAATATGGTTACAACATCATCAATCACATTGACATGGAAACAATCGTGTTAGATGAAGATGGCACAAAGACATTGGTTTGGTTTGAATGTAAAGCAAGTAAGTTGACCACCGAAGAAGTGTTGAAGACATACGAAGCACAATTGGCATGGCACTGGATGTTGCTGCGCGAAAAGGCGAACGCCGAAGGAATGAACGCACAGATGTTTTTGTTACACTATCCTACCAATGGCATGTTCACAACGGATTCGTACGATATGAGCAATGTAAATCAAGTGGAAATCGAAGAACATGAAGTTGCTGCGGATGTAGAATCGTTGAAGACTGGTTTGCGTATCATAGCAGAAGCATTGCCAAACTTTGAATACAAACAACCGGAAGAAATTGCTGCGTACAATCTACCAACCGAAACACAAGAAGCGTTGGTGGCGATTAAGAATAAACTGGACGCAATCAAAGCAATGGAAAAAGAAGTTGAAGATTTCAAATCGAGCATGACAGATCAAATGGAACAAATGTTCCATGAACACGGTATCAAATCCATCAAGTGTGACGCATTCAGTATTACCTATGTTGCACCATCAGAATCAGTTGGATTTGATCAAGCAAAATTCAAGAAAGAAAAACCCGAACTTTTCGCGCAATACAACACGAAGGTGACAAAGCGAAAAGGTTATGTAACAATCAAATAATTAACCCTAAAATTTATACAACTATGGCAAAAGAAACTGAAATTGCATTAGCAGAGAAAAAGGCAAACGCACTGGTATTTGACACCGTTGAACATTTTGAATTGGCACAACGCATTTGTCAATGTCTGATCACCGCTAACATGCTTCCAAAACAATTCTGTGGTGAACAAAACTTCGGTAACTGTATGTTGGCATTAGAGATTGCCCAACGCGCAAAATTACCAGTAATGGAAGTATTTCAAAACTTGTATGTGGTTAATGGTAAAACATCATGGGCGTCACAATATCTGATTGGACGCGTGAACACCAATAGCCGATTCAGTGGAATGCGTTGGGATTCTGAACACGAAGGTACGAAACAATGGCGTATGCGCGCTAAATCTATTGACACACGCACTGGTGAAGAACTTATCGGTGAATGGGTATCATTGGAGATGGCAGAAAAGGAAAAATGGGGCGCAAAATGGCAAACCATGCCGGGTCAGATGTTGCGCTATCGTTCCGCAGCGTTTTGGGTACGCGTTTATGCACCGGACATCGCAATGGGTATTCCAATGTATGATGAAGTAGAAGATTTGGGTTATGCGGAAGTTGTGGAAACAGTCGAAACGGAGAATAAGAAGACCGCAGCGGCTAACGCATTGATTACCGCTATCGGTAAGAAGAAACCACAACCCGAACCAGTAGTTTCAATCGTTGTTGAGCAAGAAGGTAGCGAAGCAGGCGAAGAAGCAGAGAGAAAACCCAATAAAGAAGCATATCAAGCAGAATTGGAAAAATCATTGAAAAATTTGGGCATTAAGACACCCAACGAAGGTGACGGATTGCCATTCCCACAACAATGATCATAGCGCAGGTGGCGCGTGAATCGTGTCACCTGCTATTCTTCAAACAACAAAACCAAAGCACAATGAAAGATAAAGCAAAAGATAATGTTATATTCCGCAGATCGTGGTGGCAATGTATGAAGAATTTGCCATCAGACGCACGATTGGCACTATATGACACTATCTGCAAATATGCTTTTGATGGTGTTGTTCCGGAGTTTGATCCAATGTCCGCTGTTAGCGTTTCATTTTCATTTATCAAACAAGATATTGATTCCGCAAAAGAAAAGTATCAATCCATTTGCGAAAAGCGTGCAGAAGCAGGAAAAAAGCATTCCGGCAATCAGTACACAAATGGAACAAATGGAACAAATGTTCCAAAAATGGAACAAAATGGAACAAATGGAACTGATAATGATAATGATAATGACAATGACAATGATATAGAAAATGAAAAAGTAAAAGATAAATCTTTTTCTTTTTCCCAAAAGAAAGAAAAAATTATTTTTGATTTTTCATTGGTATTATTATCAGAAGGTCGCCCAAATGCGTACGCAGAAGCACGCGAAGCGTACGAATATAATGACGCAACTGGATGGACAACCGAAACCACAAAACCAAATGGCGATGTGACCACAAAGAAAATAACAAACCCTATTTCGTGGCTGAAAGGTTGGAAGCGAAGCAATGAACAAATGTTCGCGCCATCAGAAGGTTATTTATATTCTAAAATCTTTGAAGGATATAGCAGTATCAAACGAGAAAACGAATGTCTGATAAACGCATTTCGTGGCATTAGACAAATCAGCGATGATGGTGTTGAATTGCTATTCTGCAATAAAAAAGCAATTGATATATTCCAATCAATATTCGAAGGTGATAAAGCGTTCAATACACGCGTTTGCGCAGCGATACGCGGAAGATACCCAAAAGCAGAAAGTATTTTTTACAAAGTAGTGTAACCATTAAACAACAACAATTATGCAAACTGAAACAATAATCGTATTAGCAGTCATTTTATTTGTTCTTCTATTCTTATTCTTGCACGGATTAGCGAAGGTGCGCGAATCTATTGAGCAAATTATCAAAGATGTAAAGATGGAGAATGACAAGAACTGGCATGATGAACCAGTAAACGAAACAAAACCAACGCCAGTGCATTCTAAACCATTTCCAATTCAAGTTGTAGTTGGTACAGCGTTGAAAGAATCAAAAAAGGTTTTGAACGCTGCGGCAAAGGCGAAGCAAAATGCAGAACAACAAGCGTTGAACTTTACCGTTGAACCGGAAGCACATAGACCGCGCGATCCAAACAAGCCAAAGCGTAAATCGCCAGTCCCACACAACCGTGTGAATAATAAAGATGAATTTTGGCATGAAGTGATCCGTGAATATTTCACAATGAAGAAAAAGAATCCGACATTGACACGCGCGGATTTCGTAAGAATGAAAGATGATCCACGAATCAAAGTCAAAACATTCAATTCAAAATTGCACTACATGTCAAAGTATGGCGCATTGCCACACAAAGCAAAAAAACAATAACCCAATCAATCTAAATTTATGAAAGCAACTTTTTATAACATCTATCAAGTTCACAAATGCACAGCCAATGATGATATTCGCGAAGCATTGAATTTTGTACACTTCATGGATGGCTACGCATACGCAAGCAATGGACATGTTTTGGTTCGCGTTGCATTGACTGAAATGATTAAAGATTGTACATCTGAAATGATTGGTATGATTAACAATCATAGTATCAAAGGAAATGTGTTTGCGCGCGTAATTAGGCACAAAGAAGTGGAAATCACCGAACATGGATTTGGATATGCTAATGATATTGACAATACTGAAATATTGTACAAGTGGTATGAAATAGGCGAAGACCGTAGAATTAAAGGTTTCTACAAATATCCACAAGACCCACAGCCAAGAATACCAGACTTTGAATCAGTATTTCCAGTGGGGAAGGATATTTTGATCCCTATATCTGCGGTCGGAATCAATGTAAAAAATTTATGTGATTTGTCGCAAGCGATGGGCGGCGTTAATGATCGCAATACAGAAACATTGGACTTGTATTTTACTGGTGAAAGACATGGAATTGTTTGCAAAAAATCAATGGGTCATGATGGCTATACCGAAGATGTGGTTGGTTTAATCATGCCATGTATAATAGATGAATTTTATTTTAACCCTAAAACAACGAAACAAAATGAAAATCTTTGAAGTAAAAGTGCGCTATACGCGCAACTGTGGCGATAACGCCAAACATGTGAAAGAAACCTACATTGTGAAAGATGAAACCTGCGCAGGTGTTGAAAAACTAATCGCAGAAGAATTGAAACCATTGGCAGATGGTAGTATTGAAGTGTACGGTATTAAAGAAATCAATGTATATGACTTCGTAAATACCACATCGGCTGAAAAAATATTCCTTTGCAAAATGGATTTGATCACCATTCAAGACAATGGAAATGAAGTGCGCAAACCAGTTAAAATCTATGTAGGTTCAGAAACATTGGAAGGTGCGCGCAAAGAAATTTCCGCATACCTATCCAATTTGGATTGCCAGTTGATGGCGGTAAGCGAAACAAAGATTTGCGAAATCTATTTGCAATGACGGAAGAACAACGAAATACGCGTGAAGCAATGATTTCGGCTGCGGCTACGAAAGCGGATTTGGCGGGGAAATTCCCCACCATCCGTGACGCAGTGATCTACGGAATGCGTTTCGCAGATAACAACCCGCGTCCCGATATGGTAGCCATCGAAGATACGCACAAAGCATTAGGTTGGGCGTTGTATAAAGCAGGATTGGCGGACACAACCACAAGTGACGCAATATTTCGGGTGTTTGATGAAGAATTAGCAAAATCACAGAATAAACAACAACTGACATTGTTTTGAGTATGAAAGAAGAAAGCATGAAGAAGGTATCGGATGTATTAGATTCGTACGCATACAAGAATGGCAAAGATCACATCGGTAATTTCAACGATTGGTTGGCGTGGATGTGCAAGTGGTTTGACATTCATACGATATTGGAATGTGAAAGCATGTCACAAGTATTTCAGCGCGCACAACAAGAAAACCCAATGTACTTTGAAGCAATGTCGCACTGGATTGATGTTTTCAACGAAGGTGTTACCACGCATGGTGCATGGGATAGTTTCGGCACGATCTACGAAGCATGCTACCAGTCAAAGAGCAAAGCAGGCGCATTGGGTCAGTTCTTCACACCTGCAAATGTAAGCGATTTAATGGCGCAGATAGTAGGTGGCAATGAATCGAAAGATGAAAATGGTGTTACAACATACTATGATTGCGCATGCGGAAGCGGTCGCACATTGGTGTCTGCGTGGAAGAAATGTGATCAATATGCCAAAAACTTCTTCATGGGTGGCGATTTGGATGGCAGTAGTGTGAATATGTGTGCGCTGAATTTTATGATCAACGGTATGGTTGGCGCAGTAGAACGCCGAAATGCACTAACAATGGAATGGTATGGCGGATATGTAGTAAACGCATGCAAAGTGCCATTTGCCAATAATATGTGTGGTTTGGAGTACTACACCGAAGAATCGCAGTTTGATCATGCGGTTCGCAAACTGAAACACATGATGAAACATTGGAATGTCGGTTCATTCCGTCCCGCAGACGCTGCGGTTGTAGAAACCGAACAAACATCTGAACCAGTTGTAGCGGTAGAACAATCAATACCGCAGCCAACAGAGAAATTAGAACCATTCACACAATTAACTTTATTTTGATATGAAACTAAAATTAAACTGGAAGTATTACAAAGGAGATTACGACACAAAAACCATTGAACTTGTGGATTTGAGTGCGCGTGCAGTTAAAAATGAAGTAAACGCGGAAATAGCCATAAAAGATGGCATGAACTTTACTATTGCCGAAATGGATTTTGGCGATCGCGAATCATCTAACGCATTCGCAAAAGAATTAGTGCGAAGATGGAATGAATTTCCGGAAGAATTGAAACAATGATTTGATATGAAACCAAATGGAAATGGAATAATAGAAATGGTAGATGACCGCAGTTCTGATCGCGGATTCTTCTGTATGGATTTGGTGGGTCATATAACCGATGATCCGCAATTTGACGGAAGTTGGGAATATTGGCATTTACGGTTCTATGAAGCGAAAACGCGACAATGCAAATATGCAGATATATGTGCGCGCCACGCTAAAACAATTGCAAGACTATCACAAAAACCACTACAATTAAAACTATTCAACTGAAAAATATGAAGAAGATTATGTTTAATGACCGTTTTGGATTAACGCAAGCGGTCATAGATGGTAGAAAAACTATAACAAGAAGGATAGCATATACGAAAGATGTGCGTTTCCTAAATTTAGGGTGGGATGTAAAGACACACCAACGCGTAATTTGCGATGGTGAATTTGTAGTAGCGCGTTCACAATATAAAATTGATGAAGTAGTTGCTATTGCACAGAGTTATAAAGATATAAATGAATTGGGCATAGTGCAAAGCAAACCAACGCAAGGCGACGAATATATTTGGTTTGGTAATGGTGGCGGGACGGAACATGTATGGGCAGAAAATCATGCAGGTTGGACAAATAAGATGTTCGTAAAAGCAGACTTAATGCCACACCATATCAAGATCACCAATATTCGTGTAGAACGATTGCAAGACATTAGCAATGAGGATTGCATAAGAGAGGGGATATATATTGATAAAGAAGGTGGTCAGTCAATAGGTTATCCACTCGCAGTCCCATTTTATTGCACATTTAGAGGAGCAATAAATCGTGATGGAAAGCAGTTGTATTGGAGTACTCCCAAAGACGCCTTTTCAGCACTAATCAACAAAGTATCAGGCGAAGGTACATGGGAAAGCAACCCATTGGTTTTTGTGTATGAATTTGAATTAGTTGATTGATTATGGGTATCGTAATCAAAGAACCAAATATGATAGTGCGCATTGATGTTTCAATGGAACGATACCAACACATCCCGGAAGAAGTTGTGTACTATCGCGCGGGATTGCCAATGCGCATAACGCTTCGTTGGAAGTGGTATTTTGAGTATATCGCAGCGCGGATCAAAGTAAAACACCCTAAAAGACAAGTGAAGGTCACGATTATTCAGCAACCATCGGATTTGAAGGTTGGATCGGAATACATTAGAGAAAAAACGCGGAATCTTCTTCGCGCGAAATACGCGCAAGTTCGGAAGTTGCAAAAAGGAACGGACACTGATTTGTTTGATTTCGCGGGTGAAGATCGCCGCAACAAGATAGATAGGTTACAATCCGAAATCGCGTATTTGGAATCGGGGCGTTTCCCATATTATTACCCAGTAGAATATAAAAACATCGTGAAAAAATGGATATGAATCAAAAATACATCCCGCGTATAGAATTACGAATTTGGACAGTGGAAGAAGTTTTTATGATTGCACAAATGCGCAAATCAGTATTCTGTACAAATTGGAATAGGGCAATGCCAGCCAGTTTGTTAATGTGTATGCAAGCGCAGGTATTGTGTAGGTTGATTAAAGATGGATATTTATTCAGATATATACCAAAAAAATAAAAATCATGCGAATAGGTATTTTGGACATAGACTTCAAGTCAAACACCAAAAGCACATATCCAAATTTGGCACTGTGCAAGATTGCAGCATATCATAAAGCGAAAGGTGACATTGTTGAATTTGCAAACGCATTTGAGCATTACGACATATTGTATCGTTCAAAGATATTCAACTTTTCAGCCGATGACGCTACTATTTACAATGCAGATAAAGAAATTCGCGGTGGTACTGGATATGATCTTGTTTCTGTATTGCCACAAGAAATTGATGACATGCAACCCGATTTTAGTATTTACCCAAATATAACACCTGACATGTCATGGGGATTCCTAACGCGTGGTTGCCCGAATAAATGCGCATGGTGTGTAGTTCCACGCAAAGAAGGTACAATCCGTCCATATTGGGACATAGACCGCGTTGCTAATGGGCGTAAAAATGTTGTACTTATGGACAATAACATATTGGCTGCGGGTGGGTATGCTACTGAACAGTTGCAAAAGGTCATAGATCGAGAGTATCGCATTGACTTCAACCAAGCGTTAGACGCGCGTTTGGTGACACCCGAATATGCAAGTCTATTGGCGCGTATAAAATGGATTGACCGCAGAATCCGGTTTGGTTGCGATACGCCAAAGCAGATTGATGAATGTGAACGCGCAATAGAGTTGATCCAAAATGCCGGATTCAAAGGACAATTCTTTTTGTATTGTATGTTGACTGATGATTTTAACGAATCATACCAACGCGCAACATATTGGTGGGTACGAAATCAAGAAATGCGTGAAGAACATACAACTGCGGCTGTGTATCCATATTGCCAACCATATCGTGACCCACTGAATCCTAAACGCCCAGTACCACAATGGCAAAAGGATATGGCACAATGGGTAAACAAAAAACAAATATTTGAGTTAGTCCATTTTGATGATTTCCAACCACGAAAGGGTTTTAGATGTTACGAATGGGTCAAACTATTCAAAAAATAATGCCAATGAAAGAACAATGGTTAGAAGTTTGCCCGATATGCGGCAATGAAAATTGGTTTTGCAACATCCCATTGGGAATATGCGGGTGGTGTGGATATGATAAAAACAAAAATAAATGATTATGATTATGAAACCCGAAGAATTTTACGCATTAGTAGCGAATATGCGCAATGCACAAAAAGAGTACTTCAAAACGCGCAGTCGCGATCTGCTATCCAAAAGTATGCAACTGGAAAAGCAAGTTGATGATGAAATCAAACGAGCAAAAGAAGGTGCAAGTCAAACAGCGTTGTTCTAACTGAACAAACAAGAATGTGAACCCGCCAAATGGCGCGGTTCATTTTTTTTACTACTTTTATTCAAAAAGATTTGCATATATTCAGAAAGATTAGTAACTTTGCAGCGATTTTTTTGGTTTATGGATATAACTGTATCAAATATTGGGGTAATACCAACGCACAAAATCGTAAATAACACCGGTCAAGTTCCGGATGTGCCTGCTAATCCACGCACAATTACTAAATCAGAGTACGAAGCGTTGAAGAAGCGAATGCGAGAAAATAACCTATTGGGTATGTTCCCGCTAAAAGTGTTCTATTATTGTGGCGAATGGATCGCAATGGGTGGCAATCAACGATTGCGCGCAGCAAAGGAATTGAAGTTTGACACTGTGTCATGTATAATCATACCACCGGAAGCAGACGCAAAAACGCTGCGGGAGATCGTAACACTGGAAAATACGCATGATGGCGTGTTCGATTGGGACATGTTGGCGAATGAGTGGGACGCGGATGAAATTGCCAGTTGGGGCGTTAAAGCGGGAGAATGGGGACGCGAAGATGAAGAATCTAAAAAGAGTGGTGATGACGGTGAACAATCAAAGCGAAAGAAGGGTATTTTGATATGCTGCAACAAAGGCGATACTATGTTTGTAGGCGGAAAAGTGTTTGAATGCGGTGATGAAATAGAGTTAAACGAATTTTTAGAACTGATAGGACGCAATTAGCGGCGATTTGCGGCGTTATTATGAGCGAAACAAAGAAACATACCAACAAAGGGCAATTCACAAAGGAAACCGCAAAAGAAGCGCAAAAGAAGTCACGCGTTGCTGCGGTGCGCAATCGTAAATGGCGTGAATATGTCAAAGCATTGGGCAAACTGGAAATTACACTAACTATGCCGGATGGATCAAAGCAGAAAACGACATGGGATGGTGCTATTGTTGTTTCTGCGTATAGATTAGCAATTGCAGGCGATGATAAATCGCGAAAATTTATCGGTATGCTGAATGGTCAATTGGAAGAACCAACGGTAAAAGTAGAAGCAAAGGTGAAGCACGAAGCAGAAATGACACCGAAAGAAGCAGCGGAATTTATTGCAGAATTGGAAAAACGAATATAAGCAATGACACGATCGCAAGCAATACGACATTGTATAGAACATAGCACGATGTTTGCCACGCGATTTTTCTTTGCTTCGCAATATCATCAAAAATTCAATATTGGCGAACACCACGAAAAGATGGCGGAAGCGTTCGACAGAGTGTTTAGGGGTGAAACGCAATATTTGATGATCAATGTACCACCACGCCATTCCAAAACGGAGTTTGTGAAGGCGTTTGTTGGCAAAGGATTAGGGTATAACCCTGCAAGTAAGTTTATTATGACATCATATTCGGACAATTTGGCATTGGACAATAGCGATGTTATTAAGCAGATGGTGTCTTCTGATTGGTATAGGGCAATATTTCCCGAAGTGGAGATCAGAAGGGACGCAAGTGCAAAGAACAAATGGTACACAACCGCAGGTGGCGGTGTATATGCAACATCATCCAAAGGTCAGATCACTGGATTTGGCGCAGGTGTGATGGAAACAAGCGGTTCGGACATTGAAGCATTTTTGAATGGTGAAGATACTGATTTGCCAGTTGATAGCAACCATAAAGAAGATGGGGAATATAGGTTTAACGGTGCGATCATCATTGATGACCCATTAAAGGTGATAGACGCTGATTCGCCAGTTGAACGACAAAAGGTCATTGACATATTTGATGGAACGATTAGAAGCCGCGTTAACGATAGGCGTACGCCGATCATCATTGTTATGCAACGATTGCACAAAGATGATTTGTGTGGATATTTGCAGCGTCCGGAAGAACAATACAATTGGGAAGTGTTATCATTGCCTGCTATTGTAACGGATGAAGATGGAAACGAACGAGCATTATTCCCTGCAAAGCATACATTGGAAGAATTGCGTGCCATGCGTGCAAACAACAAATATGTGTTTGAAACGCAGTATCAACAAAACCCAATGACTATCAATGATCGTGTTTGGCTTGCTTCGTTTGATAGAACGCGTCATGTTGGCAAAACAACATATAACCCACGCGCACCGCTATATGTGTCATTTGACTTCAACAAAGACCCAATCACATGTTCAATGTGGCAGTTCACCAGTACGCGGATATATGGCATTGATACGATAAGATTGGAGAAAGGCACAACGCGCATGCTATGTCAAGAAATTGCAAAGCGATACCCGAATGCAATTCTGATGATAACTGGCGATTGCGCAGGTAGTAATGCGAACACGATGACGCAAATAAATAATTACGATGAAATCCGTATGTATTTCCGTTTGGGTCAATCTGCAATGCAAATATCGAAAACGAATCCACGATTAGCAGAATCACGATTGTTTATGAATAACTGCTTTGAAAGATATGACATTGTGATTGATGAAGAACGCTGCAAACCGTTGATCTTTGATTTTGAAAATGTGATGTCAGATGAAAATAACCATCCGGTGAAGACCAGCCGCAGCAATGCAGCGCAACAAGCCGATTTTTTAGACAATGCACGATACTTCTTCCATCGGTTCTACAAATATTTTACACCAATGAATTAGTTTATTTTTATTTGCGCAAAATAAACAAAAAATAACTAAAAATAAACAAAAAAATAAACAAAGTGACTACCAAAAAGAAAACAAACCGATGATACACAATCACTTGCGTTTGTTTTGGATTATGGCATAAAATAAACAAACCAAAAACAAATTATAAACAATTATGTTAGAAAAAATTGTGATACTGACATTATTTGTCACCGCCATTCATGTTTCAATGATGGATGGTATGATATTCGGTAAATTGAAAGACCGGATTGCTGATATGTTGGATAAGTTCAACATGTCATGGGCAAAATCACCATTGTACGAATGCAATATTTGCATGGGTGGTATATATTCGTTGGTAATATACCCTATCCTATGGGGATTCAGTTGGGATATGATCCAAGCGATGTTTGGTGTGATTGGTTTAAGTGTGGTCATGGCTGCGGTCATTAAATATTTGTATCATGGCAACGATTAGGGTAAAAGTAGAACACAACGCAATCTATTGGGTATCTATCATATTGACCGTGTTGTTTGCGTGGTTGATATTTCCCATCAAATGGTGGCGAAAATTGCGCTTTCGTATTCGCAAACACTTTGCATTCCGTGACGCGCAGCGTGCGTCAAAACGAACAAATGCAAATGTATATGTATGCCAGTGGGGTAATCAGTTCTTTGTTGGCAGGCGCGAAGTGTTGCGCCAAAAGGTTGATAAGATTGGCAATAAGGTGGTGCGCATGCACACAAAATCGCATGTGTTTGATGTGGATTTTCGCAAATCATTGGTTGCAAAGTTCCATCGTGGTGTGCAAATAGAAATGTCTGATAAATGACAGTAGAAGAAAAACAACAATATCAACAAGCCATAGAATCAGTCATAGCAGAATATGGTTTTGCGTTTCAACGCATTGGGTGTCCATGCAGCGGATCACAACGCATATACACCGTAGTACATGGCAAAGCAAGGTTCGCAATAGAACTATGGGTTGCACGCGGATATTGGCATATATACGAAAGTAAAATGAAAGTGTCTTATGGCACTAAACCCGAATATTTACAACAAGAATTAAAACGATTATGGGACTTATTCAGTTAATCAAAGAATGTGCAGAAACATGGCGCATTGAACGCGATAAGCGTAGGAAACAAAAAGAACAATACCGTATTGAATATGCGTTCACATCCGGTGGGCGTAAGTACTATTGTTATGAAGACATCACCAATCTTCCATTACAGCGTGGGCGCGCTGCGTTAGCATGCTTCAATGAAATAGAAATGCGTTGTAGCCGCGAATTTTTGGTAAGATTTACCGAAGCGATGGATGAAGTGTTGCAATCCAATAGAATTGACATATACCGCATAAATATGTTGAACGGATTACTGAAAGATCGTTTGTCATTGACTGCGGATTTGGAATTGTGCTATCGTTTAGCGGCAATCGTGTATTTTGATGAAACGGAAAATCCCGCAGTATATGAACCCGAATATGGCGCGAAGAAGATTGAGCGTTGGCGAAAGGATATGAAGGTGTCCGATTTTTTTATGCAAAAGCCGTTGAAGGAGTTAATGCCATTTTTGAAGAATGTCGTTGGCGATTTCAACGCGTTTTTCCTTCTGAACCAAGAACTGAACAAGACACATTCCACTTTGACGCGTTTGATTGGCTCAACAAAAGACAAAACGCATACGATGAATGGGAAGAAATAGTTGCGAACGGTGACAAAACGCGCCTGCTTCAAATGACATTTATAGAGTTTATGGGAAAATTAGACCGTGAAATCCGTAGAATGGAAGATGAAAGGCGTAGGCAACAAGAATTTCAATCTAAATTAAAACACAGATAGTTATGGCAGACCAAAATATCATTGTACGAATCACCGGTGAAGCGGATTTGGGAAATGCACAATCGCAGATTGCCGAATTGAAAGAGCGCGGAAAAGAATTAGAAGCGCAGATGAAGGCATTAAGCAAAGCAGAACAAGAAGACGCAGAATCAATACGCCAGTTAGGGTTGCAGGGCGATCAATTGTCTGCGGCATTAAAGAAGAATGCAGATTATTATAAAGCGCAGCGCATTGAATTAGAAAAGACCACAGCGGCTAACGGTAAGAATATACAGACGCTAAAAGATAGTGTCCGTCAGTACAATGTATTGCAGGGCGCAGCGGGTAAAACGCGTCAGCAATTGATGGAAATGCGCGAAGTGTTGGTAAGAATGGCGGAAGATGGCGACACTACATCCGCTACATTCATTGCATTGGCAGATCGTGCGGCGGAATTGAATGACACCGTTGGTGACGCACAACAGATCATCGCGTTATTGGCTTCTGATACAAAGAATTTGGACGCTGCAATGCAGGTTGGCGGTGGTTTGGTTGGTGCGTTTAATGCTGCGACATCCGCTATGGCATTATTAGGTGGTGAATCAGAAGAATTACAACAAGCGTTTTTGAAAGTGCAGGCGGCAATGTCGGTATTGTCCGGTGTACAACAAGTTATGGCGGTTGCGGATAAGCGTTCCGCAGCGAATGTGGTAATTCGTACCGCGCTGATCAAGTTGTTTAATCGTGAGAAAATCAAAGAAGCCGCAGCAACGACCGCTTCAACCGCAGCAACGACAGCGCATGCAGGTGCTATGACTGTTGACGCAGGCGCAACAACCGCAGCCACCGTAGCAACAAAAGGATTCACGAAAGCATTATTGGCTAACCCAGTAATGGCAATTCTTGCGGCGGTCGTTGCTTTGGCTGCGGGTGTATATGCGTTAGTAAAAGCATTGGACACAACACAATCAGAAATAGATTCGTTCAACAATAAGATGAAGGAATCAGAAAAGCAATTGGACAAACTGGATTCCAAAATGCAAGCGGTTCAAAAACGCAATCAATCTGAAATCGCAGTACTGGAAGCGCAGGGCGTAGAAGAAGCGCGATTGCATGCGGAAAAAATGCAGAATCTAACAGAAGAAGAAGAATTGGCACGCAAGCAATTCGATTTGCAAAAACAACGCTATAAAGACGCAGTTGATCAACGAAATAAGATTCTTCGAAGTAATCGCAGCAATAAAAAGAAAAACCAAATGATTGAAGAAATGGGGTTGGATGATGAAGGGATTAAGAAATTCGAAGAAGCATACAAAAATGCCGCACTTGCATTGAAGGACGCACAAACTGCGTTAACAGTTGAAGAAGAAGGTTGGTACACCAAAATGGCGGAAGCGCAAGAAGAAGCGGCGGAAGCATACCGCAAGCGTGTAGAAGAAGCAACTAAACAACTGGCGGATGTGCGCGTTGCATTGATGAAGGATGGCGCAGAAAAGGAGATCGCGCAGGTTAATTTGGAGTATTCCCGAAAGATTGCGGCTATTGAAGGTTATTCCGCGCAAGAAATAGAATTGCGTAGGGCATTGAAAGAGCAACAACAACAAGAAATCGCCGCGATCAACAAGAAATATGCAGATGAAGAAGTCGCATTGCAAGATGAAATTGCAAAATTGATGTTGGATAATGAGTTGAAAGCGGCTGAAAATAGCGGTGTTGTTCTATATGACATGAAAAAACGCATTATGGAAGAACAAGCCGCATTGGAAATATCCAATATCGAACGGACGGTGGAGAATGAAGAACTGAAAGCAGAGAGAATTAAAGCAATCAACGCACAACTTGCGGCTGATCTAAAAGCGTTAGATAAAGAAACCGCAGCGGAAACAATCAATTCAACGCGTTTGCAAGCCGAAAATCGCGTTGCACAATTGGAAAACACCGCATTGAAGATTCTGAACAACGAAGAATCAACAAACGAAGAAATAGCGCATGCGCGTGAGATATTGGCGAACCACGAAAAGAACCTTCGTGACATCCGTTTGGAAGAACTGGAAGCGCAAAAATCCGCAATGCTGATCACGGAAGATGAATACCAACAAGAAAAATTGGCAATCGAGCGTGAAGCATTAGAGCAGGAACGCGAGATCATAGCAAACCGCAGCGCAGAAACGCAGCAATTAGTGGGTGAGATTATGAACTTCGCTGCGGATATGGCTTCGGAAATCTTTGGTTTTATATCTGATAACATACAACGCCAGTTGGATGATTTGGATGAATTATACACAACAGACGCAGAAGAAGCAAAGGAAAATGCCAACAAAAAATACATGTCTGAAAAGGAAATGGAAGATAAGAAGTTGGAATTGAAACGAAAAGCGGCGGCAGTAGAAAAGACGGAAGCAGCATTTGCGATTGCCATGAATACAGCAATGGCGATCATGCGAATTTGGGCGGATGTACCAAAAGTAGATTTTGGCGCAACAACAATTGCAATGACCGCAATGGCGGCTGCGTTAGGTGCGACACAACTTGCGATGGTATTAGCGAAACCATTGCCTGCGTATGCGAAAGGTCGTAATAAGGGTAAAGGCGAATACGCGATTGTCGGTGAACGCGGTGCAGAGTTGATGTATATTCCGGAAAATGCGTCTATCATACCTAACAATAAGATCACGCGTCCCGAAACATGGGGTGCGTACGGTGTGCCACAATTACCCGATATAGAAAGCGATATGGCAAATATGGCGGTGCTTCATCAATTGGGTTTTGACTATGACCGGTTCGGTAAATCAGTTGCAAAACATCTACCTGCGCAAAAAGCAGTTAGTGTGACAGTTGACCGCAATGGCATTGAAATCAATGAAGGTGGCAATAGTAGTAGAGTGTTGAACCGTAAATACAGCGCGTCATGGACTTAACGAAACTGAAACATTATCTGATCATAAATGGTGTTCGAAACCAAATTGATGAACCAATTGGTTTTGATGGTTTGCAAACCACTATAAAACGCGGTGAGTATCATGGTATATCTGCGGAAGTTTCAGTTGGTACTATGGAGTTCTACAACACACCAACATTCAAAGCGGCGGACATCATACATGCAGCGTATAATAACGATATTGACACCGAAATTGGCTATTATGTAACCGACAAAGATGGTGTCGAAGTGTATTCGGGTGTTGTAGATTTGGCAACTTATTCAGAATCTACTGGTAAATGCAGAAAAATATCATGCAAAGTAGGTGAAATTGGTGTAAAAACAACTTTCAATAACCGAACCGAAACGGAAGTAGATTTGAACCGAACCACAACCATAGATGGCACAGCATTGAAAAGCGGTGTCTATCCTTTGCGATTGCGTATTCCACCGCGTTCAGTCGTATATACAAACCTTATGCAAGCGCGTGAAAAGGTAGTATGGGATAAAGATAACGCAGGACAAGCAGCAGATTTCAAGTTGGCAGATGATGTGTCGCACCAATGGATAAGTATTCCAATCACTGGTTCACCAGTATTGCATGAATTTGGTGAACAATTGTTGCAACCATACGCGGTATATGGTTCTGCGGACGCAAAACCAAGTGATCCGAGAGTTGGCAGCCAAGTGATTGCGGATTTTGGAAATCTTATGTTTGAAAAAGGAAGTGGATTTGATGAAAAATACGGAAGTTCATCCAAATACGACATTGAAATTGATGTAACAGTTACTGTTGAATTGTCAAATCCATTATTTATCAATTCACCTGCGGGCGGTATTCAAGAGTTTCAAGCGGATTTTGTATTGGTCAATGGTACTACAACAATGGCTGCGCCAATTGAAAGCGATACATATATCTTGCATTCGGGCGAACAAACATACACGAATAGCAATAGAAGTCGCACATTCTCAATTAAACAAACACTAACTGGCATGACCGAACAAAAGTTGGCTTTGGGATTGAGCATGCGCAATAGGAACTTTTACGATGATGGTATTGGTGTACATAATTACTATAATGCGGCTGCGGCTATTACCGTTACTGTAAAAGAAGGTTCGTACATTCGCATGTCGTTGGTGTCAAAGAATACATCAAAAGATGTGTATGCGGAAATGATACTTGTACACAATGCTTTCAATCGTATTGTGGAATGTATATCAGAAAACCAGTTACAATGTAAATCAGATTGGTTTAAGACACCTAATTCGTATGACGCACCAAGTGGTAGCATGTCATGTGGTAATGGCGGGTTGAAAGTGATTACCAATGGCTATAAGATACGCGGTTTGTATTCAGATGGAGAAACGGAACGGAATATGCCAATATCGTTCAAAGATATGTTTGAAGCAATGGACGCGCAAGATTGTATTGGTTGGGGATTCGTTGAAGAAAATGGTAAATTGGTTGTGCGTATTGAGCAATGGAGTTGGTTCTATAAAAATGATGTCATATTATCCATCAATGAACCGAATGAAAAAACACGCGCTATTGATACAGATTTCATCATAACATCGTTAAAGATAGGATATAAGAAATACACCACAAACGAAGACATAAATGCAGTAGATTCAATCCATTCAGAACGCACATTTACATCGCAGATAAAATCAGTTTCGAATAGCAAAGAAAAGTTGTGCAAGTTCATTGCGGATAACTTTGCCATTGAAGAAACGCGCCGCAAAGCGATTGACGCGGACACCGAAGAATATAAATATGATGAAAACATATTCTTATTTGAACTGCAATGTGGAAATGGTGGCGGTAGCAAATTCAGTTATGTTATAGTAACTGGCAGGGCGAAAAATGCTACAAATCTTATGAATAGTGCAGAGTTGTACAATGCAGGTTTGTCACCACGAAGAATGGCAGAGCGTTGGGCATGGAGATTAGCAACATTCAATAGCGTGTCACCTTTGGAGATGACCAAAGGAACGGTGAACTACAAAGCAGCGTATAAATGTTTGGTATCAACAATAAGTCCACCATATTACACATACTATTTGTCATCGCCATCAAGCATTATTGCAGAAGATGAGATGATCCAAAATAGCAAACCACTATTCCGCGCTGAAACGCTGAAAATAAAATATCCTATCACCATTTCGCAATATCAATCAATTAAGCGAAACCCATACGGAATAATTGTGGTTGATAACGAAAAATATTGGTTAAAGGAGATGAAATTCAAGTTCAAAACTGGTGAAGCAGAATTAACGCTGATACCTAAAAACGAATAAGATATGTACGAAAATCAATTGATCCAATTTGCGAAAGCAATTAACCCAAAAGAATGCTGTATGCCAGTGCCTATCGTGTTTGACCGCAGTGGTATTGCGTTCTATGTGCCTGCGAATGAACAAGCCAACACTATCTTCACGATCGTGGACGCTTCGGGTGAACCGCTATTACATAATGGCAAAGAATTAAGTGGTAGATTCGTGAATATGCGGAACGACTATGTTCGTGCGATGTTTGCTTCTTTGATTCCGGACGCTGTATATCGCACGCAACAAGCGTTATTCAAAGCGGAAGAAATGCGAAACTATGTTGCGCCAAATGAATGTTTCCGTATTCGTATGGATGTACCGGATGAAGAATGCGGAACTGTTAGTTGGTATTCCAATCTGCTTTTCCGATGTGAGAACGAAAACAACGAATGTTCGTATGTGGAATATACTTGTGGTACATACACATTCGGTTTGCCATTCACAATTGATATGCCAATCAGACAATGGTTGCCAATATTATTGGACAATCCCAAGCCAGTCCAAAACGATGAAATATACGAAACATTGTCCGGTAAACGCGTTGTGATGTTTGCAACAATCAACAAAGAATACGAAGCACAGACGGATTATATCCCATACGATTGGCACGAACGAATTGTGATCGCGCTATCATGTGATGAAGTAAAAGTTAATGGCGAATTGCTAACGAAATCTGATAAATACGAAGTAGATTGGCAGAATGTAGCCAAAACCGACTGCGGTATTAAAACTATGCGCGCCACATGGAAGATGGCGGCTAATGTAACTTCGCGAAACACTAACGACTAAAAAATAAACACATGAACACAAACGAAAATGGGGTGCTTCAATTGACACCCGAAACCATCAAAGCAATGGTGATTGGTGGTAACTACAAGAACAAAAATTTGTGCATTTCGCTTTCAGAGCGTTTGAAAATGCACGCGTATGGTATTTTCCCTAAAACATTGATCAATGAGCGCAGACCAAACGAATCAAAGGAAATAAAAGAGTATCGAAACAAGATATATGTGCCTATCACCAAACGCCCTATATCAAAAGTCATTTCAAGTTTGGAAAAAATTAGGCGTTCGCAAGATTGGTCAGTGCAATATAAAGCAGAAAACAACGCAGCAATAAAGGAAGGAGAAACATTGGAACAATATTGCGAATATAATTATCCGCATTTTTCTTCATTGACCAATTGGGCGTTTTCGGTTCTATTGCGCAAGTATCTTTTGGACGCGAATGGTATTGTTGCGATAGTACCCGGCGAAGTGCCAACAGTGAATACCGAATATTGCAAACCAATTGCTAAATTCTTTGATTCTGAACAAATCATTGACTATGTTGAAGGTGAATATGTCGTATTAAAATCGTATGATAAAACCACCTACAAAACGCATGGTGGGCGGCGTGTGAATACCGAAGGTGCAATATATTATGTTCTAACTAAAACACAATTCGTTAGATACGAACAAATATCTTCGAAGGATGTTTCACAAACTGATGTTTACGATCATAATATTGGCGAATTACCTGCGTTCCGTGCAGGCGGTATCTTCCATTCACGCTGCAATAACGATGACATCTTTGAATCGCGTATAGCAGGCATGATCCCATCATTAGATGAAGCAGCGCGTGAATATAGCGATTTGCAGGCGGAAATATTGCAACACATTCATTCAGATAAATACATGTATGCCAATGTGGATTGCCCAGTTTGTAATGGTAGTGGACGCGAATTTGTGAAAGATGAAAAAGGGAATGAAACTGGCGAACAAGTTGTTTGCCATCATTGCAAAGGACGCGGTAGCGTAACCAATGTATCACCTTATGGTGAATATATCATATCACCATCAAAGTTTGGCGAACAAGCCATCCCCGCGCCACCTATTGGCTATGTTCAAAAGTCCACTGATATTGCGAAGTTTGAAGATGAACATGTGCGCCAACATATCTATGACGCATTGGCTGCGGTAAACATGGAGTTTTTGGCAGAAACACCATTGTCACAATCCGGCGTTGCGAAGGCGTTTGATCGTGATGAATTAAACAACTTTGTCAATGCAATTGCGGAAGACATTGTGCATATATTGGATCGTGTGTATTTCTTCATTAGCGAATATCGTTATTCCGTAATCGTTCCGGATATTAAGAAGCGTAAATTGTTATTGCCAACCATCAATGTGCCTACAAAATACGACATTCTGAATACATCGGCGTTGATGGCAGAATTAAAGGCGGCGCGTGACGCAAATGTAAACCCAATGATCTTGCGCGAATTGGAAGTAGATTATGCTAAAAAGCAGTTCAACACATCACCCGAAATAGCGCGTACAGTTGAAATTACATTTGATTTAGACCCATTGTTCGGAATGACGGAAGAAAGCAAGATGACAGTGTTGCAGAATAATGGTATCACGGAAAAAGACTATATTATTTCATGCAACATTCAAACATTTGTGCGCCGCGCGATCCGCGAAAACAAAAAATTCTTTGAAATGGAATACACAAAGCAGGTTGATATTCTGAAAAAGTATGCAGAAGAAGTGCAAAAGGAGAATGAACCAGTTAATAATACCATGTTCAAAGGTGTCATAAATGACCCAACCAATCAAGTAGAAGAAACAATTGAAGAATAACCATTCGCGCAGCGTTGTTGTGTAATTATACATGACACGCTGCGGAATATTATAGGCACTATGGCTAATATATCAAAAGCGGACATGTTAAATAAGGTTGACAATGCGTCCGATCAATTCGCAGGTGTAATCACGAAAACCGAAAAAGCCATCTTTGATTCAGCGGTGGCATTGATTAAAAAGTTAGATATTGATTCGCAGGGACATATACGAATAACCACTGCGAACCTTAAACTATTGTCTGACATCAAATCGCGGTTGGGAAAATTAACCAAAAGCAAAGAGTATTTGAAGGGCGTGAAAGAACTTGTAAAAGCGTTTGATGATATATACCATGCGCAGGTGTCGTATTATTCCACGCAGTTCGCAAAAAAAACGCTATCAGATAATGCAAAGAAGAAGTTTGCCGCAATGCAGCGTATCGCGGTGACAAACACCATAGAAGGTTTGACCGGTTCGGGTGTAAATGCAAATGTAACGGAAGAATTGTCGAAGATCCTTCTTCGTGCGGTTACTACTGGCGCGAAGTATTCCGATTTGGTTGATGAGTTCCGCAGCAAACTGATTTCATCGGGTGATAATATATCCGCATTGTCGAAGTATGCTAACACCTATGCAACAACCGCGCTAACCCAATATGCAGGTCAAAACAATAAATTGTTCACGGATGATTTAGGAACGGAATGGTTCGAATATGTAGGTTCGCAGATTGAAACAACGCGTGAGTTATGCAATACGCTTTTGGAACACCACCCATATATTCACCAATCCGAAATCAAAGATATATTGGCAGGGCGTATCACGGATCAGCAAACTGGCGAAATCATTGAGATAGGCATGAACCCAAAGACCGGATTGCCAAAAGGAATGATTGAAGGAACTACACCGGACAACTTTCAAGTGAATGTTGGCGGTTGGAATTGCCGCCATCAATTAGTGCCTATTGCCAAAGAAGCAGTGCCGGAAAACATCCGTGCTAAATACGATAAGGCAACGCAGCAAAAGATAGCACAACAAAAGGCGGAAGAAGAAAAGCAAAAGAAAATCGCTGAATTAAAAGGAGAATTGGCGAAGTATGCTAATTGGAAGGACGCAGACAAAGATGGTATCAACGAAGCGTTGAACAATGGTGATATTCCTTCGTTAGAAGTGCAGATCGCGAATATGAAGGCGATTGAAAACGCATTAGCAAAGTTAACACTTATATCTGATCCGGAAGCGGCTATGTCGTATTGTTCGTTAAAAGAACTACAAGCGGTTCAAGCGGGTGTTGGTAATACTATCGCAGCGTTTGAAGCAAAGGGGTTTACTGGTCAAAAATTGATAAAAAAACTAACCGATGAAATTACTATCTATTTGCCAAAACTACAAAAGCATGCTAATACATGGCAGATAGCGGAAGCGGCATATAAAAAGAAGATTTTGGAAGTCCAAACCCAAATGGCTTTGGAATCTGTAAAATCCGACTATATGCAATTGCTGAATATAACTACAAAATCAAAGGCATTCAAAGAAGGAATCGCGAAATTAGGCGAAGCAATTGTTGATGGCGATGTTGAAAAGGCGAAAGTTTTGGTCGCAGAATTGCAGGCAAAGAATGCCGCAATGGCAGCGCGGCGCGCGCAGTATGCTGCAAAGCATGGAAAGACATTTGATTCTACTGACTTTGATGATGACGCGTTTTCTGAAAAACGAAAAAATGCGGCTGTTTGGAGTAAAACAAATGGAGAAAAAACATTGAAAAAGCACTACGAAGTAAACAATGTAAAAGAGATTTGGAAAGCAGCAACGCAATTGGAAAAACATGCAGCATGGAATTACACACAAGGTTCAGCATATATGACCGAAACATTGCGCGGATTGAAATGCAGATTATGGCGATACAAATACAGTTCATCAAAAGGTATAGATGATTTGAACCTAATTAGGCGCGAAATTGACGCACTGACAGAGTTGATAAGTAAATGCCATAACACACAAGATATTTGGGTTAAGCGCGATGATTTATGGGCGTTTTGCATGTATCGTTGGGATTTGTCATTCACGCCGAAAATATGTGATTGGCTGCGACAAAAAAGGAATTGGGATAAGAATGTGCAGACCGATGAATGGATTGAAAGCACATACGCACAATACAATTCAAGAAGTGGCGAAGAATCTTATTACAAGATCATGCGCGAATATTATAATGAAAACCCGAATGAACTTGTTGGAAAAATGGGAATGGATGAATCTTTTGTGTCGTGTGGTAATAATAAAAACGCACATTTCAAACAAGATTTCACATACGGTTCGGTAGAATTGTTTATTTATTGCCCAAAAGGCACAAGAATGATCAATGCGGTTTCATTCAACAACTATGAGTATGGTGGTGACCACTGCGGAACGGAAAATTGGGATGGTGAAACCGAAATCACACATCAACATGAATGCGAATATATTTTGCAGCGTGGTACAAAGTTGCGCATAATTAAGGCATATACCAGTGGCGGAAAACTTTGCATAGATTGTGAAGTTATAGGGCAAAATCCGCAGGCAATTGCAGGGTTAGAAGGTAGCGTGTATAACGATGGTGTATATGCGAAATTTTAGCCAATATATTGTTCTATATAGAACTTTTTGAAATCTTCAATTGTTGAATGTTCATAGTATTGGCGAAAACGATTATATAAAACCGCCTTCAATGTAATAGGCGTTCCATCGTATTGTTGAAAATCAGCCAACCCAACACGCAAATATTCTGATAGCATTTCGTTTAGACTATCATTGTTCGTTTCTATAAAATTACACCACACATCTTCGCAGATGATAAACATTTCAATATATGCGTTGGTTGTGGTGTTGTTTTTTTTGTAATATCTACAAGAATCAAATAATGTTTTGTCCATTTGTGTATTTATTAAATTGTTCAACAATTGTGATCATATCATCGGGCAAATATTCCATTGCCTGCAAATATAGCGATGTAGGCACGCCAAAATACGCTTGTGCGATAGAACCAGTTATTGCGCCCAGTGTATCAGCGTCACCACCTATTGCAACTGCGCGGCGGATTGCAGATTCAAAGTCTTGCGCACCACGAAACGCCCAAAACGCTACGGGTATTGTTTCCGGCATTGTTTCATAGAATCTGTTTTTATACCGTTCAATATCACATACTGTGGCGTATCTGAATCGTTGTAGCGCATTCGTTGATATTTGTTCCGGATTGAATATATCATTTGCTTTGCGTGCTAATCCAATAGCGTAAGCGACACATTGCGCACCGCGCATTCCTTCTTCGTGGTCATGCGAAACTGCGGATTGATCGCCAGCAATTCGCACAATATCATTTTCACAATCATACAACCATGCCACTGATGATACGCGCATTGCAGAACCATTACCCAACGAATTGTACGGAATCGGATTATTGATCCATGTTGCAAAACGCCCACCATATCCACCCATCGGGTGTGGGTAACGCGAACACCAGTCAACCAACGAACCTACAAAGTCATTATTTCGGTTCATAATAGCGTCTGCAATGGCAATGGTACAAATGGTGTCATCCGTGAAGTCACATTGATTTGTGAACAACTGGAAGTCAGCATTGTTTGTTCGTTGAAATTCAAATCGCGATCCTACAATATCGCCAATAATAGCACCTATCATTTGTCTGTAATTGTTAGTTGTTTGTTGTATGCTTTTAGTATCTTTTGTAGAGTTGAAACGCGCATGTCTAACCGTCCATCTTCGATCAAATGTAGGTGTCGGATAGATATACCCGATATGCGCGAAAGGCGGTACAAAGACATATTATTTTTCTTGCGTTCAAATGCTAAATATTCGCCTATTTCTTGCTGATTCATAGCGTATAGTTGTGAAAAATCGTTGCAAAGGTAGTAAAAAATATTTTACCATGCAAATTTTTTGAGCAAAAAAGTGAAAAAATATGCAGTTTTTCTCTATTTCTATTAAAATATTCAAAATATTCCAAAAACCTTCACAAAGATTTGCATATATTCAAAAAGATTAGTAACTTTGCAGCGGAATTAGTTTAACCATATAAACATCATGTATTATGAACCCAAAACAATTTATCAAAGTAACCCCAAAGGGTAGCAAAGAATCTTATGTATTGCCTATGCAGAACAAAGCGTTCTATATTTCGCAGGGTGCAGAAGTAACAGAGCCAACCGAAGAAGAAGTGGCAAAAGCATTTCCCGAACTTGCGGAAAAAGGTGAGAAGAAGCAAAAAGACGCTGCGCGTGTCGCAGAGTTGGAAAAGGAGATTGCAGAGAAGGACGCAATCATCGCGCAATTGCAATCAGAGATTGAACGATTGTCAGTGCCAGCGGACGCAAACGAAGTGGATGACGCGGAAGCAGTAGGTGAAGTGCCAGCGGACGCAGAAAAGCCAAAACGCGGTAAGAAGTAACACCCTAAAAATTACACAAACATGAAATTAGGAGAGTTTCTCAATACTATGGCAGCGAAATTAGCGTTGCAACACGATCAAAATTTGATTTCTGTATTATCAAACGCAGCGATCGCAAACATGGAAATTGGCGATGAATTTGCCAATAAAATGAACACCGGTTTGATGTCGTTAGATGGTGCAAAATCATCCGTTGAAGTCAAAAAGCACTTTGACGCGCTTGCGTTGAAAGCCATTGATGACAAACTGAATCCGCTTGCACAGTTATACGGTGCGCAATCGGAGTTTGAAGCAGAAAAATCAACCTATAAACGCGTTGATATTCTTGCAGGTAAGTTTGCCGCAGCATTGGAAGCAGCGAAAGCAGCGCAGGGTGATGTGACAAAAGACACCGAAGTTAAACGATTGGCAGGAGAGTTGCAGAAAATGCAAAGTCAAGTGACATCGGTAACTGCGGAAAAAGATGGCGAAATCGCCCGATTGAAAGCAGAACACGAAAAAGCAATGTTGAACGCATTGATTGATTTTTCGTTATCGGGTAAGCCATACGCTAACAAATCATTGGACGCTAAAACCAATGTCACGATTGCGCGCGCTATTATGACAGAAGAATTAGCAAAACGCGGTGGTGTTATTGTAAACGAAAACGGAATGTTGAAGTTGAAACAATCAGCAACACCCGAATTGGATTTGTTGGATGAAGGCAATAAGCCATTGTCGTTTGGCGATTTCACCGACAAATTATTGGCAGAAAAAAGTTTGTTAGAAGTTAGCAAACCTGCAACACAACAACAGCGTGTCCAAGTCATCACCACGCCAAAGACTGGCGAGATGGACATGAGCGCATTTAACCAAGCGATGGAACGATCTATGCGCGAAGCAGGTGGTGAAAATTAACCTATTAAACAAGTAAAGAATTATGGTATTACAATTGACCGGAGTAGCAAACGCTATTCTGAAAAACATTCAAACGATCGCGGGATTGAATGACCCACAAACGAAGATCACGCCAATTGGTTATCTTCGTATGCTATTGGAGAATAATGCTATGGTATCTGTTAACAACCTTCCAGAGTTGCAGGCGGGTAAAAATGTTGACATTGATGTTCGTTACATGCAACGCGGCATTGAATCAGAAGTGTCCGACAAAGACAATTGCGACACCGATGTAACGCCTGCGTGGAAGTCAACGAAGATCGGAAAACCAAAGTACAACAAAATCAGTATCTTTATTTCGGATGAAGATATGGCAACTTATTCGTTGGCTGCGGATGATCCAGTGCAGTTAGGTGACAAAGCGGTAAGTGTATCACGCGCACTGTACGAAACCGTAATGACCCATGTGAATGCGTTGTTGCAAAAGATTGATGGTAATTTGGTTGCAGAACAAGCAACAAAATGGGGTGTGAATGCTGCAACTGGCAATTCCAACGCAACCCAAATCAAGTTGACCGAAGACATCACAATGACCGATGGTATTGTAAAACTTGTATTGGATTCTGAAACCAACGAAGTGAATGACCAATTGTTGATCTGCGGTAACGGACTTGTTCGTGCATTTGACATCTACAATTCAATGAAAACTGGCGTTGATAACAAAGGTTTCGGTGCATTGAACTTGCGTACTTATGCTGATCCAAAGACTACTGGCGCATGGGGTGCTAACCACTTCGGTGTGTTTGCGAAAGGTACTGTTGGTTTCGTTGACATTTGCAAATATCGCAAAAGCGCAGGTGAACGCGGAACATCGCACTTCTTCACTATGCCAATGCCAGTGCTTTTGAACGGACAAATCATCCCTATTGACTTCGATTGCCAATTGAAGTATGCTGATTGCCCAGTGTACGATGACAATGGCGATAAGGTAGGCGATCGCGGTTGGTTATTGACCATTTCAAAAACTTATGGTTTGTTCAACCTTCCATCTGACTGCTTCAAAGCAGGCGATCCATTGGCAGGTGTTAACGGTTCATTCCACTATGTAGTGAACAACGCATAAGCAGGTAAATAATGGATTTTGATTGTTTAGTTGGATTTATTGGCTTGTCGCACAATGTATCGGGGGAAGTCCCATCGGGATTGTACGCCGATACATTGCCCGACATATCTGAATCGCACATTGAAAAGTTGGTTGATGGCGAAAAAGATGTGGCGGAATTGTGGCGAGAAATAGAACGCCGCGCGATTCTCAAATTTCGCACATTCTTTATTCGTGCTGTGAATGAATCGCATAGAATTTCCAATCGTGACAAATGCGAATGTTTGATATGCGAACACAAAGATTTGTTGGCAACATCGCTTTGGTATTTGTTGGGCGAAGAAATAATGACGCTGCGTTCTAATTCTTCACGAATGAATACATACACCACGATTGACAAAGCCAAAGCAAAGGACATGCGCGCAGATTTCCATGACGCGTTCATGCAAGAATTGGAAACCGCAGTACATGGTATAGATGTTCATTCATCAGAATGCTTTGAATGCGATAAACAGCCACAAAATAACGATGTGATCGTATTTCGTGAACCAGTGATATAACCCATGCTTCGTATAGAATCAAATATGGATATGGTAGTGAACAAACTAAATTTGTCACTAACCACCGTGAACATTGATGAAATGACGCGTTTGCAGGCAACTACATTACTTGCACAAATGCGTAAGCGTATCCATGTGCGCGGGATGGCAACCGATGGCAAACCCATTGGCACTTATTCGCCAAAGTATTTGAAGTATGTACGCCCAAAGCATAAGCGTTCAACCGATAGCAAAGTCATTCTATCCCTAACGCGTGCAATGGAGAATGGAATGATTCTATTCCCTATTACAAATGGCACTGCGATAGGTTACGCAACACCCGAATTGTTGCAGCGTGCGAGATGGCAGGAGAAACGCCCTGCGTATGGTGCGCGTGCAATATTTTCGCCAACGAAAGAAGAATTGCAATTGGTGAACGAAATTGGTAATAATTACATCGCAGAACACTTAACAACAGTATGATTGAAATTATTTCTAATATCAACGCGCGTATCATTTCTGATTCCATGTTGGATAATACTGCTTTGTATGGCATTGCAGAACCTATTGTTATTCGACATGATAATGATAGTCAAGATATTGTTTATCCGGTGATCATTGATATTGATGGTGAATGCCGCGATGTGTTGTTTGATGACACACATGATATTGTTTCGTATCATCGTTTGAACAAAAAAACATACGCAACAAAATCTGTTGATGGATATGGAGATGATCCGCAGCGCAGTGTTGTGTATGATATGTCCATGATAGTGTGTGGTAAACGCAAAATAATCAACGCACATAACATGGAACGCGTATGTGTACGAAGCATTGAAAGTGCCACAAACTATGCAAAACGCATTACCGCAGAAGTGGCAGAATCTAATTTCAACAGTCCACAAGTGTTTTCAAGCGAATACACTGGTGTGCAATATCCTATCCAACCCGATATTTTCTTATTCAAAATTAACTACAAAATCACGCGGATTCAAAGTCCGTGCAAAAACTAACGAATTATGATACAATACAGATCATGCACGCGCAACATTGGCGCGTTAGTACACAAATGTGATCCATGCGATACACCCGAATTGGGTCGTGTTCGTTCGCTTGTTCTTATTAAAAAGGGAACACCGATCACATTCCCATTGGATTTGCAAGAATGGCAATCTGCTATTGAAGCAGGTTCGATCATCATTGTACCAAAGACCATCGGATCGTATGACGGTGGATCACCAAAGACTGGTGACGGATATGGCGATGAAACTGAACGCATTTTGTCGTATGACCATGTTTTGTCAGTGAAAGACCCTAACTATGCGGAAAACTGCGACTTCTATGAAGCAGCGGAACGCGAAGTGTGGAATGTCGCATTCCGTAGCGCAACCAAATTGCATTATGTGGACGCAGATTGTAAATTAGGCGCGAAAGCACCTATTGAAGAAGCGGTTGATTCACGCATTGTTTGGAATTTGGAAATCAAGTGGAACGCACAAAGCAAACCAAAGGTGGTTGATGTTGAACCAATCAAAGAATTGTTCAATTGCCACGAAGTAGTTGCAGGTGGTCAAACTGATCAAACTGATCCGGAAGCGTAATCAAAAAAGATATTCGGTGGGCGTTGCGTGTAGTGCGTAGCGTTCACCGTTATTCTATAAAAAAATAACTACTATGAATCATTTTCAAGGCGAAGATATAGAATTTGCATTGTCCGTGAAGGACATGGACGGTGTGAGCATAAAATCATGGGATGAAGTGCGTAGGTTGTGTTTGTATTTCTATACGCACACCAATCACATTGCCAAATTCGCATTACCAACCGAAGAAGGTTATTTGCAATTGGTAAAATCATCGGCTACTGTTGTAACTGGTGTGATACCATCGGAGTACACAAAAGTGATGGAAGGTTCTTTGCTTTGTGATGTGTACATCATGCCACTTCGTGGTAGTGTAGAGCAAATCCAAAGGGTTTCAACCGGTATTAATATTCAATATACACCTATATCAATCGAAACGCAATGATAAATTTAGAAATCACATTCAAGACCGCAGTAGCGTTAGAAGTGCGATTTGGTGCTATCAATGGCAATGCAATCAATATTGACAAAGCATTGTCAACTACATCAACAAACCCGGTAGAAAACCGCATTATAACAAACGCTTTGAATGCGTTACAAGCGGAAGTTAATAGTATTGCTAATCAGATAACCAAAGAAGTAGTACAAGTTGAATCGTACGAAGAATTGGTTGCTACTGAAAATCCATCAACCGAAGTTGTGTACACAATCACATCAACTGGTGACATCTATATATTTGATGGTGAAAACTTTGTTGATTGTACCAATAAGGTCGTGGATAATACTATCTACACAAAAAGCATAGATATTTTAATGCGAATGACACTACCTGCGGGAAGGTCATATTCGGTTGTTGTAGCAACTGGATTGAAAAGCGAATCATATACGCTTGTTGTTTCTGCGGATAGATCACGCGTGTTGATCTCAAAAGATGGGTGGGCAAACATTAAAAATAACGCATGGGACTGGCACAAATATTCGTATGAAGGTCATACGCACACTACTTCGGAAGTTACTGGTTTGGAAGAAGCGATTGAAGAAGCAACTAAAAACAAACAAGATAAAACGGATGAAGGTTTGCAGACATCCGACAAAACGATTGTAGGCGCAATCAACGAACTGTGCAATATGGGCAACATTGTCCGTGCATATACAATAGACTTTCAAGAATCACGCGAAACGGTACAAATGCGCAATCTGAATGGTGCAATCACTATTACAAAAATCGTTGCGGATAATGTAGCAACATTGCGTGTAGCAATCAATGGCACATCACAAACCATCGCATTAACCAATGGCGAATGGAATGGCACACTGGCAGTAGCAGATGGTGCGTTGATGGTGTGGACAATAGGACGCACGACAGAAGGTTCAATCGCGTCAATCAATGTGAAATATCAATAATATCAATATATGGCAACAAATTCAAATCACTGGCGTACATCAAGAACGATTTTCGGAACATGTGGTCAAAAAACCTTCTTTGTTGATTGGGATTTTGGTCACAACGATTCTACTGCGGATGGTACGCCCGAATTTCCATTTGCAACAATATCGTATGGCTATGCTACATTGGTTGCAAAAGGATATGCACCTGTGGGAAGTATTGTGCGTGGTCATGGTAACGAAGCATTCGTAGGTAATCACAACTTTACTGTGCAGGGCGATTACATGGGTGCAGCAATATATGATGGTGGCGGTACTGCGCAAATCATCTATTGTACCATGAAGAATCTTATTTATCTAAATGGCGGAACTACTATTGATGTGGATTATTCCGTATCACCATACGGAAATAATATCCCTGCCGCGTTTGCGGGTTGCGGTCGTGCTCTCAATGCGAACTATGCGAACCTTGCGAACGCTGTCAGCGGTGTGGCTTCTTCGCCTATTCTGATTGGAAATAGCAAAATGTATCGCGGTTGTATCGGTGGTGTGCAAGCAACTGGTTACAACATTTACGCGAAAATCAAATGCACACCATACGCCGCGAATCAAAACACCTGCGGTGTGACATTCGGCGGCTATCAATTGAGCGCGACAGCGCGAATCGGAAACTGCGTGGTTTACGATTTGCCACTGAATGTGCGGGCAACGACAAAATCAGCGCAAACGGTAGCGGGTCACATGTACCGTTGGATTTTCTCAAAAGTAGATTTCATTTACGAACATGCGGATTTCTTCTATCAATGTTTGTTCACATCTGACAATCGCATGTTCTTTGTGGACAAAACAACTGGCAATGCGTATTCAAACAAGCGATTGAAGATTGTGCCACGCACTGGCACGAACGCCGAACCAACATTCATCTATGATTCCGCAGACACCGACATGGATTTCACTGGCGTAATGACTGGCGGCGCAATGATTGTTGAAGGTGCAAACATCAAAAACTTCTATGACGCATTGTTGGCGTTGTATGCAGCCGGACATGTGACATTGAATCCCGAAACATATTTCAAAGAAGAATGTGTCTTTGCAGAAGAAACTGCGGATGAAGTGTTCAACGCGCCCGAACAATACGATTTCACAACAAAGATGGATTCGCCTGCGTTCATTAGTGTTTACCACTATTTCGGTGCGTTACCACCTGCGCTGAATATTCCTATTCATGGCACTGGCAATTCGGGTTCAGATGGCAAAGTTGGTTGTTGGGATAACCGCAGCATTGACGGATGTTTGAAGGTTGAAGATGGATATATCAAGATTGATACCGCTTCTTCTGAAAAAGCAGGTCGCATTTTGTCAAAGGTTATTATAACTGACCCATACGATGTGCAATATAATGGTGTGTATTCAATGTTGACACGCCGCGTGAAACATGGATGGATTGCGTCAAAGTTAAACCCATTTGGCGAAAAGATTGAAGCGAATGCGGATTTGACCGTGACATTGGAAGCAGACACACAATATGTCATCAAAGGTTCTAAATGTACATACAACGAACAATTCTACAATCCAAATGATGTGATTGATACAACCGGATTGGATGTGTTTACTGTACAATTTGAAACTGCGGATGGCTATGTGATCCCAGTGATAGACGCTAACATTCCCGATACGCTGTATTGCCGATGTCGTTCTATGGTATATGGTCGTGCAATGTATGGCGAAAGTCTTAAAAAACAAATCACATACTTAAATGATGGTGATAGACCAATCAGTTTTCATGGTCGTATCATAGCACCAAACGAATCGTTTATCTGCGATGATAATGCACCATTCTATGTGTATGATCAAAATGGAGAATTGGACGCAACCGCAACCGATTATTCTATTGCAGTGATTTTTGATGATCGCGAAATTATACCCGAAGGTGAAGAACGCATTGGTGGTTTGGTAGAATTTGTGCCTGCGCAAAAGTTTGGTGAGTATTTCGCCATGAAGAATGCGGGCGCAATCACATCATTGGAAATTCCACAGTTAGGTTTAGTGCCAAAATCATCGGGACACTACATGTGTTTCACGAAGAATGGTGACGGCGCAATGATCAACGGTTATAAATCAATTTTGAACCAAACATTCATTCAGTTTGCTTTGTATGTGACCATTGTATCTGAATTGGATGTAAACGAAGAATAGAACTATGGATAATACGATTGTATTAGGTTCAGTTTCTTTGCGTGCAGCGCGTACAATAGTGACATCTACTGTTACCGATGATGTATTGCAGTCGGTGTCACTGCGCGCAGCGCGTACAATAGAAAATTCTGCGGTTACACGCGATGTCATGTGTCATAGTTCGCTTGCGGTAGCAGGTTTCAAGCATTCCGGTGGTGAATGGGAAGACCCAAAGGACATGGCGTATGTGACCGTGAACATATAAAAAAGAAACGCGATTTCCGATGAATCCATGCCGCGTTTGCGGGTTGCGGGCGTGCTAACAATGCGAACAATGCGAACAATGCGAACAATGTCAACGGTGTGGCTTCTTCAAATATTCTGATCCAAATACCAAGTCGGAAAAAGCGTCGCCTATAAAATGGCGGAACATATATTTAGAAGTTTTTATGAGTAGCAGTATGCGAAAATTGAAGTGGAAAAGAATAGGCATTTATGAAAAGGTTTGGTAAAACCGAAAATTTGTGGGGTCGTATTTGCAGTGAATATACGATAGAAAAGGCAATGCGGCAATCACTTGTTAAACATAAATATCCGAATATGCGTGTCGCGGATTACACACGCGCCCAAAAAAGAATGATGGACAATTGGGATAACTGTAAAGAAATTGTCCTGCGTACATTGACAACAGAAACATACCAATTCGCTTCGTTGCATTCCTTTATTGTGCAAGAACCAAAGGAACGAATAATACATTGTCCGCAGTTTTTCCCGGATAAAATCGTTATAACTTGCGTATATATAGTATTGCGTGAATACTTTTATTCTAAATATGTGCGGAACACATATAATTGCATAAAAGGTCGTGGAATACATGACGCGCAACGAGCAATCGAACGAATCATGCAAAGACATCCAAATTGGCACTATTGCCAAACGGATATTGTAAAATTTTACCCTACAATCCGACATGATGTTTTGAAGCAGGATTTGGCGCGTGTATTCAAAGACACAAAAGTGCTTCGAATACTATATGCTATTGTAGATATGTTCTATGAAGGAATAGACAAAGAAACGCTTGTGGAAGTAGGAATTGCTATTGGCGTAAATTTGTCACAACTAATGGCGATATTGGTATTGATACCAGTGTTAAGAGAAATCAACGAAAAATGGAAATATCCGTGCGTTGGATTTACTGATGATGTGTGGATTGCTATTCCAAAAAAGGAATTATGTCATTCATTTATGAAATGGTATATTGAACGGTGTAAATCGCGCGGAATGACTGTAAAACCTAATTTCAGAATAGCACCCATGAATGAACCTTTGCGAATTATTGGGTACGAATTTAGAATGGATGAGTTTGGGAAGCAATACACATTATTGGGTAAAGACATTAAATTGAGTATGCAAAAGCGCGCACGCAAGTTGGCGAAAATGAATGTATCTGATGAATATTGGAAGCAACAAATGGCGTCATACTTTGGGTGGTGTAAGCATGCCAATTGCAGAAACCTAATGCGAAAGACATTTGGAGAACGGTATAAACTATTTGAAAAGAATATGAATACATTTCAAGATGTAAAAGCCAATGAGATTGGCGAATTTGGATTGAAGCGAAACACGCGTGTGTCTATTAAAAGTATCGAAGACAAAGTGATTTGCATTGATGACGCAAAGATCGCCATCATAGTTTCAATAGACAAAGACACTGGCGAAGAAATTAAGACGGAGAAGTTAGCAGTAAAATTCCGACATGTAGAAAACAACGAACCAGTTGGCGAATCTGCGTATTTTATATCGGGTTCGGAATCGTTGCGTGACCGTGCATTGAAGGCGCAACATGCAATGCCATTTATCGGAACAATATGCCTAACTGGTGGTAGAAAAAAATATTATATAATCAAATAGCAACCAATAAATTCAACTATATGTCAAACCATTAAAGTGTACAACAATGAAAAAGAAGAAGACATGACTATCAAAGAATTTTTGCACGATCATATAGGTGCAACAATCACTGGTGTGGCATTTGTTATTTCAGCCGGATTAACAATCAGTTCATTTTTGATTCCGCCAGTGGGAATTATTGACCCATCTGTATTGGCTGCAATAGGAGAAATAGGGATATTCACGACATTGTGCAGAATACCCGATATTATCCGTGAAGTCAACAATGGAAAATCTGTTGAAGTACGAAGCGGAAACATGAGTGTCAGAGTAGAAGATAAAGAATAATGGTTATAACCAGTACATCCACAATAGCGTTTATGCGTAGTATCAATTTTGTTAGAAAAGCATTTGTCGCCGCAATACGGATTGGCTTTCAAGTGATTGCTGCGGGATTGTTTTTTGTTGTGCTATTTGTAAATGCTATTGCGGATGTATTAACCAAAATTGAAGAAGAATATGAAGACTGAATTTCATACCAAAAATTTCGCATTGCACGAATTTACTAATTCAACCAAAGCAAATGAATTAGCCATCTGCAATGAAGTAACAACAATCGATCAATTGTCAGCGATTGCTAATCTAACTGCTAATGTGCTTCAACCTGCGCGCGATATTGTTGGTTTCCCTATGACTATTACATCGGGTTTCCGCTGTGAGAAATTAAACGAAGCGGTCGGTGGCAAAAAGTCAAGTCAACACATGAAAGGTGAAGCCGCAGACATACAATGTTTCACCGATGGAGAACTGGACATACCTAAAATGCGTCAATTATTCGCGGTACTATCGGAAATGGATGTGGATCAACTTTTGTATGAACGCGATTCAAAAGGTAGTATTTGGGTGCATGTGTCGTATGTATCACCGAAAGTAAATCGCCACATGATCCGCGATAATTATATTGCAAACCTATAAATTCCATTGTTATGAGTAGATACAAAAATAATAAGATATGGTGGATATTGATTGCCACCATCCTAATTGCTATTGCATTGGTAGTTGCAAGTTGTGCAACACCCAAGAATGTAACAGAAACCATCGAAAAAAACGATTCAGTAGGTGTTAATTTTCATTCGGAGAAGGACACGATAATCATTCGCGACACAGTGTACATAAACAGTAAAACCGTTAAAGATTCTGAAAGCGAAGAAGAAACAACTTTGCATTTCGGTGATGGTGGTGGAACATTCAATGTTAATACTGGCGAAGCAACAAATGTGACGGATGTTACGCAGAGTAAATCGAAGCGCGAACATGAATTAGAAGAAGAAGTAAAAGAATGGAAGAAGACCGCAGAACAATACAAATCATCGTTAGATTCTGCGCGTGTTGTAAACGCGATATTCAATAGTGATACGGAAGAAGAACCGGTCGGTATGACGAAGATTGAAAGGTTCTTTCACACATCCGGCATTGTAGCATGGTGTGTGATCGCAATTGGATTGATCGTGGTTATTCTTTGGTTACTTCGTAAATTCAAAATAATCCCATGACGGACGCAGAATTGATGGCATTGTGGAATAGTAAAAATAATAAGGACGCGCGCGCGAGGCGTAATGCACGCAAGACCACAGCGTCTGAACATGATCTGCAAGTTGCATGCGTGCGATTATTCAGATACAAACACCAGGAATACAACGAAATGTTGTTTGCTATTCCTAATGGTGGAAAACGAAATGCGATTGTAGCAAAGAAACTGAAAGCCGAAGGCGTGGTGTCCGGAGTACCCGATTTATTTTTGGCTATACCGAAAGGAAATTGGTGTGGTATGTTCATTGAATTGAAGAATGGACGGTCAAACAACCTAACGGAAAACCAAAAACGGATGATGTACAAATTCCAAATGCACAGATACAAAACAGCGGTTGCTCGTTCATTAGAAGAATTTGAAAAAATCATTGAAGAATATTTGGAAATGTGATAAATATTTCGTACCTTTGTAGCGAAATACACCAGTTGTTTTCATAGTATTAGATTTAAGGTTAAAGTTTTGGGAAAATCCGCTGTGAAAGCGGGTTTTTCTTTTGTTTTCGGCAATTTTTCGGCAAAAACAAAACCAACGCAACATGCTTTTTATTGATAATCAGCGTATTGCGTTGGTTGGTTGGTAGTGCTACGGGGAATCGAACCCCGGTTTACGGCGTGAGAGGCCGTTGTCCTAGGCCACTAGACGATAGCACCGTGACCTTATGTCATACTTCCTTTTCGAAAGCGAGTGCAAAGGTACTGCTTTTTTTTGACATGACCA
>JAZLDS010000008.1:0-58718 GCA_045614865.1 Paludibacteraceae bacterium | reverse complement strand
GTGTACAGACTTCAGATTTCCGCAGAACATAAATGCCTCTTCTCCAATGGCAGTCACGTGATAGGTGTTGCCTTCGTGTGTGACCGTAGCAGGTATAACTACCTCAGTAAGAGTAGGATAGTTGTCGGATGGAGTGCTCATATCTACAACCTCATATGTCACCTCAACGGTGTATGGAGCCAAGGTGCCATTGGTGATGTTGTAGTAGAGATCACCATACTTAAAATCGTAAGCAAAGAAGTTTACGCTAACTAGCATTGCTAGTAAAATGGTAGAAATCTTTTTCATAATGTACATTGTTTTTTTATGTGAATATATAAGGTTGATTTTGTTCAGACGGCAAAGGTACGATTTTTTTTTGAATAATGCAAATATTTCTAAAAAGAATAGTTTAATTTTTTGAATTCCTTCTGAAAAATAATTCAAAATCACTACAAACTCTTAGTGATTAGTTAGTGATTAGTTAGTGATTAATTAGTTGTTTAGCTACCAATGTCGAACAATTATGTGTAAAATTCAACCAGTGTGAGGAAGGGAATCTGAATAAATCCTGCTTTTTTCGAGATGGATAATTTTCATATTTATAAATAAATATTCGCTATTACTTGCATATTTGCAATTTTTGTTGTACCTTTGCACGATTTTATGCGTATAAGAAATTTTAGTAAAAAATAGCATTTAGAAATGTTGAAAATTTTGCACAATATTGGAGAGTACTGCCTTCTAATGGGGCGTGTGTTCCGTATGCCCGATAAAGGGCGTATGTTTTGGCGGCAGATGAGTCGTGAGATGGGAAAACAAGGTCTGGAATCTATACTTATCACGCTGATAGTAAGTGTGTTTATGGGTGCGATTATGACTTTGCAGACAAAATTGAATACGGAGAATCCGTTGTTGCCTGCGTACTCTACAGGTTTGGTAACGCGTGACTGTATCTTATTGGAGTTCTCCAGTACAATCTTATGTCTGCTATTGGCGGGAAAAGTAGGTAGTAATATGGCATCAGAGATTGGTACAATGCGTATTACTGAGCAGATTGATGCAATGGAAATTATGGGTGTAAATTCTGCCAACTACTTGATATTGCCTAAGGTAGTGGCGTTTATGGTAATGATGCCATTGCTTGTGACATTATCTATGTTCACGGGTTTGCTTGGTGGTTATGGTATTAGTGCTATTACCAATGTTTTGCCTGTTTCGGAGTATTTGCTAGGTATTCAATATGCGTTTATTCCGTTCTATGTCTGGTATTCTTTTATTAAAACCGTTGTTTTTGCATTTATTATTGCCAGTATGGCGTCTTACTATGGTTACTACGCACGAGGTGGTGCGCTAGAAGTCGGAAAAGCCAGTACAAAAGCGGTTGTAAATAGTAGTATCGTCGTCCTACTCATGGATGTTGTATTAACCAATCTAATGCTCAACTGATTATGATACAAATCAAAGATGTAGTAAAAAGTTTTGACGGAAATGTGGTACTTAACCACGTGTCTGCGAACTTAGAAGATGGTAAGGTGAATATGATTATCGGTCAGTCTGGATCGGGAAAAACGGTACTCATGAAATCGATGATCGGCTTGCATCAAATAGACGGCGGTGAGATTCTCTTTGATACCCGACATGGACAGCAAAACTTGGCTGAGATGAGCGAAAAGGAAGTTCGATTATTGCACCGTGAGGTCGGTATGCTTTTCCAAGGAGCTGCATTGTTTGATAGCATGACCGTGCAAGAGAATGTGATGTTTCCTCTAGAAATGTTCTCGGATATGTCTCATGACGAGATGGTGGAGCGAGCACGTTTCTGCCTTACACGCGTGAATATGCCAGAGCGAGCGTTTTCGCTTATGCCAAGTGAGATTAGTGGTGGTATGCAAAAGCGTGTGGCGATTGCTAGGGCGATTGCGCTCAATCCAAGATATTTGTTCTGCGATGAACCTAACTCTGGTCTGGATCCTAAGACGAGTCTAGTCATCGACCAACTAATCCAAGATATAACTCAAGAATATAATATCTGTACCATCGTGAATAGCCACGATATGAACTCCATTATGGAAATAGGAGATAATATCATTTTCCTTCGCAATGGAGTCAAGGAGTGGCAAGGAAGTAGACATGAAATATTCCACGCAGATAGTGAGGCACTCAATGATTTCGTCTTTGCCAGCGAGTTATTTAAGAAAATTAAAAACGTAAATGCGTGAATAGAATTTTAGTAATACTGCTTATGTGTGCTGCGGCGTGGGCTATGTTCCATATCTCGGCTGTGGCTCAGAAACCTGCCAGAGTGCCTGCGTATCGAGGTGTTATTACGCGTGTGCAACCTAACGGAGATACGATATATGTTCGTTTGCACGGTGATGAACGCAAACATTGGATGACGCTTGAAGATGGCAAAACACTCGTTAAAGAAAATAAGCAAGGTTATATTTGCTATGCAAAGCAAAAGAAAAATGGGAAGATAATGGCTACCCGAAGAATAGTGAAACAGATTAAACAAAAAATAATATGAAGCAATTAGGATTTTTGTTGGTACTATGTAGCATGACGCTCACCATGTGGGCCATGCCGGCTCGTCGAGGTGGGGTTGTGAAAGCGCAACCCGATGGAACGAATGTGATCGTGTTCCAACAAGGAGATGAGTATTTTCATTGGATGGTAAACGAAAAAGGCGAGTGGATCGAACGTGGTGATGATGGGTATTATCGCGTGACCGAAGCGTTGACTACCGAGGTAATAGCGGCACGACGAATGGCACGTGTTGCTCCACGTGAGGATGCAGCTTCTACGCTCAATATCGCTCCACGTGGATTGGTGATTCTTGTGAATTTTCAAGATTGTGCATTCCGTACTCCAAAAGCAGAAATGGATAGTATGCTAATGGCAGAGAATTATACACGAGACTATACTTACATAAAACGTAATGACGAAGGTGAAACAGAAGTACATGTTCAAGCGGTTGGTTCTGCTAGAAAGTATTTCTTAGAGTCTTCGGCTGGACAATATAATCCTCAGTTTGATGTGGTAGGTCCTGTGACCGTGAGTCGGGATATGGAGTATTATGGCAAGAATGTAAATAATTTTGACAAAGCACCTTGGACAATGGTAAAGGAGGCTTGCGAGTTGGTAAATGATAGCGTAGATTTCAGTTTGTATGACAATGATAACGATGGGAAAGTGGATTTTGTGTACATCATCTATGCTGGTTATGGCGAAGCGGATGGCGCAGATGCAAATACGATTTGGCCACACTCTTACACATTGTCTTCTATAGGTACATACTGCAAGGTAGATGATAAACGTGTGGATTTGTATGCTTGTGGAAATGAGTTGGATTTGTTTACCGAACATCATACGGGTATCGGCCCTTTCTGCCATGAGTTCAGCCATGTGCTGGGTTTGCCAGATTTCTATATTACGGTTACTGGTTTGAGCCATCGAACGTTGGATATGTGGTCTATTATGGACTATGGTTCTTATACCAACGAATGTAATACACCACCCACTTATTCCGCTTACGAGCGATTCTTTATGGGATGGTTAACTCCTAAATTAATCACCGAACCTGAGAATATTCAGTTGGTAGAGTTGCAATCAACCAATACTGCTTTGCTGATCTCTTCTAGCGATGAACATAACTTGATAGGTAATGATCCCAACCCAACAACTTTCTACATGTTGGAGAATAGACAACAAGTGGGATGGGATACGCATCTGCCTGGACATGGACTCATGTTGACAAAGATACAATATGATTCAAGAAGCTGGAGTGGTAATAAGGTTAATAATGATCCTTCAAAGATGGGAGTAGATCTGATCGAAGCGGATGGTAATAAGAAGAATCATAAAGAATCACGACCAACCGACCTTTTCCCTGCAGGAGCAACCGAATATAAGAAAATTGAGGGGCATTGGATTAGTGATATCGTGGAAACTGATGACATAATCTATTTTGCCTATAAGTCAGATAATACGAGCGTGGGTGGTGAGTTGCAGATGAGTGAGGAGATTCTGGCGATATACAATATTCTGGGACAGAAACTCGCTACCACAGATTTGCAGAGTCTTCCTAGTGGTACATATGTTTTGGTGAATTCGTCTGGAAAAAATAAAATTGTACGCAAATGAAAATAGTTTCTTATAATCTCAACGGTATTCGTAGTGCCATTAGCAAGGGACTTTTTGATTGGCTAGCGGCAGAGCAACCCGATGTTTTCTGTATCCAAGAGAGCAAAGCACAGCCAGATCAGATTGACGTAATGACCATGCAAGAGTTGGGTTACCACAGTTATATCCATTCTGCCGAGAAAAAGGGTTATTCTGGGGTGGCTATATTTACTCGTATTCAACCCGATAAAATTGTGGTTGGAATGGGCAATACTAAATATGATTGTCAAGGGCGTGTGATTCGTGCTGATTATGGTGATGTGACAGTAGTATGTGTTTACATCCCTTCGGGAGAGGCAGAAGGTCCCAAATACCATTACAAAATGGAGTTTCTAGAGGATTTTCTAGTGTGGATAAAGGATCTGCGAAAGTCAAGACCTAATATTTTGGTTTGTGGAGATTACAATATCGCACACAAACCGATTGATATCAACCATCCGGAACGTCAGGTAGGGGTTAGTGGCTTTTTACCTGAGGAGCGCGAATGGCTCGATCGTTGGCAAGATAGCGGAATGGTAGATACCTTCCGTATGTTTGATCAAAGTGGTGAGAAATATAGTTGGTGGAGTTTCCGCGCAGCGTCACGTGCTAGAAATGTGGGATGGCGTATTGACTATCATTGGGTAAGCCAACCATTGGCTGCACGTGTACAGGAGGCGAAAATATTGGCAGATGTCGTACATTCGGATCATTGCCCAGTGAGTGTAAGTTTGAATTGAGAATTAACTATTTTGAATGATTGTGGATAAGCTAAGAACAGAGCATTTATACAAGAAGTATGGTAAACGTACTGTGGTAAATGATGTGAGTATCTACCTTGAGCAAGGCGAGATCGTCGGTTTGCTTGGTCCTAATGGTGCAGGAAAAACCACTACGTTTTACATGACAACAGGATTGGTGACTGCTAATAGTGGTAAGATCTTTCTCAATGATCAAGACATCACGGGGATGCCAATGTATGAACGTGCTAAATTAGGTATTGGATATCTGCCACAGGAGGCTAGTGTGTTCCGCAAAATGACTGTCGAGGATAATATCTTATCGGTATTGGAGATGACCAATTTTAGCAAGGAATATCAGCAGCAGAAGTTAGAACAACTCATCCAGGAGTTTAATTTGGGACATGTGCGCAAAAACTTGGGAGACCGTTTGTCGGGCGGCGAGAGACGTCGTACCGAAATCGCTCGTTGTTTGGCTATTGAGCCTCGCTTTGTGATGCTGGACGAACCATTTGCAGGTGTGGATCCTATTGCTGTGCAAGAGATACAAGATGTTGTATGGCGTTTGAAGGATAAGAATATTGGTATCTTGATTACTGACCACAACGTAGATGAGACCTTAATGATTACCGACCGTGCTTACTTGCTATTTGAGGGGAAGATCCTTTTTCATGGGACGCCAGAGGAGTTAGCCGCTAATCCGGTAGTAAGAAAGAACTATTTAGGTCGAGATTTTGAATTGAAAAAGAAAACACGATTGGATGAATAAGTGGATTTGTAGTATTCTATTTTTGCTTCTGATAGCTTCTTGTCGTCCGCAAGTAGAGTTGGATCCTGTGTGTCTTGTGGCGTGCAGTCAGATGCCTTCACCGGTTGCTGCGGGGTGTTGGTTTGCATCGGATGATGCGGTATATGTTTTTGGTGGAAGAAAACCAAATGGCGTATATTCCAATCAATTCTGGAGATATAGTCTTGATACTGATTCTTGGACGCAACTGAATGGTTGTCCTCTAAAGGCACGTGTGTCATCTAGTGCGTGTGTCCTAGGCGATAAAGTGTATATGGGATTGGGTTATACTGGGCCTATACATCGTGATAGCTCATATATGCGCGACTTCTGGTCATATACACCAGCCACTCAAGAATGGGTTCGCTTAGCAGATTTTCCTGCGAATATAACTGTTAAAAATGTACTCTTTGCGTCGGATGATGCTATATATGCTGCGTATGGGTTTTATAGGCAGTTTACGCAGGATATCTACCGCTATGATATTGCAAATGACCGTTGGGATAAACTCAATACGACAACACAAGGCTATGTCCCTCGAGCAATGGATATTGTAGGTGCTGAGTGCCAGGGACGGTATTTCTTAGGGACCGGTTTTAACCGCGGTAGCTTACGCTTTTGGGCGGAGTGGATTCCTGAAAAAAGTCAGTTCGTTGCACGTGAAAAGATTCTAGGAGCCGGTCGAAATGCGGTTGCTTGCTGTGCTACTTCCGAGCATGTTTACATAGCAGGTGGACGTCATTATGGCGATACCCTTACTAATGGATATTTCTATCGAAGTATACAGCGGTATTCTCCCGATTTAGATACTTGGGAATATGTCGGGGATATGCCTTATGAGGCGGAAAATATGGTGGCAATATCGGTGAATGGACAATTGTATATAGGAATGGGTGAAACACCTAATGGTGAAATGAAAAATGATTGGTACAGAATTGAAGATTAGGCATGCAATCATAGGGCTCTTGTGCATGTGTGGGACATATTTACCTGCTCAGGGATGGGACTGGTGGCCATTAGCCATCAACGATACCGTGTTGTGCACAGACACAATTGAGTATGGTGTATATACATCTGCATTGGCCTCCTCTGGGCTTGAGGCTCCTTTTTTGTTGAGGGCTAATAGAAATGCTAATATTTCCCGTGCTCCTTATAGTGGTAATTTCAGTGCTGGTATATACAAGAGGCCCACATCTTCATTTCGCTGGTGGGATTATGATTTTGGTGTGCAACTGACAGGTCGCGTAGATTCCGCAGGTGTGACCGGCTATTTCGAGCAACTGTACGCACACAGTCGATTATATGTTGTGGATATCACGCTAGGGATCCGTCCTATGATCTATGGCTCACAATCTCGTACGTTGACCATGGGAGGTTTGCTCTTTTCGGGTAATGCACACCCTATCCCTCGTGTGTCTGTGGGAATAGATGATTATATTGCTTTCCCTGGTTTGTACGGCTATTTGGAGATTAAAGGAGGATTGACGTTTGGCTTTTTGAATGATCATAGTGTGGTGGAAAAAGCCAAACTGCACCATAAGTATGTGGGGCTACGTTTAGGTGGACGACTGCCTGTAACCCTAGCCTACGAGATGCACCATGCGGCTCAATGGGGGGGATACAAAGGTGGAATAGACTATGGCAATAGCCTGACGGATCTTTGGAATGTGTTCCTATTCCGTTCAGGTGGTATTACGTTAAGCGACCAAATGAATGCGCAAGGTAATCATATTGGGTTCCAAGAATTAGCACTGACATATAAGCATAATGGATGGTCGGCTAGAGCCTATTGGCAGTCCTTGTTTGAGGATATGAGTGCTCGCTTTATTGGTTTCGGCACCAACTCAAGAGATGGATTATGGGGATTGAATCTTCAGCAGAATCATTGGCCTTTTATCAATGAGTTTACGTATGAATTTCTGAATACTACGCATCAATCTGGCCCAATGCATGATAGGGATGGACTAGTATTTGCTGGTTGTGATTATTATTATTGTAATTCAGCATACCCACAGGGTTGGACCTACTATTCAGCCATTATAGGTAATCCATACATGCAGACTGATAACAACCGCGTTCGCGCGCACTATGTGGGAGTCGCTGGTGATATTTACGGGTACAAATATCGCCTGATGGCTTCACATGTACAAAATTATGGACGCTACAGAGAGCCTCATAATACTCAAAATACTGCTATCCTATTCGAACTGACACGCCGCTTCGAGAAAGCCTGGGGATTGGAGTTTACTGCCGCTTTGGCAGGCGATATAGGAACGCAGTATGGGAATTCTTTTGGTGGCTATCTGCGTATAGCTAAGACTGGTATTATAGCGAAGTATTAACTATTTTATAACCAAATGCAGCACAAGCAGGTACATATCATTATGCCAGTCAAGGACTCGGTGGAGATTGCTCAGAGAGCTATCCGTGCTGTAGTGGCGAGTGGCTATTCCATATCTATCTACGATGATAATTCATTGCCAGAGAATGCACATCGTTTAGATGAACTGGCGGCAGAGCTGAAGATACCGGTATATCACATATCCGATTTGACAGATCATCCTTCGCCCAATTATCGATTGATCTTGCAATTGGCGCAGCAGCATGCTCTCGAACATAGGAGCCATCTTGTGATTGTAGAGAGCGATGTGATTGTTTCTGCTGATACTATTCAGCGTATGATAGTAGAGGTGACCACTGGAGTTGGTATGGTTGCTGCTGTTACGGTAGATGAAGCCGGAGAATACAATTTTCCATATCACTACATACGAAAATACTGGTATCGTAGAAGTGTTGGTAAGACGATTACCTCCTCCAAACGGATGTCATTTTGTTGCACTTTATTGACGTACGAATTGCTCGAGCTTGCTAACTTCCGAGAACTAGATCCTACTAAGAATTGGTATGATGTGACCATCTCTCATTGGTCATTGCGTTTGGGATTGCAGAATCGGCTTATGTTGGGTAATCCCGTTTTGCATCTGCCACATTCTTCACGACCTTGGAAACGATTGAAATATACTCACCCACTGCGTTATTACTGGCGCAAGTTAATGCATAGGATGGATAAGATATGATGCCATTTAAGATATATAGTTTGTTGCTGGTAAAGAATGAAGTGGATATCATTCGTGCTTCTTTGATGGCAGCTGCGGAGTGGAGCGACAAGGTGATTGTTCTGGACAATGGTAGCGAAGATGGTACTTGGAAAATCGTCCAGGAAATGGCAATGCAAAATGCGCGCATTGTTCCATTTATGCAATATAAGGGAACGTTTCATATTGGGCTACGTGCGAAAGCTTTTCGCGCTTTTAGGCACGAAATGACTTGCCGCGATTGGTGGTGTGTACGATTGGACGCCGATGAATTTTTTAGCGAGAATCCTCGAAATTTCTTATCCAATATCTCACGTAAATACAACTGCGTAAAAAAAATCAGTACGGACTATGTACTGACTAAAGAGGATATTTGTGAGCATCAGTTTACAGGTGATTTCTCGGTAGATCGCCAGTATATCACACATTTTTTGCCTGAGCAACGTAAGGAACGTAGGTTCATGCGTCACAGCCCTTGGTTAGTCTGGAGCAATAAGTGGCGCTATCCGCATCCGATTGGTCGCACTTCCCCACAATGCATACCTGTAGATCACTACCAATATCGTAGCCCACAACAGATGGAGAAACGATATCAAACACGTCAACAAGCTAAAAAGGATGGTTGTGGCTCATTCCTACATGAGAATGGTAATGGCTGGCATGATTATCTCTGGACGAATGATATATTGGATAAACAGAGATATCTATTGGAAGATCTACCAGGATTATTTGAGAAATCTAAGGACGTCTTGTACCGCAAGCGCAATACAATCAAACTAGTAGAAGGACTATTTGTTGTGAAATCTTTTGTGGTGCCATCTCTATTCAAACGACTCATATATACCTTCTTTTCCAGCAAAGCGCGTCGATCTTTTATCTATGCACAGCGTTTGGGTAATATGACCCCTAAACCTGTTACGTATGTCGAAACACGCAAAGGGGGACTCTTGCACGAGAGTTTCTATGTTAGCCGTCTATCCCCCTGTACGCATGTTCTGAAGGAAGTTATTAAAGATACAAATTTCCCTCAACGCGATAAAATTTTTGCTGCGTTTGGAGTTTTCACAGCTCAGTTGCACGAACAAGGTATCTTGCATGCAGATTACTCGATGGGAAATGTGCTATTTTTGCCAACCGAACAGGGAGCCTTCTTTCAACTGGTTGACCTAAATCGTATGAAATTTGGACAGACAATTGGTTGTCGCAGAGGATGTCGTAATTTCGAGCGCATAGACACAGATGCTGATGCTTTATCAACGATCGCTAGATCCTATGCGCAATCGCGCGGAATGAATCCAGAGCGATGTGTGAAACTCGTACTACGCATGCGGTGGCGTAAACACAAGAAACCCAACACAAAAGGATAATTTACAATGGGAAATCACTATATGAATATTGTCAAAAAAATCAATTACTGGCTCTTCTATGTGGCTGTATGTATGTTGCCCTTCCCAACACGCATCTCATTGTATGCTTGGGTAGGATGGCTGTGTAGTTGGTTGTTGGAGTTGCGTTTCCTTAAGAGAGATAATGTTTCATGGCATAGAGGATTGTTACCTATCATATTGCTGGCCGTCCTGTTTGTGTGGGAAATGGTTTCTGGGTTATGGGCAATCAACCAGCAAGATGCGTTTGATATGGTCATCCGACATTTGTCCTATGTAGGTATTCTACCGCTTGCTATCTGGGGAGTAAACGAACTATATGATTGGACTAAAGTGGCCAAGTGCTTTGTCATTAGCTGTTGTGCCTCGATTTTTCTTTATGGATTATATGTCCATGTCTTGGATTTTATACCTTACATTCGTTTGCATCATACCTTACCTGATTTTGTCTATTCATGGTCTTTCTTCGGCGATCGAATATCTCTTTTCAAGCATAGGCTATATTACGGTACGGTGCTCAATCTAGCAATAGTAGTCCTATTGCAAATTCGTGTACCGTTATTGGTAAAATCTCATCGGCGCAAACTAATATCTACCATCTTCTTTGTTGGGTTGATAGTGCTGGTGTTAGGGGTAATTTGGACGGGATCACGTGCGAATATGTTGACTCTATTAATTGTTAGTGCCGTCGCTGTGGTACAGCCATTGCGTGGATATACACGATTTATGGTGGCATCTATGGTTTGTGCAGTGGGACTGGTGATATGTGCATTGCTTTTTACGTTGCATCCCCGTTTCCAGATGCTAGAGATGGAGCACGTTACTCAGCGTGATACCTATCAAGTTTATGAGATCGAACCACGTATCAATATCTGGTATAGTGCATTGCAAACCCCAGAGGACTATTTCTGGCAAGGAGTGGGTGTCGGGGCGAATACCGAGTACCTCAAACCCGTATTTGCATCACTGCATTGGGATCGCTTCTATGAGCGTCAGTATAATGCCCATAATCAATATCTTGGAACCTTGATCAATCTAGGTGTGTTTGGTATGATTTTCTTCTTGTTGATATGGCTACTTTATCCAATGTGGTATAAAGGTCGAATCCAGCAATTTGCAACACTAGTAGTCTTAATATTAGGACTGAATATGCTTACGGAGAATGTGCTAGATCGTATAGACGGTGTGATGATTACTTGTGCGTCAATGTTAGTTATTTCACTTCTTTCCCGAGTCCAGCACGCAAAGTAAACATCATTCCACGTGGGATATTCAGCACCATAGCACGACGGGCACGTCCCATATCTTCGTCAAAGTTAAACTCAAATAACTCTGTTCCGAAATCATAGATGTTATAGCACATTACCTCTGCTTCTATCGGTACTTGGCGGATATGACCTCTGTAACGCAAACGCATGTCTATATTAAAGAAAGCATCCTTGCGTTTCCCGAAATGGTAGGCCGCCAGATTGATACCCTTGGTATCTGCATTCCATACTGCCAACTGAGTATTTCCAACATGATCAGTGTAAGATAATGTGCGGAAGTTTGTGATGGGAGTGCCATCTTTGAATTTTCCATTCAAATGAATACCCCAATTAGGGGTGATATTATATCCTAATTGAATGCGTGCTATGAACGAACGATCTTGATCCACACGTCCAGAAGCACGATATGCTCCATCCGTATTTTTCTCATTCAGGAATGTATTGGGATTGGCGGTGGATTCGGATAGTATTCCGATAGTATTGCTCTGTACACCATTACCTAGCGCAGATAAACCACTCATGAGATAGGATTGCCAGCTAAAACTAAAAAATACTTTCTTTCCATTATACGCATATTTTACCACAGATGATAGGTACAATGGCTTGTTTGTGAAGAAATTACCTCCCAATAAATCTTTATCTTCGTATCCTACCACATAGTGCTTTTCGCCTGGATTCTCAAAGAATATGGGATTGGTTACTGTCCATACTTTGTCCTTATCTGACAAGGCGGTAGTATAATATTGATAAAAACCATAAGCATCTGGTGATTGGTCATATTTTGTCATCCATAGATCATAGTACATGCGTATGCTCTGCAGCATACTAATCTCGTGACGCCCTAGGGTGAACTTAAATGGCAAATCCAGTACGACGTACGATGGCTGGCGCAAATATTTCTCCCAATGATGATAACGTCCACCTGTTGTAGTAGCCAATTCCCCTGTAGCAGTATACATGACTTTGGCATTCATATAATCATCCGACATGAATCGAATATCGTCAAAAGTATATGTAGAGCGATGCTTACTCAACGATATGGTCATTTCAAACCAGTCTTTTGGCTTCATATAAATAGAGGCTTTCATTAGCCAATTAGGAGAAACGATGCTTTTCCCTCTGCCTAGCAATATTCCATCCAACGAAACTCCCAAACTGCCCTGAAACGACAGCCATGGCAGTAATTGTCGATTAGCCTCCACTGTCACTGCGTTCTCCATCAAACCGCTAGTAAACGCTTGCGATTCCCATTGATAGGTGTAGAGCGAAGTGGGAATGGAATCATTATAGCGTTGATAATAGGTACTCGTTGTCCAATACTCTGACGAAGGCGACCAATGCAACAATGAGTTATAGGCATCTAATTTTAACTGCAACCATGGAAGAATATCATAGGAATAGTTTACTGCCCAGTTCACCTCATTGAGTGAACCATCTGCGTAATATGGCTCAAATCCCTCGCCATCTTGATCCACTAAGTTGCGGGCAAAAGAGGGATCTTGTTTGGATATATCAGACAATGCCCATGTCACACCAGTAGTCAGATGACCACGTGTCTTATAATTTTTCTTGCCATATACAGACATACTATAGGCTGACAAATGAGCCACTTCGTTATCGTTGTACACAAACTCTGATCCCCAGTCTCCACGAGATGTCGTGTTGAATAAATAATACAACTGATCTACTACTGGATTCGCAGGCAATGGCAACTCACCATCCACTTGTACTTGATAGAAATTAGCATCATACATGCCCGCGGTACCTTTTTGATTAAAATATACCACGCTACGTTGTCCCAAATTAGCATATACGTGTTGGTGATATTTCTTACCAAAGGCTGAAATACCATAGCCAGCTTCTAATTCTCCTGTGCCACGCATGAATGCGCGTCTACTCAAATCGTTTCCTGGCATATTGCGCTCAGTGGCTGACTTATGGAAGAGATTAATCAGTTCTTTCGTACCCCAAGAAACTTCATTGCCCACACGTCCCAAATTATATGTCAGCTGTGCTAAATTCCTACGAATAGAATCGGTTTGCAAAGATAATGTTCCGTTGTGATAATCTACATACAGACTATGGTCATTCATATCGGCATGATATAACATACTACCTACTTGGAAGCGGTTGTCTATACGAAATCCATTGAGATAGTATTTGTTCCACTTATACGGATTACCTGCGATAGAAAAAATTTTCTGATCTGGCATATTCCACTCACCAGTAGTCTCTGCTTCGTAAAAGACGTTATCAGACCCATTATCTAGGTAGTGAATTAAATCATTCGTCACATACCACTCGCGAAAGAATGGACTTCCTACGCTATCTACTCCTGAAGATGGAAAAACCTCAGCATGCAATTGCATACCGAGGCAAATACTCATTACCAATAAAATAGTCTTTTTCATCATTTTTCTTTGCTCTTGGATCCCGGCTCTTCGATCTATCCAAAAAGATTCTTGAAGAAATTCTTCTTGTCGCTAGCTCCTGGACGCACGTTCTCGCTGTCCTTGAGCTTTTCGATCATCTTCTTCTCCTCTTTATTGAGCGCTTCTGGAATATACACACCCACATTTATCAGCATGTCCCCTGTGTCGTACTGACGAGCGTATTGGTCAATCATTGGCAAACCTTTACCGCGCATTCTTAGCACTTTTCCTGGTTGTGTACCTGCTGCAATTGTGATCTTCGCTTCGCCTTGTAGGGTAGGGATCTGTACTTGTCCTCCTAAGATGGCCGTAGGCATGTCTAGCAATAGGTTATATACCAAATCGCTACCATCGCGCAAGAAATCCTTATGCTCTTCTTCCTCGATAAGCACCAGCAAATCGCCATTCACACCGCCGTGAGGAGCTGCATTACCTTTACCTTGTACAGGAATTTGCATGCCGCCTGTCACACCTGCTGGAATATGAATGTCAATCACTTCCTCTTCGCGAACTACACCTTCGCCGTGGCAGTGCGAACACTTGTTCTTGATGATTTTCCCCTCACCGTGACAGGTTGGGCATTCGCTCTGCACTTGCATCATTCCGAAGATGCCGCGTTGTGCTTGTACCACGCGTCCGCTACCATGACACGTTGGACAGGTTTCTGTATTGCCGTCTGCACTGCCTGAACCATTACAGTGAGAGCAGTTGACTAGTTTCTTTACCTTGATTTTCTTGTCTACCCCTGCGGCTATCTCCTCTAAAGTAACGCGCACACGCACGCGCAAGTCGCTACCTCTGCGAACGCGTTGACCGCCACCACGCTGACTACCGCCAAAGAAACTGGAGAAACCTCCGCCGCCCATACCCCATTCAGAGAATAGATCACCGAACTGCGAGAAGATATCTTCCATATTCATTCCGCCGCTACCGAAACCGTTTGCGCCACCCATTCCAGCGTGACCAAATTGATCGTAGCGTTGGCGCTTTTGAGGATCAGAGAGTACTTCGTAAGCTTCTGCAGCTTCTTTGAACTTCTCCTCAGCAGCCTTGTCGCCAGGGTTCTTGTCAGGGTGATATTGCACCGCTTTTTTGCGGTACGCCTTTTTTATTTCATCTGCTGTAGCAGTCTTTGCCACCCCCAGCACTTCATAATAATCTCTTTTCTCTGCCATAATTCCGAATTTTGAATTAAGAATTACTCCCCAACAACAACTTTCGCAAAGCGAATCACTTTTTCGCCCAGTGTGTAGCCAGTTTGTGTACAGTCGATGACTTTGCCTTTTTTATCTTCTCCCGCAGCAAAAGTGGTGATCGCTTCGTGCAGATCGGTGTTGAATTCTGCGTCAGTTGTGTCAATGGCCTTTACGTTGTTTGCTGCTAAAAATGCAACAAACTTATTATAAATCAGATCAATACCTTCACGCACAGCATTGATGTCTTCGCTTTTAGCCATAGCTACTTTAGCACGCTCAAAGTCATCCACCAATGGCAACATGTCGCAGAAGATACGCTCTCCTGCAGTGCTCATCAGTTCCAATTTCTCTTTGTTGGTACGACGACGGAAATTGTCAAACTCTGCCATTTGACGAAGTTTCAAATCCTCCAATTCTGCCACGCGGGCTTCCAGTTCTGCCACTTTGGCTTGCTCTTGCTCTTCCTCTGAGGACTCTGTGGTGACCTCTTCTTGAGTAGTCTCTGGTGTAGCAACCTCTTTTTCTATTTGATTCTCAATAGGTTGCTCTGTTGGTTTGTTATCTTTATCCTTTGCCATAATTCATAATTAAAAATACACTAGTCTTATTTCAAAATTCATGCCGTAGGCATCTGTACTGCCATTATGGCAGAAAGTAAAAAAGGTATGAATATGAAATTGAAAATGAAAAAATTTGCAAGTGTAATTTTTTTTCACTACCTTTGCACCCGCAATTATAACCAAACATTAAAACAACATACATATGAATAAATCTATTCTATTTTTCTTTTCGCTTATGGCACTAACAGCATGCACAAAGCCACAAACTACGGGTATTCACGTGGAGAATCTGGATACTACTGTAGTTGCACAAAATGATTTTTATCAATACGCTTGTGGAGGTTGGATGAATAACAATCCACTCCCTAACGAATACAGCCGCTTTGGTTCGTTTGATAAACTCGGATTGCAGAACCTAGAGCAGGTTAACGGACTCATTGCGGATATTGCAGCTAAGCAGCATCCAGTAGGATCTATCCCACAAAAGATTGGTGATGTTTACAACTTGAGCATGGATGTCGAGCGTCGAAATGCCGAAGGTGTGGCTCCTGTATTGCCTGTGTTGGCAGAACTGGATGCTGTGACCGATAAGAACCAATGGTCGGGGGTCTTGGGACAAGCTATGGATTACGGACTATGGGCTATGTACGTGGATGCGGATGCCATGAACTCTAGCATGAACATCCTTAATGAGTACCAAGCTGGTTTCGCTTTGAGTGAGAAAAGCTATTATTTTGATCAAGACGAGCATACAGCACATATCCGTGCAGAGTATGTGAAGCACGTGGAGAAGATGTTTACCCTCTTTGGCTATGCCGATGCTGCTGAAAAAGCACAAACCGTATTGCGCTTAGAGACACGCTTGGCAAAGGCTGCTTTTAGCAATGTTGAATTGCGTAATCCACTGGCTAACTATAACAAAATGTCTATCTCTGAGCTCCAAGAATTGGTGCCACAGGTAGATTGGACTACCTATTTCGCAGGTCTTAATATCAATCCTGATAGCCTCAGCGTGGGCCAGATTCCTCACCTCAAAGAGGCTGGTAAGATGTTGGCAGAGGAGTCGCTTGACGATATGAAAACCCTCTTCCAATGGCAGATTATCGACGGCAGCGCTGACTTCCTTACAGAGGAAATCTTTATGCAGAACTTCGAGTTCTATGGTCGTATCCTTAGTGGTCGTCAGGAACCTACTCCACAATGGAAACGCGCCGTGGCTATGGTCAATGGTACATTGGGAGAGGCAGTAGGACAAATGTACGTGGATAAGTACTTCCCTGAGGAGAATAAAGCTCGTATGATTGACCTAGTTAAGAACTTGCAAATTGCTCTGGGTGAGCGTATTATGGCACTTGAGTGGATGTCTGATGAGACCAAAGAGAAAGCGATGGAGAAACTCTCTACTTTCACTGTGAAGATCGGTTATCCAGATAAATGGCGCGATTATACAGCCCTTGAGATTGACCCTGCTCTGACCTATTATGCTAACATCCAACGTGCGGCTAAGTTTGAGCAAGACTACTCTCTATCCTTCTTAGGAAAGCCTGTAGATAAAGATAAATGGTACATGACCCCACAAACCGTGAATGCTTACTATAATCCTGCTACCAACGAGATCTGTTTCCCTGCTGGTATCTTGCAATATCCATTCTTTGATATGAAGGCAGACGATGCATTCAATTATGGTGCAATTGGTGTAGTGATCGGTCACGAGATGACCCACGGCTTCGACGACCAAGGTAGCCAATTCGACAAGGATGGTAACCTCATCAACTGGTGGACAGAAGAGGATAAAGCACGCTTTGACGCACGTACCAAAGTGCTGGAGGACTATTTCAATGCTATCGAAGTGGCACCTGGTACGTATGCAAATGGTAAGTTCACCTTGGGTGAGAATATCGCTGATCACGGTGGTTTGCAAGTGGCGTATCAGGCCTTCCAAAATGCTCAAGAGGCGAAAAGACTATCAGGCGAAGAGGCTTTAGGCGAGAAGGATGGTTTTACCCCAGAGCAACGCTTCTTCTTGGCATACTCCAATGTGTGGGCAGGTAATATTCGTCCAGAGGAGATTCTCAATCGCACCAAGAACGATCCTCACTCTTTGGGACGCTGGCGTGTAAACGGTGCATTGCCACATATCAATGCTTGGTACGAGGCGTTCGGTGTTACTCCAGAGTCTGCTATGTATATCGCACCAGAAAATCGCGCAAGCATTTGGTAATTCAAAATTCTTAATTCAAAATTATGATCAAGCATGTCGTATTTTTTCGTCTTTTAGACGAAGCAGAGGGCAAAACCAAGATGGAGAATGCCCTGATTATCCGCGATGGTCTGTTGGTTTTGAAGGATAAGATTGATGTTTTGGTGGATGAGACCGTAGGCATCAATATCCCCAATGCCAAGAATACCGATCACGATATTTGCCTGACCTGTACTTTCCGCAGTTGGGAAGACTTGGACACATATGCTACTCACCCAGAACATGTGAAGGTGGCTCAGTATATCGGCAAATGCAAGTCTGCTCGTAGTGCAGTGGATTGGGAGGAGTAAGCCAATAGTTCTTCTAACCCCATTACCATTCGGTTACCACTCGCCAGATGACGGTACTTGCTATCTAGCATTAATATTCATTGTTGAGGTAAGATGTAGGTCGATATAATATTGTTATATTCGGGATATAAAAAAAGAGTCGTAGGTAAAATCCTGCGACTCTTTTTTATATGATGAAATGGGGTTATTTTAGGTATTTTTGGTAATTATCCAGGAAGAGCTGTATGGCGTCTTGTAGGTTTCCATAGAACTCACCTCCTGATGCATTGGCATGGCCTCCACCATTGAAAATCTCTTTGGCAAAGATATTCACAGGACGGTCACCTTGGCTGCGGAAGGAGATCTTGATCTTGGTCTTTATTCCGCCATTTTTGGCCATTTCATCGGGAGTTGCCTTGTCCTCACGCATGAAAATAGAATAATGTATATCCTTGCTTTGCAACGGCATATTGACAATACCTTCTGCATCACCTGTTTGGAAATTGAATCGGTAGAGCTCCTTGCGACTGAGGGAGATTAGGGCGGTATGATGCTCTGGAAAAACACGCATCTTCTGGTATAAACAGTATCCCACCATTTTCATGCGATCGACGGAATACTGGTTGAAGACAGCGTTGTAGATGTCGTCCTTGTTCGCTCCCGCTTGCACGAGATCGGCAATCATAGTATAGATCTGTGGTCTATTGGAGTTGTAGGAGAAATTGCCGGTGTCGGTCATTAGTCCGGTGTAGAGGCAGGTGGCGGTTTGGGTTGAGAGTTGAGAATTGAATGTTAAAAGGATATTATAGACGAGTTCGCAGGTGGATGAAGCGGCAGGGTCGGATGCGATGAAATCGGCGAAATCAGTAGGATAGAGATGGTGGTCAATCATAATCTTCTTACATGTCATCGCGAGCATCTTGTCGCCCAACGCACCGATCCGTTTGGGATCGTTGAAATCGGTACAAATGACTAAATCGGCAGTGGCGAGGAAAGCATCGGCCTGTGGTTGTTGCGCATCATAGAGGAGCACTGTGTCCGCTCCTGGCATCCAAGCGAGAAAATCGGGAAAAGCGTTAGGAACAATGACTTGTGCTATCTTGCCCATAGCAATGAGGTAGTGGTATAGTGCAAGACTGCTACCCATGGCGTCGCCATCTGGAGACTGGTGGGTAAAAATAGCAATGTGACTGGAGGATTGGATGGAAGGGAGCATGGGTTGAGAGTTGAATGTCTAATGTTGAGAGTTGAATGTTGATTGCGGGTGCAAAGGTAGTGAAAAAATCTTATACTTGCAAAAAATTTGCGTATTTCATTTTTTTTTCGTACCTTTGCGCGCTATTTATGCAAGAATAACTAAAAACTATACAAAACAAATGAGAACAACATTCCTATCAATCGTCCTTCTAAGCGCCAGCCTGTTGGGCTGGGCACAAGACGACAAAGTGCTGATGACCATCAATGGTGAGCCAGTGATGCTGTCAGAGTTTATGTACATTTATGAGAAAAATAACCAAGAGAGTAGCATCGACAAGAAAAGTATTGTAGAGTACTTAGATCTGTTTGTGAACTTCAAGCTGAAAGTGACAGAGGCTATATCTCAAGGCGTTGATACCACCGAAGCCTTCAAAAAAGAATTGAAAGGTTACCGCGCACAGGCGACAGGTAAATATCTGCAGGATAATGTGGCTATAGATAGTTTGGTGGAATTGAGCTATAATCGTATGGCGCATATCCGCAAGGCATCTCATATCGCCGTTCAGTGTCCTATGGAAGCAGATTCAGCTACAGAAGCAGCAGCATTGGCAAAGATCGAGGAGCTTCGTCAACGCGTTACCGTGGGTTTGCCTGTTCAGGTGAAGAAAGGTCGCAAGAAAGTGATGGTTCAAGAGGTAGAAGATTTTGGCGAGGTCGCTATGGCTTATTCTGAAGAGCCATCTGCGAAGATGACCAAAGGCTCGTTGGGCTGGATTCAGCCATTCCGTTTTGTATATACCTTCGAGGATGCGGTATATACAACTCCCGTGGGCGAAGTGACAGCGGTTTTCCGTAGCCCATACGGTTTCCATATTGCGAAAATTGAGGCAGAAGGTGAGTTTGAGGAAGTTAAGGCATCTCACATCATGAAAATGACCCCAATGGGCGATATGCAACGTATGGCACAAGCTCAAGTACAGATGGATAGCATTTACGCGTTGGCTATCGCTGAAGGTGCTGACTTTGCAGCATTGGCTACTTCTGCTTCGGAAGATAAAGGTTCTGCTGTTCGAGGTGGCGACTTGGGTTGGTTTGGTCGTGGGGCAATGGTCCAGCCATTTGAGGATATCACTTTTGGTTTGGAGATTGGTGAGGTAAGCAAGCCATTCCAAACACGCTATGGTATTCATATCTCTAAGTTGTATGACAAACGCGGTATTCAGCCATTAGATAGCATGCGCGCTCAAGTACTTCGCCAAGTGCAACGCGATCAACGTATGCAGATAGCTCATCAGTCCTTTGTTAACAAGACCCGCGCAGAGTATAACCTGCCAGCAGATATGACCGACGAAGAGGTGAAAGCTTATGCCGATGCACACTTGGAAGAGAAATACGTGGATTTGCGCAATTTGGTGAAGGAGTATCACGATGGTATATTGCTCTTTGACGTTTCTCTGCGCGAAGTGTGGGATAAGGCAAATCAAGACACCGAGGGCTTGGAAGCATATTTCAAAGCCCACAAGAAGAACTATACTTGGGACGAGCCACGATACAAAGGATACATGATTTATGCGAAGAACGAAGTGGCCGCCAAAGCCGCTAAGCAGATTATTAAGAACGCGAATCCAGACTCTATTATGAGTATTTTGAACCGCCGCGTGAACGTGGATAGTGTGACATACGTGAAAGTAGAGCGCGGTTTGTGGAAGATGGGCAAGAGCACTGCTGTGGATGCCTATGGTTTCAAAGTGAAAGACGCGGAATATACACCAGATAGCGAGTTTCCAGTTGTAGAAGCGTATGGCAAGGTGATCAAAAAACCTCAAACATATGTGGATGAGCGTGGCAAAGTAACTACTGATTATCAAGATTATTTGGAGAAACTCTGGATCGAAAAATTGCGCGCGAAATACCCTGTAGTGATTAACGAGGAAGTGTTGAACGATATTCAATAATTAATACGTGAAAATCCGTTACGCAATATACATCGTGGTTGCACTGGTGCTGATCAATGCACTGGTGCACTGCTTCGTATTGCGTTGGGATATGACGAGTGATCGCCGCTATAGTATCTCTGAACCTACGAAAGAGCTTTTGGAGGCATTGGATGCCCCGGTGAAAGTGACCTTGCTGCTAGATGGCGAACTGAATGCCGGCTTCCTGCGCTTGAAGAAAACTACGCAGGAGATTGTTTCGGAGTTAGGCGTATATGCTGATATTGAATCTCGAGTTGTAGATGTTGAGAAATGGATATCAGATAATCGGAATGCGGATATCGGAGAGCGATTGACTCCTACAGTGATCCATGAACGCACGCACAAGGGACATACTGCTCAAACAACGGTTTATCCCTATGCGGTAGCGACGTACAAGGGCAAACAGCAGGTCGTACTACTACTGAAGAATCAACGCGGTTTATCCGGCGAGGAAAATCTGAATCGCAGCATTGAGAATCTAGAATATGCTTTTGTGGAGGCTATTCATAACTTAACCCAAGACACCGTTGAAAAAATAGCGTTCTTGGAAGGGCATGGTGAACTAGACGAACTAGATGTGTATGACGCTACGCAAGCCTTGGCGCAGTACTATCAAGTGGATCGTGGTGTATTGGATAGCGAGAGCGGTGTGCTGGATACCTACAAGGCTGTCATTATTGCCGATCCGCAATCGGCGTTCAGCGAGGAGGATAAGTATATTATCGATCAATATATCATGCAAGGAGGTAGGGTTCTGTGGCTGCTGAATGGTGTGCAGTTCTCGGATGCTTATCTCTCATCAGAGGGTATGACACCTATCGTGGCTTTGGATCTGGGTCTGAATGATATGCTCTTCCGCTACGGTGTTCGTATCAATCATGCATTAGTGCAGGATATGCAGTGTTTGCCAGTTCCTGTAGATGTGTCGCAAGATCCCTCTGAGCCTAACTGGCAACCGATGCCTTGGACTTTCGCTCCGTTATTGTTAACATCTCAATCCTCTCTGATAACGCGCAATGTGGCGCAGGTGAAAGCTATGATGGCTAGCTCAGTGGATATGGTAGGGGAGGATGACGGAATAAAGAAGGAAGTGCTATTGGCCACATCATCTGCTAGCATGCTTACGGGTGCACCTGCTAAGGTGGATTTGAGTTTTGGTCAGACGGAAGGATCATTTACCCGTTCTTTTGTTCCTGTAGCAGTAAGTATGGAAGGTGTTTTCCCTTCGTTGTACGCTCATCTACTTCCGCCTGCTGATGTGATACCACATGCTCCATTGCGCAAGCAGAGCGAGATGACCAAGCAGATCGTGGTAGCTGCGGGTAGTATCATTCGAAATGACTGGCAGGGTGGTGAACCTTTGCCTTTGGGCTATGACCGTTATACGCAAATGCAGTTTGGAAACCGTGACTTTATCGTGAATGCGGTGCTAAGCTTGACCGATGATCAAGGCTGGATGCAATTGCGACAAAAGGAGTTGACATTACGTCTTATCAACGATCAACGTGCTCGCGAGTTGCGCGTTTTAGCGCAAGTGGTAAGCATCGTAGTGCCGCTGACAATTTTAGCTATGGTAGGGTTTGTGATTGGAATTGTGAGACGAAAAAGAAATGTGATTATTTAATTTTGGCAATGAAGAAGATCAATTACATATTGCTTTGTGTAGGGATGATTCTCAGCATTCACCTACATGCCGAAAAAATATTAGATTATCCTCTGGATACGATTAATGGGCAAGTGTACTATCGTTATATAGTAGAGCGTAGTATTGGATTGTATCGCATTAGTAAGAATTTTGGAGTAACTCAAGAGGAAATCTTGCGTGCTAATCCCCATTTGCAATATTCAGGGTTACATTATGATGAGGTGATTTTGATTCCTGCTAAAGGTATTTTGCTGCAAGAAGTAGAACCTGTAATGGTGGAAATACCTGCAGAGTTGCAAGCACCAATAGAGCCAGTAATAGATAGCACAACTATTCGTGTGGCATTGCTGCTTCCTTTACATGCCGATGCTATTAAGCGCGATAAGAATATGGATCGCTTTTACGATTTCTATGCTGGTGCGCTGATTGCCATTCATGATGTACAAGCAACGGGGCAAAGTATCGAGGTGTTTGTATACGATGTAGGTAAATCGGCTCAGAAAACGATAGAACTACTGAGCGATAGCATTCGAAAACCGGTAGATGCGATTATCGGTCCTGCATATTCTCAGCAAGTAACTGCTGCGGCAGAATTTGCGATGAAAGATAGTACATGGCTCTTGGTACCTTTTTTATCAAAGGTTAATGGAATGATGCATCATCCATACATGCTGAAATTTAATCCTTCTGCGGAGGCGGAAGCAGATACTTTGGCGCGTTACTTAGCGCAATATGGCGATAGCGTGAATTGTGTCCTAGTGGAGGCTCGAGAAGGTGATGTCATTCCACAGGGTATCATGGCTATACGTAATGCCTTGACCGAACATAATGTGCCTACAACGAGTATATCTTTGGCAGCAATTCTGACAGATTCTCTGGATGGTGCATTCAAGCCAGATATGGAAAATATCGTGATTTTTAATACAGAAAAGTATAGTAATCTACATACGGTAATGCCGCATCTCTTAACGGGCTATTCCACGTATAAGATCACGCTGTTCTCGCACTATAGTTGGCAGAATGAGAAGATTATACTGCCGCAAATTTACACCTCTGTGTTTACCGATTCACTAGCGGTAGGTGCTACGTATGATGATTTGTATAATACGTATTTCAATCATAAGCAATCGTCCTTGCAACCTCGCTATGATTTGTTGGGCTATGATTTGGTACGCCATATGTTGACTATGTTACAAACATCGGCTACCGACACATTAGATATGACATTGTGGCGCGGTATGCAGTCTGATATACAATACCACAAAGTATCTCCAGAGGGAGGGTATGAAAATAGGATGATTCATATTATTCGCAAATGAGTAGATCTACATACATATTACTCTTGCTATTGTGCATTGTGTGTGGCTCACTGAATGCTCAACCACGTCTAGAGAGACCGGAAGTGTATTTAGGTGCACATGCTGGTGTTATGGCTAGTTCGGTGCTATTTGATCCTGCAGTGGCAGGCATAGATCTATTGCAATCACCTTTGAGTGTGAATGGAGGTCTGGTCTTTCGCTATGTAGGCCATAAGGTGTGCGCATTGCAGGTGGAGTTGAACTATATGCAACGTGGTTGGCGTGAAGTGGGAGATGCCGTGGATTATCGCCGGCAATTGGACTATCTGGAATTACCATTGCTGATGCAATTGTATTTTGGTAAACAGCATTTTCGTGCTTTCCTAAATTTAGGTCCACAGGTGGGCTATTGCATTCGTGATGTAGAATATGGCCAACGATTAGGACAGTCTGTGCATCAATATGAGGCTATAACGAATCGCTTTGATTGGGGACTAGCAGGCGGTTTGGGCGTCTGTTATCGTACGAACAGAATAGGCCTATTTCAACTAGAAGCACGTTTCAATTATAGCCTAGGTAGTATCTTTGGTAATAAATTGACCGACCACTTTGAGATGTCAAACCCAATGGGTTTAAGTGTGAATTTGGCATATCTGTGGGAATTTAAAAATAGAAAATAAGTGTTAGAAAAAATATGGGAACAATCATTTCATTAGCAAATCAAAAGGGAGGCGTAGGTAAAACCACTACCTCTATAAACCTGGCGGCCGCTTTGGCTCAATTGGGCAAACGTGTGTTGCTCGTAGATGCTGATCCTCAGGCAAACACATCTTCAGGTTTGGGCGTGGATATTCAGCAACAAGATAATACCGTTTATGAATGTTTAGTCAATGGTATAGATCCTAAAACTGCTATTGTGCCTACTAATACAGAAAATCTGTATATTATCCCTTCGCATATTGATTTGGTAGGTGCAGAGATTGAGATGCTTAACCTTGATAATCGTGAAACTATTCTAAAAAAGGTGTTGACTCCGCTCAAGGCAGAGTTTGATTATATACTAATCGACTGTTCACCTTCGTTGGGACTGATTACTATCAATGCTTTGACGGCGAGCAATAGCATCATTATTCCTGTTCAATGTGAGTTCTTCGCGCTAGAGGGAATAGCTAAATTGCTAAATACGGTGAAGATTATCAAATCCAATCTTAACCCTTCTTTGCGTATTGCCGGTTTCTTGTTGACAATGTTTGATGGTCGATTGCGCTTGTCTGCTCAGGTACATGATGAGGTTCGTCGTCACTTCGGTGATTTAGTATTCAATACAGTGATCGCTCGTAACGTGCGTTTGAGCGAAGCTCCTAGTCATGGTATGTCTGTCTTGGAATACGATCGCCACAGCAAGGGTGCGAAAAACTACATGAATTTGGCTAAAGAATTAATAAGGAGGGAAGAAGTATGAAAAAAATGCATGGTTTAGGTAGAGGATTAGATGCGTTAATAGATACGACTCATGTGACTACTGCAGGTTCGTCATCTATCAGCGAGATAGTGTTGGACAAGATATATGCTAATCCTAATCAGCCCCGTCATACGTTTGATGAGGAGGCATTGAATGAGTTAGCTCAATCTATTAGTCAACACGGTGTAATCTCACCGATCACACTTCGTAAGGATTCGGATGGTAGGTATATGATTATAGCGGGTGAGCGTCGTTATCGTGCTGCTAAAATGGCAGGATTGGATGCCATCCCAGCCTATGTACGTACTGCCAAGGATGAACAGGTAATGGAGTGGGCGCTGATTGAGAATATCCAGCGCGAGAATCTGGATGCTATAGAAATTGCATTGGCTTACCAACGCCTGATGGATGAATATAGTTTGACGCAAGAGCGAATGGCAGAACGTGTTGGTAAGAAGCGTGCTACTGTGGCTAATTATTTGCGTCTTTTGAAGTTGCCAGCCGAGATTCAATTGGGCATCAAAGAAAGCAAGATAGATATGGGACATGCTCGTGCTATCTTGGGATCACCATCACCAGAGCAACAACTAAGCATCTATAAGAAGATTCTTCAGAATGGACTATCGGTACGCAAGGTTGAGGAATTGGTCAGTGAGAATAAACCTACTGCTCGCGCCAAAAAGAGCGAGGCGTACGAAACTCAGCAAGAGCAATTGAGCAAGCAACTGGGGACGAAAGTGCAAATATCTCACAACAAGATTACTATCACTTTCCATAGTGAAAGTGAATTGTTCAAAATTCTTGAGCGCATACATTGAGAAGATTGTTAGCAACCATATTAGTACTTATCTTAGCATTCTCAGCCACGCATGCGCAGGAACGTAAACTCTTTGTTGAGGGTGAACGCATTCTAGCGCCTTTGCATTTAGTGCCGGATTCAACCGCACTAGCACAAGATACGGCTACAGTACAATACGATACTATAGCAGTGCCTGCTATGACTCAGAAGCAGCTGGATAAACTCTTCTGGAAACCAGATCCTATGCGTGCAGTATGGTTAGGTGCGATTGTGCCGGGATTAGGGCAAATATACAATCGTAGCTATTGGAAATTGCCAATTGTATATGGTGGATTGATGGGATGTGTGTATGCTATACAGTATACCAACAACCAATATGTAGGGTATAAAACAGCATATCGAGATATTTATTATGATAACGAGGCTGGTGTGGTGAGCAATGATCCTAGCAAATCGTATATTGCCATCTTACCTGAGGGGTATACTATTGATAGAATGGGCGGATTATCCTCTTATCAAAGTAGATTGAAGGAGTGGCAGAATAAGACTCGTCGTTATCGTGATTTGTCGATTGCTATCACAGTGGTTGTTTATGCGCTGACTTTGGTGGATGCGTACGTGGATGCACAACTATATGATTTTGACATCTCGGACGACCTAACGTTAAATGTTTATCCGCAATTATATTATGATTTGCATACTCAGCGCACAGCTGAAGTCAAATTAGCATTAACTTTTTAAAATTGGAGATATTCCCATTATCACTTTGAAACGAGTAGGATACATATTATCATTTTTCTTGTTGTGCCCATACATGGCAGCACAAGATACGGTGGCTATAACGCAAGCGCCTTGCGACAGCATGATGGATATACCTGTGTTTTTTGATGAGGCACTGGCATGGATTGATACTGTAGAATGTGAGGCAGATACATTGATTACAGAGCTGCCAGATTCTGTTTATAAGTCGCGTTTACAAGCATTACCATTTGTGATAGAAGTTCCATATCATGAAGTGGTAAGACGTTACATTTTGCGCTATGTGAAGCATAGTCCACGTCAGTTGGCAATGTTGCAACGCAAGGCGGAATACTATTTCCCAATCTTTGAAGATATTTTAGCTAGATATGACCTTCCTTATGAATTGTGCTATTTGCCAGTAATAGAATCTGCGCTTAATCCGCATGCTCATTCGCACATGGGGGCTGCCGGATTGTGGCAGTTTATGCCTGCAACAGGCAAAAAATACGGATTAGAAGTTAATTCGTTGGTGGATGAACGCCGTGACCCTATACGTTCTACAGAGGCTGCATGCCGCTTTTTAACAGATTTGTATAAAATCTTTGGTGATTGGAATCTGGTAATTGCTGCATATAATTGTGGACCAGGAAATGTGAATAAAGCTATTCATAGAGCGGGTGGCAAACGTGATTTCTGGAGTATTTATCCATTCTTACCTAAAGAAACGCGTGGATATTTGCCGATTTTTATTGCAGCATCCTATGCTATGAATTATGCAGAGGTACACGGTATTTGTCCTGCAGAACCTCTTCTTACAATGGCTACAGATACGATTCATACTGTAGAACGACAACACCTGAAACAGATTGCTGATAATCTGGAGATACCTCTGGCAGAGTTGCGCCGACTGAATCCTCAGTATGCACGTGATATCATTCCTGGTGGTAAATTATATGCTCTCTGCTTGCCAATCGAGAAAGCAGGAGATTATATAGATAATGAAACAAGTATCTTGGCATATCAAGCCAACGAATTGATACATAATCGACGTGCAGAGATAGAACTACTCCAGCGAACATCAGTACAAGGAGGATATAGTGTGAATGGTGTTACCTATTACAAAATAAAAGAGGGAGATACTTTGGGGGGAATAGCCAAGAAATTTCGTGTTAGTGTGAAACAATTAAAAGCATGGAATGGCCTGACCTCTGACATGATACGTGCAGGAAAAACGCTTAAAATAGGCATTTAATATATTGAAACCAACAAAAGTATATTACTCTATCGCTGAAGTTCGTGAGCTGACCGGACTTCCATCTGCAACGTTGCGTTACTGGGAACAACAATTTGCTCAGTTATCTCCTTATAAGGATGAGCATGGCAATCGCTACTACACCGAGAAAGATATTCAACTCATCAAACAGATTAAATATATTCGTGATGAATTGCAAATCACTCGTATTGAGGCTATACGCAATGAATTGAAGAGTGGTGATCGCAAGACAGATGTTCGTCAACACGCTAGCGATATCTTAATGCGTGTACGAGAGGAGTTGGTGGAGATCCGAAGCAAAATATAGAATAATCTGGTACACGGTATCAACAGATTCTTGTTTTATCACATAGGATCAACATCTGGTAGGATAGCTATTCCCTTACAATCAGCCAATTGCCGTACAAACATGATCTGCTCTTGTATGAGTGTTTTGGCACGTGTAAAATTGGCATGTGCTTCTATCGTTAGGCGTATTTGTCGGATGTACATGTTTTGTGCGCGTGAAATGTTTGGTAGAATGACCTCTGATACGCGACTTCCAAAAGCTAGTTTCAATCGCTGTTGCAATGTGTTGCTCGCTGTATTAAGACGTTGCATGTCACGGTGTTTGAGCGTCAACACAATCATACGATAGAATGGTGGAAATCGGAATGCTTCTCGCTCTTCTATTTGCTGCGCGTACAGCGATGGATAATCGTGGTGCATCAAATATTGATACAACGTGTTTTTTGGATCAAAGCTCTGAATCATCACTTCTCCTTGCGTACCGGTTCGTCCTGCTCGACCACTCACTTGCTCCAGCATATGAAATGCCTGCTCATAACTGCGAAAATCAGGTTGATTGAGCAACGAGTCTGCCTGTAGTACAGCTACTAAACTAACATCGTTAAAGTGCAAACCTTTAGTCACCATCTGTGTGCCGATAAGGATATCCAATTCGTGTTTCGCAAATTGGTCAATAATCGTTTGATAAGCATCCTTCCTGCGGGTGGAATCAATATCCATTCTCGCAATTCTCGCTTGTGGGAATAGTGTTTGTATTTCTTCTTCTAGTCGTTCTGTTCCGAATCCTTGTGCACGATATTCTGTTCCACACTTGGTGCAGCGAGTAGATGCGGTAGCGGTATGGCCACAACAGTGGCAGATCAAAGTCCTAGCCCCTTTGTGGAAAGTCATGCTCACATCACAGTTCGGACATTTTGGGACTTGCCCGCAAGCTAGACATTGCAAAAAAGGTGCATAACCTCGACGATTTTGGAACAGAATAATCTGTTTGCCTTTAGCCAATTCTTCTCGGATTCTATCTACAAGCGGGTCTGCGAAATGTCCGTACATCTCTTTGCGATGATATTGGCGCTGCAAGTCAATCATTGTGATCCTGGGTAATTGCAATCCTTGAAAACGTTTTTTCATCTCCACCAAGCCATATTTTCCACTTAAGGCGTTGTAATAACTTTCTATGGATGGAGTAGCTGTGCCCAATAATACTTTCGCACCATACCAATGAGCCATCATGATAGCTGCAGAACGAGCGTGATAACGTGGTGCAGGATCTTGTTGCTTGTAACTTGGTTCGTGCTCTTCATCTACAATAATCATTCCAAGCTCGCTGAATGGTAAGAAAATAGCGGAGCGAGCACCAAGAATAACCTTGCTCTTTGTCCTGAGTCTATCGTTTTTAACTTGATTGTATATCTCCACGCGTTCTGCGTTGGAAAAACGAGAATGATACACCACTAACTGCTCTCCAAAGACGGCACGCAAACGGTCTGTTAGTTGGGTGGTAAGGGCAATCTCTGGTACTAAGTAGAGTACTTGTCTGCCTTCTTTGAGTACTTGATTAATAAGATGAATATACACCTCTGTTTTGCCACTAGATGTTACTCCATGCAATAATGTGACGGGTGTCTTTTCCCATGATCGTTGAATTGCAGCTAGTGCATTACTTTGCTGTATGTCTAAGGTATGCGGAATCTGCGTTTTGCCCGTGTATTGTCGTAATCGTGAGATCGGACGTTCTTCCTCTAGAAAGACGCCTTTGTCAATCATTGTTCTGAGAATTGCTCCACTCACACCACTATGCTCCAATAGTACACGTCTTTCTACTTGGAAATGTTGTGCTATGCTCAAAAAATCACGAACCAACTGCCCTTGCTTCTTGGCACGACGCAAATCGTTGAATAGTTGTTCTTGAGCCTCTATCGTGAGATAGGCTGGCGATAATTGAATATACTGCGTGGTGGCTGCAGAGTAATTATCGTCAATGATCTCGGAGGGTAATGCGGCTGCCATTACTTCGCCTAGAGTACACATGTAATATTGTGCAATCCACTCCCATAATTGAAATTGCTTTGTGGTTACAATGGGTTCTTCGTCGATAACTTGTATTGCATCTCGCACTTTGATATTCGGAGCCAATTCGCCTTCGTGACGACGATAGATGATGCCAATGATACTCTTTTTTCCGAGTGGTACCAATACCCTACGTCCGATTATTGGGTATAGGTTATCTGTTATCCTATACCCAATATCTGGGATGTTATAGGAATAAACATCCGAGATAGCCAATGGGAGAATAATATCGTAGAGTGATTGGTTCGTCATTTCAAGCGCAAAGGTACAAAAAAGAAATGAAATACACAATATTCGTCTTTAGAAAGATGATTTTTATATATCGTTTAGTTATTGAAAAATAATTTTAGGTATGTATAAAGATATGATATAAAAAGCAAAATGATAGCTAAAGGAATATCACTTTTGCTATCATTTTATACGATTTTGAATTTTGTGATTCAGCTGGGGCTCGAACCCAGGACCCCATCCTTAAAAGGGATGTGCTCTACCTGCTGAGCTACTGAATCCCGCGCCTAACGCATACTTCCTTACGAAAGCGGGTGCAAAGGTACTGCTTTTTTTTGACATGACCAAATATTTTAACAAAAAAGTGAATAAAAGTACGTTTTTTATTGCTTAATCCAAAATAATTATGTAACTTTGCACCAAATTCGTGCTTTTATGGATATACAATTGACATATCATCGTCGTCATACGACTACCACTAATGTGGGTGTGCTGGAGATAGGTAGCGAGCATCCTGTTCGTATCCAGACTATGGCTAATACTTCTACCAATGACGTTGAAAGGAGTGTGGCGCAAGCTAAGCGTTGTTTCGCAGCAGGTGCTGAACTCCTACGCTATACCACCCAAGGTATCCGTGAGGTGGAATCATTGGCACAGATACACTATCAACTTCAAGCTCAGAGCGCTGATCTGCAAGGCCCTGCCCAATCTTCCAGCGAGCAAAGAGAGTGCTCTCGCCTCCCTCTTGTAGCAGATGTCCACTTTCAATCAGATGTAGCTGATGCTGCAGCAAAAGTAGTAGAGAAAGTACGTGTCAATCCAGGTAACTATATCGATCCTGCACGAAAGTTTAAGCAGATTGATTATACCGACGAGGAATATCAGGCTGAATTGGAGCGCCTGCGTGCGCGATTTACCAGATTGTTGGATATTTGTAAAGAGCATAAAACAGCTTTGCGTATAGGCGTGAATCATGGTAGTTTGAGTGATCGTATTATGTCGCGTTATGGCGATACGCCAGAAGGTATGGTGGAGAGTTGTATGGAGTTTCTGCGTGTGGCTGTGGCAGAGAATTTTAAAGATATTGTCCTATCGATCAAAGCTAGCAACACTCGTGTTATGGTGACTACTGTACGTTTGTTGGTTTGGCAAATGGCGGAGGAGAATATGGCTTTTCCATTGCACTTGGGCGTGACCGAAGCGGGCGAGGGTGAGGATGGACGTGTGAAATCTGCTGTGGGAATAGGTGCATTGTTAGCAGATGGAATAGGAGATACTATTCGTGTAAGTTTGAGCGAAGCGCCTGAAAAAGAATTGCCTGTAGCTAAATCTTTGGTAGATTATTTTGCAGATGAACAGTGTAGTATTCGCTATGCGCATAGCACACAAGTTAAGGTGGAGGGAGATACGGTCTATTACTCGAACGATGATACAGATTGGTCGCTATTTCAATTGCATGCAGCTGCAGAGTGTGGACGTTTATTGTGGGACTATAATTGTTCGGAGTTGGTACTTAATAATGATCATTTCGATACAGAAGATTTAGTTCGCTTGAGCAAAGATATCCTGCAAGCTGCGCGCGTGCGTATGTATAAAACTGAGTATATCTCTTGCCCAGGTTGTGGCCGTACATTGTTCGATTTAGAGCAGACTATTGCCGAGGTGAAAGCAGCCACTACGCATCTGCAAGGATTGAAAATTGGTATTATGGGCTGTATAGTGAATGGACCTGGTGAAATGGCAGATGCAGACTATGGATATGTGGGTGCTGGACGAGGTAAAGTTAGTCTGTATAAAGGTAAAGAGTGTGTATTAAAAAATATCCCTCAAGAAGAGGCTGTAGAGCAATTATTAAAACTTATCGAAAAGGATAAATAGGGTTTGAGCCTACTTGTCCCAGTAGATATATTGCAGTTCGCTAACTTGTCTGGCTGCAGGCTCTACAATGAAGGTGGGAGTCTCTTTATTCCAACTTTGGCGATTCCCGTTGATGGAATCTTGTACGAAATGTTGTACGTTCTCAGCCCATTGTAACCAATGACGAGTGTCTGAACATTGTGTATCAATAGCTGTAAAATTGTTGTAACGAGTATTGCGACCGATGATATTGTTGTGCAAATCCATAAAATGATCACATGGAGCATTGGGACTTTTCCATTCCCAGAAAATATCCATAATAGCGTGCGATAGCCACTCTCCTGCGTACGCACGCAGGAGGACATTTACGTAGATATGTTTGAAGGCATCACCAGGGCGACCGTTATTGGTGGCTTCGCCGTAATAGTAACGCGCCAATTTTTCGGCACGTGCTTTGCTTTGTAATACGCGATAGAAGAGGCGTGGTCCTCTCCATAGAAGTAATGTGAGTAGGATGTTCTCTTCTTCGAAGTATTCTATGTTGAGTGTGTCAAACGTTTCGCGTGTGAGTGGTTGAGGATTGTAAATAAGCGATTGTAGAGTATTCCATTCAGTTTGTTCTTGTGGTGTAAGTTCCAATATTTCGAGTTCTTGGTGTAATGAGAGTGAGTCTAAGATGGCGTACTGTGTGCCGTTAGATCTATTCCCTGTAGAAAAACGAATTTCTTGCATCTTTGGCGCAAAAAGAGTAGGCCGTTGTTGCGTATCTCTTAATAAGACGTCAGCTGTAGCACATAGTTTGCCGATATATCCGTTATATGCTTTCTCGGGATATAATCGTATTAATTCTTCCTCGATATAGTCCGCGATATTCTTGGTTTGAAGGGTAGTATCTGCGTCCCAACGAGCTCCCAATACATAGAGTAACTCTGCTGGGAATGTTGGTAACAATGTTGTATTGGGTGATGGGATGTTGGTCGTCTGTGCTGGAAAGGGTTGTTGTGTGCGGCAGGCGACTAAAATCAATGGTAGTATGATCCAAATCAGATTGCGCATAAATTTATTTTTTCTTTAATATAATCCACAGTATAATAGGTGCGCCGAAGAGGGCACTAACTGTGGAAATTGGTAATGCATACGTGCCAAGATTGCATATTATATCGCAGATTAGTAATATATTAGCTCCTATTAAAGCGGATGCTGGGACCGTTAGTCGATGATTGCTAGATGCAAAAATACCGCGGGCGATATGGGGAACTGCAACGCCGATAAAGGCGATAGGTCCGCAGAACGCTGTGACGCTACCTGCAAGTAAACATGATGCTAGTACCATCATCCATCGAACTCGTTCAACGTGGATGCCCAATCCTCGTGCGTAGTCTTCTCCTAAGAGTAAACCATTGAGTGGCTTGATGAGGCATAGGACAATAGCCAGAGCGATAATAAGACCTATTGTTAGAACGGGAAGTTCCTCCCAACTGACACTACTGAGAGATCCTAATGTCCAGACTATGAATAGTTTGAGAGAATCAGGGTTGGCGAAGTTCTGGATCATGTTGACTATAGCTCCAGCAATGTTCCCTACCATCATACCAACAATGAGTAGGGTAACGTTGTTGCGAATGCGTTTTGAAATTAGCATAACAAGTAGCATGACTAGGATGCTTCCGATAATCGCAGATGTGCTGATTAGAGTATTGCTAGTCAATGCGAAACCACACATAGTAATTAGAGCAACACCGAGACTAGCTCCTGAGGATACGCCCAATATATATGGTCCTGCTAAAGGATTCCGAAATAGGGTTTGCATCATTAATCCTGCTACAGATAAGGATGCTCCTGCCAGGATAGCTGTAATCATTTTAGGTAGTCGCAACTGAAGCAGAATGTTTGCTATAGGCGACTGCAGTTGAGCAATATTACTTCCTTTTAAATCTCTTTCAAAAGGTGATAGAGATAGCCAATCCAATGGGGAAATCCATACGGAACCGCTACATATATCAAGCAGTGCCAATAGTAGCAACAGCAAGGATAAGGCAATAAATATGTAAGTATTCTTACGCATCAGGGTGCAAAGGTACAAAATATTTGCGATTTAACAAAGTGGAATGATGAAAAATTGCAATTTGATGTGATACAATTGTAGAATTAAGATAGTTAGAAGAAGAGGTCTTAGGAGAGTTTTATGAGAAAAAGTGAATTATGCTTGCATAATTGAGAAAAAAGTTGTACCTTTGCAGAAGAAAGTAATTTGGGAAAGGAAAGAGGGGTAAGTGTTGATTAATTTAGCGACAAAACGACTTATGCGAATCGTAATTTTGGGTACGGCATGGCCTTATAGGGGTGGATTGGCAGCGTTCAACGAACGACTGGCAATGCAGTTCGTGATGGAAGGACATGATGTGGAGGTTGTGACTTTTAGTTTGCAATATCCCAGTTTCTTATTTCCAGGTAAGACGCAGTACAGTAATGAAGTAGCTCCAAAAAGGCTGAAGATCGTGCGAGAAATCAACTCTTGCAACCCATTAACTTGGATTAAAGTTGGCAGAAGATTGAAGAAATTTGCTCCTGATTTGGTAATTAGTTGTTATTGGATGGCTTTCTTCGCTCCATGTTACGGCGTAATAGAGAAGATTGTAAAGCGCAATGGTAAAACAAGGTGTATCGCATTGGTACATAATATGATACCACATGAGCCTAGTGTGCTAGATAAATTGTTAGCACCATTTTATGTGAAGCAAAATGATGGTTTTGTGGCATTATCCGAGAGTGTCGTAAGGGATATAGCTTCGCTGGATAAAGAGAATAAGCCCAAGACATTTTCTCCTCATCCTGTGTATGACCATTATGGCGAGAAGATGGATAAAGAAATGGCTTGTGATGCATTAGGATTGGATAAGGAGAAGAATTACATGCTATTTTTTGGTTTAGTAAGAGCGTACAAAGGATTGGATTGGTTGCTAGATGCTTTTGGAAAAGTAAAGGATGAACTGAAAGACTTGCAGTTGATTGTAGCAGGTGAGTTTTATGAGGACGAGGATAAGTATCGAGCACAGATAGAAACTAATGGCTTGAAAGATAGGGTGATTGTAAAGAATGAATTTGTTGCAGATGCAGATCTGCGAAAATATTTTGGAGCGGCAGATTTGATCGTACAACCCTATAAATCTGCTACACAAAGTGGTGTGACGCAAGTGGCTTTTCATTTTGAAAAACCATGTTTGGTAACGAACGTAGGTGGATTGGGTGAGATTATCCATGATGGAAAAATGGGGTATGCCGTTGACCCTCAGGTTGATGCTATTGCGGATAGCCTGGTGGATTATTATCAGAATGATAGACAGGAAATGTTTACGGAGTACCTGATGGAAGAAAAGAAAAAGTATGAGTGGGGGAAAATGTCAGGGGTATTTTATGAAATGTTGAATTAATAATCTTGAATAAAAATAGCTATGCGAGCAATTTCACCTTCTCTTTTGGCTGCAGATTTTGCTAATCTGCAACGCGAGTGCGAAATGATTAATGCCAGTAGTGCGGAGTACTTGCACATTGACGTAATGGATGGCGTTTTTGTGCCAAATATATCGTTTGGTTTTCCCATTATGGAAGCGTGTAAAAAACATTGTACCAAACCGTTAGATGTACATTTGATGATTACACATCCAGAAAAATACGTAGAGCGTTTTTGTGATGCCGGTGCTTGGAGTGTTGGTTTTCATATTGAAGCAGCGGATGACCCTATGCCTGCGATAGAATTGATCAGACAGAAAGGGGTTCGTACTTGTTTGACGATCAATCCAAAAACGGATATTCATGCTTTGGATCCTTATCTGGGCGAGGTGGATATGGTGTTGTTAATGTCGGTGCAAGCGGGATATGGAGGCCAGGGATTTATTCCTGAATCCTTGGATAGATTGCGTTATTTACGTGAGACGATTGACGCTCGCGGATTAAATACTCTGATTGAGGTAGATGGCGGAGTGAATGCCAAGTGGGCACCGGACTTATGGGAGGCTGGAGCAGATATTTTGGTGGCAGGAAGTGCGGTCTTTAATGCTCCTGATCCGATTGCTACAATAGATCAATTGAAAGTATAGTAAAAGCCCTTTGGGCTGCGTTTTTAGAGTTTAAGGATATGAGATGGCTGGCGGCACATACGTGGTTGATTACGTTGGTACCGTTGGTTGCGGTAATAGGGTTGAGCGGCTACTTTGGTAAGCCGCTTAATTTGTTGAAAGACACAGATGTGGGTTATCTGGAGAAAGATACTGTATTGGCGATGCATGTGCTAGAAGAGGGAGAAAACAGGACAAAGACAATACGATATGAAGCAGAGGTAGAAAAAGGTGGGCGAGTGTTGCTGTACTTGCAGAAAGATAGTTCAGCAAAATTAGATGGACATTTATCTATGCCAAAGGCGGGAGATGTGCTATTGGTGCAAACTATCGTAAGAAGAGGAGGCCAATTAGGAGAGTTTGATTATGGCTTGTATTTGAGAAGACAAGGGATAGTGGGTACATGTTGGGCACGTAGCGATGATTGGCAAATTGTTGGATATAAAGAAGTTAATGGTTTGCAGACGATAGCGAAAAGATTCCAGCATGCGATGCATGAACAATATGAAAAGATGGGGGTAGATGGAAAAGAATTGGGAATTTTATCTGCATTAACTTTAGGCTATCGCGAAGAACTAGACAAAGATGTGGAGCGAAGTTTCTCTGCCTCGGGAGCAATGCACGTGTTGGCTGTCAGCGGTTTGCATACTGGGATTGTTTGGGGATTTGTGATGTGGATTTTGACTTTGGGTGGCTGGAGAAAACCATTATGGGAAGACAGGGGAAGACGTTGGATGTTGAATATCAGTGCAATCGTGTTGCTCTGGGTTTATGCTTTTGTGACTGGATTAAGTCCATCAGTAATGCGAAGTGCGTTGATGTTGTCGTTTTGGGCACTGAGTGCTTTGTTTGAGCGATATACTTCGCGCTGGAATCCATTGTTTGCTGCTGCTGTTATTATATTGATTATCAATCCGTTGGCATTGTGGAGTGTCAGTTTTCAGTTGAGCTTTGCTGCGGTATTTGGAATCATGTTAGTCGGTGGTATGATGCAGAATAGACTGATTTTACGGGGACAATTGCTGCAGTATATAGGTGGGTTGTTGTTGGTTTCAATGGCTGCACAAATTGGAACGATGCCCCTCACGATGTATTATTTTGGTCAGACGAGTAACTATTTTGCATTGACAAATTTGATCGTGATTCCTATGGCATTTGTACTTTTATTGCTGGGATTTAGCACATTAGCAATGTCATGGTGTGTAGTAGGCGAGTGGTTGGGAGTGGCGACAAAATGGTGTACTTGGCTATTGCGTGAGTCTGTAGAATGGGTAGAGAGTCTACCTGGTTCAACTACACAGATGGGGCTATCGGGATGGGGTGTTGTTGGATTGTATGGTATAATAGTATGTGGGATAATAATGCTGCGGGGTGAGAAAGTACATTGGTGGTGGCTTGTAGGAGTGGTTGTTAGTGGGTTGTTAATTTTGAATGTTGAATTGGGTATTGTGACTATAAGTTAAAAATGGATAAATGACGAATAAATCGCTAAGTAATAACGAAGAGTTGGTACTATGAAGCAATATAGTTTATCGGAATTGTGTGGGTACGTTCAGGAAGTTTTAGAAAATGAATTGCCTGATCGTTATTGGGTGCGTGCAGAGATTGCATCAATGAGCGTGCGTGGACACTGCTATATGGAATTAGTGGAAAAGGGGGAGAATGGAATCATGGCAGCTAAAGTTCGTGCAACATGTTGGAATAATGTATATTCCTTATTATCAGCATTTTTTATGCATGAGACAGGCGAATCGTTGCATGTGGGAATGCAGGTGCTACTAGAGGTTAGTGTGGAGTTTCATGCGGTATATGGATTAAGTTTGAATGTGTGGAATATCGACCCTACCTATACCTTAGGAGATTTGGCGAAGCAACGACAAGAGACTATTCGTAGATTGAAAGAGGATGGTGTGATTGAACTACAGCAGGCGTTGCATCTGCCCAATTTACCACGAAGAGTGGCGGTCGTGTCGTCTGCAGATGCTGCTGGGTATGAGGATTTTTGCAGCCAGTTGAAGCATAATAGGTTTGGTTTCTTGTTTTATACAAAATTGTATCCTGCTATTATGCAGGGAGATACGGCTGCAAGAAGTATTATTAACGCGCTTGGATCTATAGCAGCAGAGGAGGAAGAGTGGGATATGGTAGTTATTATTCGAGGGGGTGGTGCGAGTACAGATTTAGGATGCTTTGATGATTATGTCTTAGCGAGCCATTGTGCGCAGTTTCCGCTACCGATTATAGCGGGTATTGGGCACACTCGAGATGTGAGTGTGGTGGATATGGTGGTGCATACAACTGTGAAGACGCCAACGGCTGCTGCGGAGTGGTTGATTGAGCGAGTGGCTATGCAGGTAGAACGTTTGGGCGGATTGCAGTTGCGATTGCAGCGTGCGGTACAGGGGGCCATAAATCGGGAGAAGAATAGGCTGGTTTGGTATCAACAAAGAATGAGTGGCGCTGTAAAAAGTACTATGCTTCGTGAGCAAGGTAAGATGAATTTGTGGCAGAAAACGATAGAGTTACATTCGCCAGAGAGAATATTTAAAATGGGATATAGTTTGACGATGCATAATGGTAAGGTGGTCCGAAATGTAAAAGATATAGAGTCAGGAGAGACGTTGGAAACGTATTTGAAAGATGGTGTTATTCGCTCAGTAGTGAAATGAGAAAGCAAAAGAAAATCCAGTTTTTAATGACTGCTGAACAGTGGTTAGGCGTAGTGTTGTTGACGCTGCTTGTAGTGGGTGTGTTGATTGTAGTGAAGCGGTATAGCCCCAATCAAGATGCGACGGCAAGTTTAGTAAATGATAGCACGAAACTGCAATTTATAGTTCATCAAGAGAAAAAGGATAGTGCTCGCAAGGATGAGTGGCAGAAAAAAATTGTACGTGATACAATAGATATTCGTATGCAAGATTTTGACCCGAATACGGTCGATAGTTGCACGTTGGTTCATTTGGGTTTGAAACCATGGCAGGCGAGAGCATTTGTTAAATATCGTAGTAAAGGAGCTGTGTTTCGCAAGGCGGAGGATATTAAGCGATTGAACTTTGTCAATGATAGTATCTACAAAGCACTAGCACCTTATATATATATTGCGCGCGAGGAGAAGGAAAGTCCGGTAACAGATTCGCTGCAACGACAACGAGATTCGATACCTAAGTGGTTGAGTGAAAACAAAGATACGGTGTTGAATCTTCGTACGGCAGATACCACGGAACTGAAGATGATTCGCGGTATTAGCTCCTATCGCGCGAAGCAGATTGTCTTGTATCGAGAACGCTTAGGCGGATTTGTGCGTGTGGAGCAAGTTATGGAAGCAAGAGGCATGGAGGGCTTGGTCGCAGATAGTATATTGCGATGGTTTACGCTCGATAGTATCCAGATAGATCCACTATATGTTAATGTGCAGACAGCGCAACGATTGTCGCGCCACCCTTATTTGCGATTTGAGCAGGCAAAGGCTATTTACGAATTGCGAAGAAAGAAAATAACGTTAAAGTCTGTTAACGATTTGGAGGAATCTGCTTGCATTGATGCCAAAACTCTTGAAAAAATAGCACCATATCTTAATTTTGACAAAAAATAGCCTAGCGCGGATTTTTTTGGCACAGTATTTGCTGTATAGTTATTGTGATTATATTTTTTCGATGAAAACAACGCAAACCAATATATTATTAGTTGATGATGATGCGAATCTGAGTACCGTGCTTGCGGATTATCTACGCAGCAAGGGGTATGCTGTAGAGATCGTGATAAATGGTAAAGAAGCCTTGGAATTGCTCTCAATCAAGCATTACGATTTGGTAATCAGTGATATCGTGATGCCAAAGATGAATGGATTTGAGTTGTTGAAGGTGTTACGTCCGCAGCATGCGGATATGCCAGTGATCATGCTGAGCGCCAAGAACGATCGCGATGATATCATACGCGCATATGAGTTAGGTTGTGATGACTATATGACCAAGCCATTCTCGATGGACATCTTGATATGCAAGATAGAGGCTGTGTTACGAAGATATCGCATCAAGTTAGAGTCCGAGCAAACAGTATGGCAGTTGGGAGAACTAGAGTTTGATTCGGTTCGTCAACGATTGGGCGAACAACATCTGAGTACGAGAGAGAATGATTTGCTCAAAATGCTGTGTGTTAGCATGAATAGTTTGGTGGATCGTAATCGTATCTTGATGAGTATTTGGGGAGCGGATACTTATTTCAACGCAAGGTCGTTGAGTGTATATATTAATCATCTACGCAAGTATCTCGGAGAGAATACACCCATGCGAATTATGAGTGTGCATGGTAAGGGATACAAACTCGTGACAATGGATTAGGAATTCAGACTCAAACACGATAATCAAATCGTGTCCGTAAAAAATAGTGTTTTTCATAATATGTGTGGAGAGTTCGATGTGATATCGCGCTCTCTTTTTTTTGTCGAATATTTGCGTGAACCAAAAAAAAATTGTATCTTTGCAGTCAAATTAATTCTATGCGAAGTATGAAAGTATTGCTTCTTTTGACCGGCGGAACCATTTCTATGGTTCGCGACCCAAAATCGGGTGCCTTGCATCCTGCAGATTTGCAGACATTCCAGTCTTTCGTTCCTGAGCTTTTTGCAGGAGAAATGCAGGTGGAGATGATCCCTTTTGAACCATTGCTAGATTCTTCTGATTTGAATCCGGATAATTGGCGTCAGATGGCTCGTGTGGTGCAGGAGAATTATGATGCGTATGATGGTTTTGTAATTTTGCATGGTACAGATACAATGGCGTATTCTGCTTCTGCTCTGAGCTTTATGCTTGACAACTTGTGCAAACCGGTTGTGTTTACGGGTAGCCAGTTGCCTGTCGGTGTACTTCGTTCTGATGCCAAAGAGAATCTGCTGACTGCTATTGAGATTGCTGCTGCATACGATGAAGATGGTATGGCTATTGTACCTGAGGTTAGCCTTTATATGGATGGCCAACTCTATCGCGGCAATCGCGCTACTAAGCGCAATGCGGAGCACTTCTCAGCTTTTAATTCGTATAATTACCCTGCTTTGGCTCGCGCTGGTGTACATATTACTTATCATCGCCAATTGATTAATCCGATGGGAAATACGGCGCGTCCTTTGCATGTGTTTGATCGCTTCGATACACGTGTCGCAATTCTAAAACTCTTCCCAGGAATTACTGAAGAAGTGGTGGCTGCTGTGCTGGATATACCCAATTTACGTGGTGTAGTGCTTGAGACTTTTGGATCGGGCAATGCTCCAACCCATGAGTGGCTTTACAGACGTTTGCATGAGGCTGTGGAACGTGGAGTCGTGATTGTCAATAAGACGCAATGTAATACAGGTTCGGTGGCGATGGGACAATATGCTGTGAGTCTAAATCTGCTAAAGGCCGGGGTAATTTCTGGATATGATATCACTACGGAAGCGCTGCTGACAAAGATGATGCATGTCTTGGGTGAGTACGGAGACGATTTGGCAAAAGTCAAGAAAATGTTATCGGTATCAATTTGCGGCGAACTAACGAATGTTTAACCAAAATAGAAATCATATGAAAAATTTACAACCACAAGCTGTGTGGGAGCATTTTTATAGCCTTACACAGATTCCTCGTCCTTCGGGAAAGAAAGAAGAAGTGACAGACTTCTTGGCTAACTATGGTCGTTCATTGGGTTTGGAGACCATCGTTGATAAAATGGGCAATGTGATTATCCGCAAACCTGCTAGTCCTGGTTATGAAAATCATCCAGGGGTGATTCTCCAAGGACATAGCGATATGGTTCCTCAGAAGAATAATGATACCGTGTTTGATTTTGCCAAAGACCCAATTGAGGCATATGTTGATAGCGAATGGGTAACGGCTAAAGGAACCACTTTGGGTGCCGATAATGGTATTGGTGTCGCTGCTGCGATGGCTATATTGGCAGATAAGAGCTTGGTGCACCCTCCTTTGGAAGTATTAGTTACCGTTGACGAAGAGACCGGTATGTATGGTGCATTTGCCCTAGAGGGGGGCATGCTGCAAGGCAAAACATTGCTCAACCTTGACTCTGAAGCAGAGGGCGAATTGTATGTGGGTTGTGCTGGTGGTGTAGATACTACTGCTAAATTCACTTATACTCCTGTAGAGGTAGAAGATGGAGATGTCGCAGTGAAGGTTAGTCTTACTGGCTGCAAGGGTGGTCACTCTGGTTGCGATATTCATTTGCAACGTGCGAATGCGAACAAGTTGCTCTTCCGCTTTTTGAAGGAGGCGGTAGCTAACTATGAGGCACGTTTGGCCAGCGTAGAAGGTGGTAGTTTGCGCAATGCGATTCCTCGTGAGGCATCTGCTGTAATCACTGTTCCTGCTGAGGGAGTGGATGATATTATGGATTTAGTAGCAGAATGCGAAAGCCTATTTATTACTGAGTACGATGGCGTGGAAGATAATATCCACTTCGTGGCAGAGCAAGTGGAATGTCCTGCTACTGAGTTGCCAGAGGATGTGCAAGATTTCTTGATTCATGCTATTACGGCTTGTCCTCATGGTGTATATCGCGTTATACCAGAGATGCCAGACGTAGTGGAAACGAGCAACAACTTGGCAATGTTAAAGACCGAAGATAATTGTGTGACGGTTTATTGCTTGACTCGCTCTTCTGTAGAATCACGCAAGGAGGAATTGCAAGAGATCATCCATTCTGTATTCGCTATGGCGGGCGCTGAGGTGGTGTTCTCGGGGTCATACCCAGGTTGGAAACCGAACTTGAAGAGCCATATTTTGGAGGTGATGAAAGATACGTATCAGACCAATTATGGTGTTGAACCACGTGTGATTATTATTCATGCTGGTTTGGAGTGCGGTATTATTGGGCGCAATTATCCCGGTATGGATATGATCTCGTTTGGTCCTACAATCAAGTATCCTCACTCTCCAGACGAGCGCGTTAATATTGCTACGGTAGCGAAATTCTACGACTATTTGCTTGCTACTCTAAAAGCTTTGTAATATAGTTCTTATATGTTTATTCAATGGGTGTGCTCTCGTAGTACACCCATTTTTTGTTCGAGCCGATAGGCGAGATAAGCCATAATTGTTCGAGCCCTTTAGGCGTGATAAGCAATAATGGTTCGAGCCGATAGGCGAGATAAGCAATAATCGTTCGAGCCCTTTAGGCGAGATAAGCAATAATCGTTCGAGCCTTTTTAGGCGAGATAAGAACCCGCCGCGGGTGAGAGGATTAATCTAAAACAAAAGAAGCAACCCTTTAGGATTGCTTCTTGCGGTGCGGACGGGACTCGAACCCGCGACCCCATGCGTGACAGGCATGTATTCTAACCAACTGAACTACCGCACCAATTATTTATGCTAGCTTCATTTTCGAAACCGGGTGCAAAGGTACTGCTTTTTTTTGAAATGACCAAATAATTTGATAAAAAAATGCGATTTTAGGTGTATTTTTTTTGAATTTTACCTCAAATCATTGATAAATGCCCCCTCTTTGTTGAGAATAAAGGAGTGATTTCCTTCTGTAAAACTCGTATTGGATAGCTCCAACTTAGTGGTTTTATCTCCCGCTTCGTGTATTTCTACCAGGGTAGGGAGGCTTGTGCTTGTGACAACATGGAGCACGAATTTCGTGATTCCTGCAGACGAGTCGTTGGGAGTAAGGGTGATGATGGCTTTATCTCCAGCCATCTTTTCGGAGTATTGACAGACGGGCATTAGAGCTTGCGCATAGAGAAACGGATTCGTTTGTACGAGCTCTTCTTCTGTGGGGGTTGATAGGGTTAGCTCCTCCGTATCTTCGCTATACATATATAAGGTGTGCCCGTCATAAGCCGCTTCTAGTGCGAACATACTCAGTGCAAACTGTTTACCATGCATCTGCAGCTCGCCATTGTAACTCATGGGTTGACTTTGCTCTTCTGCAATACTCAGGGTAAAGTCGGAGATTAATGTTTTCTGTTCTAATGTGGCTAGTAATGACTGAAGGATAGTCAGTATAATTAGCAATGATTTCATAGGTCTATTTCAAATTTATCTACATCTTTCCAAAGAGGCAATACCTCGCGGAAGTGGTGCAATGCAGGGATGTCAAACGTTGCAATCTTGCATCCCTCTTCGTTATCTTCGAAAGATACAATCGGCTGTAAACGTGTGTCATAAGCCACGGAGTGACCATTGTAATGCATCTTCTTCCCATCTTCTCCCACGCAGTTAACTGCGGCTATATAGCATTGATTCTCAGTAGCTCGTGCTGCTACAAGGGTATCCCAATATTGTATCCGGATATCTGGCCAGTTGGCTACCACCAGGATCATGTCGTAGTCGTTGCCGCTTCGATTACGTGCCCATACAGGGAAACGCAAATCGTAGCAAACAAGTAGCAAAATCTTCACACCTTTGTACTCAAAGATGTGTCGTTGCTGTGCGCTCTTGAAGAATAAATCTTCTCCGCCATGTGCGTACAGGTGACGCTTGTCTTGTATCTCTATTGGCGCATGTGGCTTAATCAGAAACCCGCGGTTGCGAAGTTTCTTGAGTAATCCTGGCTTGCAAATAAACGAACTCACGATGGCCACGCCACTACTATCTGCTACAGACTGTAACCTACTGATTATCTGGCCATCCATGCCTTCTGCTAATTCGGGATGGTCGGTGCAAAAACCTGTGGCAAACATCTCTGGCAATACAGCAATGTCCGCTTTACCGGCTAGGGAGACGATGCGTTCTTCTGCCATGCGAAGGTTCGTTTCTATGTCGGCCCAAGCAATTGAGTATTGGAGTAGTGCTACTTTCATTTTCTGTGACGTTTGTTTAATTCAGCACGCAAAGGTAACTATTTTTTTTCAATCACGCAAATATTCTTGCGTTAATTCTCAAATACCAGCTCTCCGTGACGCACTTGTACCACTACTGGTTGTGTGCGATCTATTTTGCCTGCAATGATATTTTTGCTCAGTTCGTTCAAAACCAGTCGCTGCAAAGCGCGCTTCACAGGCCGAGCACCAAACTGAGGATCAAAGCCTTCTTTGGCGATATAATCTACTGCATCATTTGTTACACGCAGATCTATGCCACTCTGAATCAGCATCTTATGTACGCCATCCAACTGCATGCTCACGATGTCTCGTATCTGTCGCTCGTTCAGCGGAGTAAACATAATCGTCTCGTCAATGCGGTTCAGAAACTCTGGACGAACAGTCTGACGGAGCAATTCCAGTACCTGACGACTCGTTTCTTCATGTGCCACTCCCTTCTCCTCGTTTTCGCGAATCAGTTGGCTGCCCAAGTTTGATGTGAAGATAATCAACGTGTTCTTGAAGTTTACTGTTCTGCCCTTGTTATCCGTCAATCGACCATCATCCAGCACTTGCAACAAGACATTAAACACATCCGGATGGGCCTTTTCTATCTCGTCAAACAACACAACGCTATAAGGCTTCCTGCGAATGGCTTCCGTCAATTGACCGCCCTCATCATACCCTACATATCCCGGAGGAGCGCCTATCAAACGAGTGGCAGCAAACTTCTCTTGATACTCCGACATATCGATGCGCGTCATCATGTTCTCATCGTCGAATAGGTAATCCGCCAGAGCTTTCGCCAACTCCGTTTTGCCCACGCCGGTTGTACCTAAGAAGATGAACGAACCGATAGGACGTTTAGGGTCTTGCAACCCCGCACGGCTGCGGCGTATGGCATCGCTAACTGCCTGAATTGCTTCGTCTTGACCAACTACACGTTGGTGCAACTCTTCCTCCAAGTGCAACAGCTTTTCGCGCTCCGTTTGCATCATTTTCGTCACAGGAATACCTGTCCAGCGAGCCACTATCTCTGCTATATCATCCTCATCCACCTCTTCCTTAATCAAACTCTCGCCTTGCATCGCATGCAACGCTTCCTGAGCCGCTCGGATGTTCGCCTCGGCTTGCTGAAGCTTGCCGTAGCGAATCTCTGCTACCTTACCATAATTACCCTCGCGTTCGGCTATCTCTGCCTCGCGTTTCATCTGCTCTATATTCGCTTTCTCATTTTGAATCGTAGCCACATACCCCTTCTCCTGTTCCCAACGGGTATTCATCTCTTTGGTTTGTTCTTGGAGCTCTGTCAACTGTTCTTCAATGGCCGTTAACTTAGCATCGTCATGCTCACGTTTGATGGCTTCGCGTTCAATCTGAAGTTGCATGATCTGGCGATTCAGATTGTCCAATTCCTCGGGCTTAGAGTCCACTTCCAAACGTAATTTCGCAGCCGCTTCATCCACCAAATCAATAGCTTTGTCTGGCAAGAAACGATCTGATATATAGCGACTTGATAGATTCACAGCCGCTATTAGCGCATCGTCTTTGATGCGTACTTTGTGGTGTGTCTCGTAACGCTCTTTCAAACCGCGTAGAATAGATATGGTGGCTGCTTCATCAGGCTCATCCACCATCACCATTTGGAATCTGCGCTCCAATGCCTTGTCTGTCTCGAAATACTTCTGATACTCGTCCAATGTGGTTGCACCTACTGCACGCAATTCACCTCTCGCCAACGCAGGCTTTAGGATGTTAGCGGCATCCATTGCTCCGCTACTCTTACCTGCTCCTACCAGAGTATGAATCTCGTCTATAAACAAGATGATCTCACCGGCTGCGCCTGTCACTTCGGTTATCACACCTTTCAAACGCTCTTCAAACTCGCCTTGGTATTTCGCACCCGCGATGAGCGCACCCATGTCCAATGAGTATATCTGCTTCTTTTTCAGGTTCTCAGGCACGTCCCCCCGTACTATACGATGTGCCAAACCTTCCACAATCGCAGTCTTACCCACACCTGGCTCACCTATCAGAATAGGGTTGTTTTTTGTGCGGCGACTCAGTATCTGTAACACACGACGTATCTCGTCGTCACGACCAATCACAGGATCTAGTTTTCCTTGTTGTGCACGTTCGCATAGGTTAATTGCAAACTTTTTCAAATTCTCTGTGTTCATAGTTTATGGTTATATTTATTTAATATTAGACATTCAACCTTCAACACTAGACTTTCCTACAAAACTCATACCACTTCTTTTTTTACTGACAAAATGGCAGTCTTTTTCCCGGTTTGATCTTTTACTCCGAATCCATAATTTTTCTACTATCAACTCTTAGTGATTACTTAGCGATTAGTTAGTTATTACTTAGTTATTAATTAGTTATTCCGCTACCTTTACCGAATCTCAGCCGCATGGTTTACCGACAAACCTCGTGGGTTTGGAGGTAGAGCGGAGGTGTCGAATGCCCAATGTCGCAATGCGACAGTCAGTGCATGAGACTTCCGAATGCGAAGTGATTAGTTAGTTATTCAGCTACCTTTACCGAATTTCAGCCGCATGGTTTACCGACAAACCTCGTGGGTTTGGAGGTAGATATGAAAATAATTCTTATTTTCCTTGTGTATATAAAATATTTTTCGTACCTTTGCGCGCCGAAGTATATAAAGTTCGCGGTAGCATAGATTTATTGTTGAGTATGAAGCGAATTTATATAACCTCAGTTTGTTGATAATAAGTGTAACGACAAAACGTTGTAACTCTAGAACCCTATTAACGTCGCACTGCGACATAAAACATAATAACGCAGCTATGCTGCATACCACCCTTAAAACGTTTAAAACTTTTAAAACTTTTTATAACTGCTCGCCTCAGCGAGCACCACACACCATTTTGTGCACTAAAATGCTAAAAAACTTTCCATTTTGTGCACTGAAACGAAGAAAAATTTTCCATTTTGTGCACTAAAACCTTGTGAGGTTCAAAAAATAATCGTACCTTTGCGGCGGAAAATCAATAAGTTATGGATATAAAACAAATATTGCAAGACCAAAAAGCAGAGATAACAAGGTTTGATCCTAGTGTTCTGTGTGCTCGAACAGAAGAAACGCTGTTTGAACTGCAAAGCGATTTGGCTCAGGTTGTGATAGGAGTACGTCGTAGTGGAAAGTCAACCCTATGCATGAAAGTGCTCAAAGAGAGTGGGGTACAATTTGGTTATGTGAACTTTGATGACGAACAGTTGGCTGAGTTGAAGGCTAACCAACTGAATGAAGTGCTGGAAGCTGTATATAAAGTCTATGGTAATGTTACTCATGTTTTATTTGATGAGATACAAAACGTAGATCAGTGGCCTTTGTTTGTAAATCGTTTGTTGCGACAAGGACTCCGCGTGGTGATGACAGGTAGTAATGCAAACCTTTTATCGGGCGAACTAGCAACGCATCTTACAGGCAGGTATAATCAGATAGAACTATTTCCTTTTTCGTTTGCAGAGTATTGTGCTATGCGCCAAATAGATATTCAACTACATACTACCAAAGCAAAAGCACTAAGATATACTGCGTTAGAAGAATACTTACAGCAAGGTGGATTCCCTGAATTGCTCAAACTTAAGAATAAGTACACTTATACACTGTCGTTATTCAAGGCTATTATACACAAAGATATTTGTAAACGATATAAAGTGAAACATGAAAAAACAATGGCAGACATAGCAAACGCTATGCTTGATTTGTTTTGCCAGGAGTTTTCATACGGGGAAATTCAAAAGCAATTTGATTTAGGATCATCACATACTGCAAAAAAATACGTACATTATTTACAAGAGGCATATTTGTTTCGTTTGTTGCCTGCATATACATTTAAATGTACCCAAAAACAGTCTGCTCGTAAGTGCTATGCTATTGATGCAGCGTTTATAACCAATCACGAAGATTTTCTACAAACATCTAATTTAGGGTGGAGATTGGAAAATATCGTAGCAATCGAACTTATGCGAAGAATGAATAGCGAAATAGAACAATTGTTCTATCTACGTAAGCATAAGAATTTTGAAGTGGATTTTGTGCGCACAAAAATGGGCAGAGTAGAAGAGTTGATCCAAGTAACGTATAATTTTCAAAATCCTACCACAAAACTGTATAATCGTGAAGTAGGAGGGTTGATAAAAGGCTCGCAACTGACAAAATGCAAACATCTTACTTTGATTATGATGGATGGTGAAGAGCGTCTTATAGAACAAGATGGTTGCGTGGTAGAATGTATATTGGCGACTAATTGGTTATTGGGCCTCAACCCGCAGAATTAAAAAGACATAAACTACAACCCGAAAGTTGGGAAGTAAAATATATTTTCTTTTGCTTATCTGGCAACGTGTTGCCCTTTATAAGCAAAAACAAAATACACCTTATAGATTTTTATATATTTTTATTTATTCCTGTTCAAAAAATAATTGACACGAATTGTCTTAAGAATAAAACTTTTGAAACTTTTAAAACGTCGCACTGCGACATAAAACATAATAACGCAGCTATGCTGCATACAACGCATAGCTTAATAACGCTCGTTTGCCGAGCCCAAGAAACCATGAAAAAGCTAATAAACTCTTTCTTTTGTCTAATATTCTGCTCCGCTCTTTTTGCAGCAGACCTCAATCCCTTTGCGTATAAACTATCAGCGACATATGATAAGGCTTCTAACTCAGTGTCGATAGGTTATCATCTTAATGCGCCAGCTAGTAAGGTCAGAGTGGTAATTTATCAAACGGAAGCCTCTCCGGCAAAAACTATGGATTTTACGGGTACTGCTTATACTACCGCAGGTGCTCATACCGCGGTAGTCTCATTGAGTGGTATAGCTGGTGGACATTATTCATATAAACTAGAGGTATATGGTAAAGGGCAAGCTAGTACAGTTGCATTTCATAAGCGTACTGTGTTGAATTCACCATTTGGTATAGATATTGATAATAACACCAATAGCCCGTATTTTGGTCGTACTCTGGTGACGCAGCCGACAACTAAAAACAATACCTTGCGCGGTTTGTTTGAATATTGGCCATCTTATTTTACTTTAGGGACGACTCCTGCTAATCCGTACAATGGTGGTACAGGTAACTATTATCAAGGAGATCAAAGTTGGTTCTACTATTCGCATGCGACGCCTACGCGTGTGCGCATCGCTCAGGATGGAACAGGTAGAATTTTTACGACAGCCTGTGATGTTGATATGGATACATACTTGTGGTATGTGGATCCTGCTAATCCAAACAACTGGACTTCGTTGATTAAGGCGAGCGAAATGAAAACTATTGCAGGTCATCCCAATGCTGCAAAAATATACAATGTAAGTTTAGATCTTCGTGTTGCAAATAATCAAATTAATCTATTGTTATTATCTGCTTCAATGGAAACGGGATCGACTTCGTTTCAAACTGGTTATTTGTATAGTGGTAAGTATGTACTGCCATCTAATTTCCCAACATCAACACAAGGTACATATTCTTCGATAACAAATCCTACTATTTCAAATGGTAAAATATCTCCTCATAATTACATCAAGAGTGGACTCTTGCCTGTCGCTATAAATAGTTCTAGTCAGTTTGATAAGTATGGTGGTGCATGGTTTTTAGGTACTTCGAAAGCAGAGGAAAAGGATCCGTTTGATAATGTTGCGTATATGGATAAATCAGCCTTAGTACATATTGCTACAAACGGAAATATTAAAGCGAATTATGCGAGTGATGATGAGAATCTGAAGTGCCGTTATACTGCCTCTGGAGGTTTTCGTTCAAATAATACTTTTACTCAAGTTTTGGTGGCAAATGGTTATCGCAAAACAGCACGTCTTTACACTGTATCTCAAGCGTCTGGAACTGCACATCCTACTTTGACTTTTGTTGCAGAATTGGGTACAATCTTTTCAGATGATAGCAACTATATTACAGACTTCGCGTGGGATCATGCCAACAATATCTATTTGGTGTTGCGCAATGGCTCATCTGGATATGGTATTTATACCTATGCTACTCAATATGAAGCAAACACGCCTTTTGTAACAAAGGCTCCTAATGGTCAAACATTTGAGGTAGTTTGTTATGATAATGTTACATATGAATTAACGACAAGTGTTAATAATGCAAATATGGGAACTATTTCAGCTAGTGGGTCTCATAAATCTTGTTCGGCAGTAGATGTAACTGCTACTCCCAAAACTGGTTATCGTTTGGTAAATTGGACAATAAATGGAGCATCTGTAGCTACTGATGGAGATAATACATATCGAGTATATATGACAGATGATATGGTCGTTTGTGCCAATTTTGCTAATGCTGTATTTAATGTTACATGGCATAATCTTTTGAATAATAAAAATGACTTAGACAATACTGGTGATATGGATAATGTCGCAGAAGCATATGAGCTCGTAAAGGTATATTTTAATGATTATAACGTAAAACATAATGCAGCATCTGGCTCTAAGATTAGGTCAAGCCAAACAATTGACCAGTCTAGGACATTTTTTGCGTATGGTGTTGGGCAATCTTACCATGTTGCTGATTATATTGAGGGTTTTGTTAAGGGCGAACATGGTTATAACGCTTTCAAGTGGTTAGGAGATTATATTAATACTGTTGATAAATCACAGATTTCTTCATCAATGAAAGGTTGGTATCCATATGTTCCAGACTTTTTTAATGGTAATAATGGGTGGAGTAGTTATAATAAACCAGCTCAATGGTTACCATACTATAGAGAAACTGTTTGTGGACTACCCAAACAGATGAATTTTCATTCAGGAATGCCGATAGAGATAAAAGAAATCTCTCCCAAAAAGTCAGAGATAACCAATACAACGGTATTGGAAAGAACTTCATATCCAACTTGGTATCTACGTAATTATGATGCCACTAGGCTTCTTGCTTGGCGAGAGGGCGGTACGGATCCTAAGAATAATCGTATTGTGCATCATGTGGACAAATCAATGGCACTCTACGCTACATATGTGGATAAAAAATTGCAAGAGAGTGACCCTGATCCAGCAGATCAATATGATGCTAAGAATAGTGATGTCCTGAGCCTACTTGCAAATGACAATCATGGCGAGACACCTCATAATGTGACGATCGACCGCAAGTTTGCAGGCGGAATGTACAATACCGTATGCTTCCCATTTGACCTTCCTGTGAATTTATTACCATCAAAATTAGCAGATGCAGATATTATGGCGTTTACAGGAGTTACGCAAACTGGTAATGAATCTGGAGAGCCTGTTGTCGTGTTGAACTTTATGCCGCTAAAAGATTATTGGACGATGAGAGATCCTAATGTAAAGAATCCGTATATGGAAGCAGGCATCCCCTATTTGATTAAACCGAAGGAGGATATAAATAGTGATTTAATTTATTCAGGTTTGATGCATTGGCGCTTTTTTGATGGAACAAAGAGCCCCATGAGTGAAAAATACAACAATATCACTTTCCAGGGTGTCCTTAATCCTACTACTATTACCGAAGAAAATGCATATATCCTTGTTGCGGATAGCCGTCTTGCTAAGGTAACTGGTAATAATAAAGAAATCAAAGGCTTCCGCGGATACTTTATCTTTGATGATGCATACATGCAAAGTCTTGCAGCAGAAGGTCGCGTGTATCTCTCAATGCGTAAGCCAACTACCACTTCCATTCCTCTTGCTCCTGAGGCAGAACAACCTACACAGCCAAAAGCCCGCAAGATCATGCGTGACGGACAAATCTACATCCTCCGTGGCGAAGAAGTTTATACCATCACAGGCCATCGAGTGAAGTAAAGGGAATAGAAGTTATCCCCCGCCTTTTGCTGTATAAAGCAATAAAACTGTACTTTCGCAGAGTTTTTTGTTTGTAATGTTTGCATATTTGCACAAAAAGTAGTATCTTTGCGCAGAATTATTAACATTATTCCTTATGAAACGTCCTCTTTTACCTAAATATGAGCGAATGATGTCTACCCTAGGTGAGAATATCCGATTGGCTAGACTGCGTCGAGATTTATCTACCGAACAAGTGGCAGAACGCGCTGGTATCTCACGCAATACACTTATAAAAATCGAAAAAGGAGATGAAGGGGTTGCGATTGGTATGTATATGCGCGTACTAATTATTTTAGGACTATCTGACAACCTCCTACTTATAGCCAAAGACGATGAACTCGGACGTAAACTCCAAGATGCAGGCCTATTGGTTAAAGAACGTGCAACTAAGAAAAGTAAGGATAAATGACAAAGAGCATATATATATATTACGATGATGCTTTTGCTGATACACCAGCTTTGGTGGGTACATTAGAAGCACAATTTCTACGCGGCAAGGAGGTGTTTTCTTTTGAATTTTCAGAAGAATGGTTGCATAGTGCGCGTTGCCGATTGCTTGACCCTGAATTGCAGCTATATACTGGTCGGCAATATTTGGCGGATGGAAAGAGCAATTTCGGCGTCTTTTTGGATTCTACTCCCGATCGCTGGGGTAGAGTATTGATGGAAAGACGAGAATCTATCAAAGCCGAACAAAAACAGCGTCCTCGTAGGATTTTGCACGAAACAGATTTCTTGCTAGGTGTACACGATGAAACTCGTATGGGCGCTTTGCGCATAAAGACAGATATCCATGGCGCATTCCTAGATAATGATCCTACGTGGAGTACACCACCTATCACATCTTTGGCAGAATTAGAGCAAGCGAGTTGGTTGCTAGAACAAGATGATTCTCCCCAAATGCGTCAGTGGTTGCAGATTTTATTAGCGCCAGGTTCGTCATTAGGAGGAGCGCGTCCTAAAGCTAATGTGAAAAATATTGACGGCAGATTGTGGATTGCTAAGTTCCCTAGCAGAAGTGACCAAATCAATATGGGCGCATGGGAGGCATTGACTATGGAATTGGCAAAACGTTGTGGTATCAAGGTGTCGCCTTTTGAATTGCGATATATGAATAATAAACATGCTACGTTCTTAACAGAGCGTTTTGATCGTGACGAGCATGGGAGGCGTATACATTTCACCTCTGCAATGACTATGCTAGGATATAGCGATGGAGATACGCAAGGATGTAGCTATCTAGAATTAGCAGATTGGATCAGTAGATATTGCTGCCGAGTTGAGGAAAACTTGCTCGAATTATTCCGACGAATCGTGTTCAATATAGCAGTAAGTAATTGTGATGACCATTTGCGTAATCATGGTTTTTTATTAACGCGTGATGGTTGGACTTTGTCGCCAGCGTATGATTTGAATCCACAATACTATGGTACAGGTTTGAGCTTGAATATCAATGAAAATGATAACCGTTTGGATTATGCTTTGGCACTAGAGATTGTACCTTATTTAGGAGTATCTACCAATCGTGCGGAATCCATTGTAGAGGAAACCAAACGAGTGGTTGCTGATTGGCGACAACTAGCCACTTTATATCATATTTCTCGCGAGGAACAAGGATTAATGGCTCGGGCTTTTGAGAAGTAGTTATATTAGCAATTGCTCCTTCCGGTGCCCTAATCATTCGATATTCCATGTCTCACATTCAAGCAAGCTTGAGTAGATGTTAAACATCGTAAGAGATAGATAATCTATATTTTTTGCAATTAATATCTTGCTTTACTTGCGTATGTGCATTTTTTGTAGTACCTTTGCACCCGATTTTGAAAAGAGGATAAATTTGACTGCTTGCGACCTCTATAAAAGAATGCTAAAAACTTGTACCACAAGCATAAACAGTCGGCTTGTGGATTTTTTTATCTAAACAAAATGAACTATTTATTTACATCAGAGAGTGTCAGCGAAGGACACCCAGACAAAGTGGCGGATCAAATCAGCGACGCCATCCTAGACCAATTCTTAGCACTTGATGCCAATTCACACGTAGCATGCGAAACTATGGTGACCACAGGACAAGTAATCGTGGCAGGTGAAGTTTCGAGTGAGAAATATGTTGATATTCAAGGTACTGTACGCAAAACCATTGCAGAGATCGGTTATACTAAATCAGCCTATAAGTTCGAGGCAGAGAGTTGTGGTATCCTTACCGCATTGCACGAACAAAGTGCAGATATCGCACGTGGCGTGGATGGCCAAGGTACAGAGAATGTAGGAGAGCAAGGAGCTGGCGATCAAGGTATGATGTTTGGTTATGCGACAGACGAAACCGAGAACTACATGCCATTGACCCTTGACTTGGCACACACCTTAGTATATACGCTTGCGCGCGTGCGTAAGGAAGGAAAAGAAATGCTGTACCTACGTCCAGACTCTAAGAGCCAGGTGACTATGGAGTATAGCGAGAAAGGCGAGCCTCTCCGTATTGATACCATCGTTGTTTCTACTCAGCACGACGAGGATGTAACCCAAGAGCAAATCAAAGAGGATGTGCGCCGTATCTTGCTGCCTCGAGTAGCGAAGCGAGACGCACGTTATGAAGAGTTGCTCAAGGGAGACTTTAAACTGCTTGTGAATCCTACTGGTAACTTTGTTATTGGTGGTCCTCACGGAGATACTGGGTTGACAGGTCGTAAGATTATTGTGGATACGTATGGCGGTCGTGGTGCACACGGCGGTGGAGCTTTCTCTGGAAAAGACCCATCTAAAGTGGACAGATCTGCAGCTTATGCAGCTCGTTGGATCGCAAAAAACATGGTTGCTGCAGGTGTGGCAAAAGAAATGTTGGTGCAAATTAGTTACGCCATTGGTGTGGCTAAGCCGGTAAGTGTTTGCGTCAATACGTATGGTACAGCCAAAGTGGCCATGAGCGATGGTGAGATCGCACAAGTGGTTAGCGAATTGTTTGACCTTCGCCCACAGGGAATCATCGAGGCACTTAAACTCAAGCAACCTATGTATGAAGAGACAGCTCGCTATGGACATATGGGACGTACCAATGAGGTTGTGAAAAAAGTGTTTATTGATAATGGACAGACTATCGAACGCGAAGTAGAACTCTTTACTTGGGAAAAACTTGACCGAGTAGAGGATATCCGTACGAAGTTCTGCTTGTAATAGTAATACCCCACGAATTTCACGGATAACCACAGATTGAGATGGGTGTTAATCAGTGTAATCCGTGGAAACAAAATAAACGTGTATGTTAAGTAAGAAACAACAAAGCTGGTTAGTAGCAGGTTTGGTACTGCTGGCATTAGTGGTGGATCAGGTGTCGAAAGTTTACATAAAGACGCATTTCGAATTGGGCGAAGCGCATGAGGTTTTTTCCTGGTTTTGGATTGCGTTTGTAGAGAACAATGGTATGGCGTTTGGTATTGAGTGGTTTAGCAAGCTCGTGCTGACTCTCTTCCGTATTGTGGCTGTGGGAGTGATAGGATGGTATATTTATATAATAATCCACAAACAGCAAGTACGTTCGGGCTATCTGACAACCATGGCAATGGTTATGGCTGGTGCCTTAGGTAATATCATCGACTGCGTGTTCTATGGCAAGATATGGGGGTATGCTGGTTGGTTTCACGGTCGCGTAGTGGATATGCTGTACTTCCCTCTAATACGCAATGCAGCAGGAGAGTGTATATTCTTTCGACCTGTGTTTAATATCGCTGACTCGTTCATCACGGTGGCAGTATTTCTGATTATCTTGTTCTATCGCAAAGATTTGGATGATAGCTTGAACCAGATATTTCCAAAGAAGAAGTGAGAAACTTGTTAATCATATTGTGCGTACTGTTGGCAGTCGTTGGATGTCGCCCTCGTAGCGTGTTATCCAATAGCGAGATGCGCGATGTGCTATATGACCTACATCGTGCAGATGGCGCGATACAGGTGGCTGGCTACAACTATGCGCACGACCAAGAGGTGTCGGGCTACTACAAGAATGTGTTGGATAAACACGGAATCACCCAGGCTCAGTTTGACTCTTCTTTGGTTTGGTACACCGATAATCCGCAGATATTCAATAAGATTTATCCTAAAGTGATCGCTCGGTTAGAAGCGGACTTGGCGGTGGCAGAACATGAACGTGATCTTCTGCGCGAGAAAAAACGCATGAAAGGAAAATCTAACTCTACCCAGCCCGTACGCAAACTACCAAATATCGAAAATGTGAAGCAAAAAATGAAAAATGGATACGAAAATCCATGGAAAGAGTGGATTCCTGAAGAATTTTGTGAAAAAAATGTCATAATATTTGGTCAATTGGAAAAAAAGTAGTAATTTTGCACGCTTTTTCGGGCGATTTGGTTTCTAACCTTTGAAACCCTTAAAACTTTTAGAACTTTTAAAACTTTATTTATATTAATTCGCCATGTTGGGCAGTGGGGCTCAATAAGCACGTAAAGTTGTCTGTCGACATGGTCAAAACATTAAAAAACAAATGGATACATTAAGTTACAAGACTGTATCAGCTAACAAAGCAACTGCTCAAAAAGAGTGGGTTGTTATTGATGCTGAGGGCCAAATTCTTGGTCGTATGTGCTCTAAGGTGGCTAAGCTCCTCCGTGGTAAGTACAAACCAAACTTCACTCCTAACGTGGATTGTGGAGACAATGTGATTATCATCAACGCTGCAAAAGTAGAGTTGACTGGTAACAAGTGGAATGAGCGCGTTTATGTTCGCTACACTGGCTATCCAGGTGGTCAACGCGAGATGACTCCAGCAGAGATGTTGGCAAAGAAAGGTGCTGACGTCCTTGTTAAGAAAGTGGTTAAGGGTATGCTCCCTAAGAACCGTCTCGGCAACAAGATCATCGCTAACCTCCACGTGTTTGCAGGTGCAGAGCACAACATGCAAGCTCAACAACCAAAACAAATTGACATCAACACACTTAAATAATTATTGAAGATATGGAAATGATTAATGCATTAGGTCGTCGTA
>JAZLDS010000007.1:0-57754 GCA_045614865.1 Paludibacteraceae bacterium | reverse complement strand
GTTGCAATGTAACAAAATCAGAAGATTACTGCAACCTCGAATAGTGTTAGACTGGAGAGTAAGTCCTGTTAACGGACGAATATTCATTGACGGAATAATGATATGTTTTGCCGTACCAGAAAAGGATTATAAAAAGAACCTTTGTGTCAAATTATATGAACTAGAAGCTACAGATTTAGTATATAATAAAAACTTTATCTTAAGAGTGACGGATACTTTCCTTACTTAAATAAGCTTCTACAAGACCACAAATTTCTACCAAGATAATTATTCTAGAGCGTATCAGATTAACTTGATACTCTCTTTTTTTGGTTGATAGGTTAGAAGTTTAGTGGTTTAGGAGCGGGGAGATTTGGAGAATTTGGGAAACAGCTTTCGGGCTGTTTTTTGTGTATATACATAATAATAGTAGTAGATTCGGTTATCGGCAATTGGCGATTGGCAATTGGCAATGCGTATTAAGTATCGGATAACGGAATCGGATATAGATCTATTTACAGGGTGAAACAAGTGAAATAGTGAAATAATTCACGTAACTCACTGATATTCACTGGATTTTACCATTATTTCACCCTATTTCACTTATTTCACGTACTACAAGTATGACACAAAACAATCTTTCTACGGTTCAACAACCGATTGACTATGAGGCACTTCCATTGCCTTACGCACACGCACCCCAGATCATTCAAACCCTAGTGAAACAAGAGCCCGACTGCGTATGTGCATTTTTTGTTGTACCTTCGAGGGCACCTTATCCTCGAAGCTACAGTAAAAAAATGTAGCCTATGACCAATAAAAACAAGTTTTTTTTGTCCATATACATTTTTTTTTGTACCTTTGTCCCCGATTAGGATTACACAAGCATGAAAAAAACAATCTTTCTTACAGGTGCCACTGGCACAATGGGGTTTGCAGGACTGCAAGAGATCTTGCGATACCCTGACAACTATACACTACGAGTATTAGCTAGACCAAGTGCAAAAAACAAAGAGAAACTTGCACCTTATGCCGACCAACTCGAAGTCATTTGGGGAGATCTTACTAGCTACGAAGATATCCTTCGTGGTGTTACAGGTGCAGACATTGTCCTCCACGTAGGAGGCATGGTATCCCCACAAGCTGATTACCGTCCTAAGGCAACATTGCGAACCAATATCTCTGCCGCCACCAATATCCGTGACGCTGTGTTGGCGCAACCTGAGGACAAGCAGCCCAAGGTAGTATATATAGGTAGTGTAGCGCAAATGGGAGACCGACGGGAGCCACTGCACTGGGGACGAGCTGGAGACCCTATCTGCGTTTCTGCATATGATCACTATGGACTCACCAAAGCACAAGCAGAGCGTATTATCACCAATTCGCCTATCAAACAATGGGTTAGTCTCCGTCAGTCAGGTATCCTATACCCCGCTATTCTCAAGAACTATGACCCCATCATGTTCCATGTACCTATCCGTGGAGTACTCGAATGGGCTACCGTAGAAGATAGTGGACGACTACTCGAACGTGTGTGCCGCGATGAGGTGCCTGAGGACTTCTGGAAGAACTACTACAATATCGGGTCGGGTCAAGAGTACCGCATCTCTAACTACGAGTTTGAGTGCCTCCTTTTGGACGCTATCGGATGTCCAAGACCAGAAAAGATCTTCAATGCCAACTGGTTTACTACCCGCAATTTCCACGGTATGTGGTATATCGACGGCGACCGCTTGGAGAACTACTTGCATTTCCGAGCTAACGTGCCAGTCAAGGACTATTTCGCGCAGATGGCTAAGTCGCCTACAGTACCAGCTGGTATTCGTTTTGCAGCTAAAACCAAGATTGCTAAACTCTTCCCACGTTGCGTGAAACTGGCTATGTACGCCATGGCGATGTCACAAGAGCATGGAACACAATGGTGGATCAAACACAATAAAACCCAACGCATTAGCGCATATTACGGCACATTAGAGGCATACAAAGCTATCCCTGATTGGAAAGGTTGGGATCTATCACACAATAGCGATGAATACACGCTTCTCGATCACGGCTATGATGAGCAAAAGCCCAAAGCATTGTTCACGATAGAAGACATGCAAAAAGCTGCAGCTTTCCGTGGTGGTAAGTGCCTTTCTACAGAGATGACACAAGGCGACTGGGATACTCCTCTGCTCTGGGAATGTGCGGAAGGACACCAGTTCACAGCTACTCCACGCCTCGTGTTGCTAGGGGGACACTGGTGCGAAGAGTGCATGCCGTATCCATATGCCTTTGAATCGAATCCGCGACCATGGCAATGGGATAAAGTGGCTAAGCAGAACCCATTCTTTGCACAACTCTGGGCACCGCTACACGATGAGAACGAAGATAACGTCTATGGAGCAGAGGTGTTTGACGGATGGGAGAAATAAGACAAACGAACGAAAAACAAAACTACTAATAATGAAAAACGACAGCCATTGCGACTGTCGTTTTTTTTATTGGGGAATATCGAATATTAATCCTCATCCTTTTGAGTTGCTTCGTATTCTTTGATGAGTTTGTCTTGTACATCACCAGGAACGAGCTCGTAGCTCTTGAAGCGCATTGTGAAGGTAGCACGACCACCAGTGAGACTGGACAATGTAGTAGAGTAAGAAGACATCTCTTTCAAAGGAACAAGGGCCTTCAATGTGGTGAAGTTCTTCTCAGTCTCCATACCGAGCACCATACCACGGCGACCGTTGATATCAGACATCACATCACCCATGATATCGCTTGGAGTGAATACTTCCACCTCATAAACTGGCTCGAGAAGCTTTGGATTAGCATTGCGGAATGCCTCAGCGAAAGCATTACGTCCTGCAAGACGGAAGGAGATCTCGTTAGAATCTACTGGGTGCATCTTACCATCATAGATGATCACGCGTACGTCGCGAGCGTAAGAACCAGTCAAAGGACCTTGCTCGATACGATCCATCAAACCTTTGAGGATGGCAGGGATGAAACGCGCATCAATAGCACCACCCACGATAGAGTTGATGAGCACCAGCTTGCCGCCCCAATCGAGTGGAATCTCTTGGGTATCACGAACAGAGATACGGTACTCTTGGTTGCCAAACTTGTAAACTTCCTTCACTGGCTCGCCCTCTACGTATGGCTCTACGATAAGGTGTACCTCACCGAATTGGCCAGAGCCACCAGATTGTTTCTTATGACGATAATCTGCGCGAGCAGACTTGGTGATAGTCTCACGATAAGGAATCTTAGGCTCCTCGTAGGTAACCATCATCTTATCATTGTTCTCAAGACGCCATTTGAGCGTGCGGAGGTGGAACTCACCTTGACCAGCCACGATCACTTGCTTCAATTCTTTTGATTGCTCTACTACCCAAGTAGCATCCTCCTCGTGCATACGAGTAAGGAGAGCTGCCAATTTCTCCGCATCAGCCTCATTAACAGGCTTGATAGCACGGCGATATTTAGGATCTGGGTAAGAGATGGCTGGATATTGGTTCTCGCAATCCTTCGCATTGAGAGTGTTACCTGTGCGAGTATCTTTGAGCTTAACCGTAGCTGCAATATCACCGGCAGAAACTTCCTCTACAGGAACGCGGATGTTACCAGCTACAGAGTAGAGTTGAGAGATACGTTCTTTGGTACCGCGATCCACGTTGAGAACGTCATCACCTGGCTTGAGGGTACCTTGCATCACCTTGAAGTAGTTAACCTCACCGATGTGTGGCTCTACAGAAGTCTTGAAGATGAATGCAGATGTAGGAGCTGAAGGATTAGGAGCTACTTCTTCTGCGTTGACTGTCAAAGGCTTAGGAGCATCCGCAACAGAAGGAGTCATCTCGCCAAGGAAGCCCATCAAACGACGGATACCCATATCCTTGAGACCGCTGGTGCAGATAACAGGGTACATGCTACCCTCTGCAAATACGGTTTGAAGACCACGCATAAGTTCGTCATCAGAGAGAGTACCTTGCTCAAAGTATTTGTCCATGATAGTCTCATCAGACTCTGCTGCCCACTCAAGAAGTTGAGCGCGGATGGCTTCTACAGTAGCTTTCTCGCTCTCAGGGATGTCCTTTTGCTCAGGAGCACCACCTTCTGCTTTCCAAACGAGCATCTTGCCTTGGAGTACGTCGATAGCAGCATTGAAGTCTTTACCTGCGTTGATAGGATATTGGAAGAGAGTACATTTGTTTCCGAATGTCTCTTTGAGCTCGTTGAAGGTACGCTCGAAATCAGCGTTCTCGTGGTCGCACTTGTTGATGACGAAAGCGATAGGTTTTTTTGCTTTCTCAGCGCGGCGGAAGTTGTTTTGTGTACCAACCTCTACACCACCATTAGCAGTTAAGGTAATGACTGCTGTGTCAGATACGTGAAGAGCGGTAATTGCACCACCACAGAAGTCGTCTGCACCTGGACAGTCAATGATATTGAGTTTTTTGTTGTTGAACTCGATGTTACAAACTGCGGAAAATACAGAATAACCGTATTCCTTTTCTACTGGGAAATAGTCGCAGACTGTTGATTGTGTTTCTACTGTTCCGCGACGCTTGATGACCCCGCACTCGAAGAGCATGGATTCCATCAGGGTAGTCTTACCCGAACCACTGCCACCCATGAGGGCAATGTTCTTAATCTCGTTAGCTTGATAAACTTTAGCCATAACTGTGTTTATTAGATGTTAAGTATTATGTTTTTTCTGGCGTTTGGGCTTTTGTGAACAAAAACCGGTTGCAAAGGTAAGAAAAAAAAATTGTTTGTGCAAGATGAAGGGTGTTTTTTTGTTAAATTATTTGCGCAATTAAAAAAAAAATAGTACTTTTGCGGGGAATTCGTGTATAAAAGAATATGAGAATAGATATATTGACAGCTTGTCCAGAATTATTGGACTCTCCGTTGAATCACTCCATTGTTCAGCGTGCCAAAGAAAAAGGTTTGGTGGAGATTTATGTGCATAATTTGCGTGATTTCACCTTAGATAAACACCGCAAAATAGATGATTATGCGTTTGGCTTTGGTGCGGGTATGGTGTTGCAGGTAGAACCGATCGATCGTGCCATTAGTCATTTGACAAGCCAGCGCAAATACGATGAGATTATTTTTACGGCTCCTGATGGCGAACGCTTTACTCAGAAGGAGGCAAATATGCTATCGCTCAAGGAGAACATTATTATCCTATGTGGTCATTATAAAGGTGTGGATCAGCGTGTACGTGATCATTTGATTACCAAGGAATATACCATTGGCGATTTCGTATTGACGGGAGGTGAGATTCCTGCTGCTTTGATGACAGATGCGATTGTACGTCTTCTACCTGGTGCCATGGGAGATGAAACGAGTGCGCTGAGTGATAGTTTTCAGGATGGACTGCTAGAACCAGGAGTCTATACCCGTCCTGCTGAATACAAAGGTTGGAAGGTGCCTGAGATATTGTTGTCAGGGCATCAGGCAAAGATTGAGGAATGGCTCTACGAAGAGAGTCTGCGTCATACACGTGAAAGAAGACCAGACCTTTTAGAAGAATAAGATAACATAAACAAAGAAATATGAATAGGATGAAGCGTTTTTCAGTAATAATAGCGTTTGTGCTGATGGCGATGCTATCTGTGGCACAAGCTAAGTATGTATTTATGTTTATTGGTGATGGCATGGGACCTCATCAGGTGTTAGCAACAGAGATGTATCTTGCAGAACTGGAAGGTAGAATAGGTCGTAAGTCATTGCTGATGACTACGTTCCCATACTCTGGTCAGGTGGCTACTTTTTCTGCATCTAGTGGTATAACCGATTCTGCTGCGTCTGGTACATGTTTAGCATCAGGTAAGAAGACAGATAATGGTATGATCGGTCAAACGCCTGATGGAACGAAAGCAGTGAGCGTAGCATCGCAACTAAAAGAAGAAGGGTGGGGAGTAGGCATTATGACCACAGTAACGATAGATCATGCGACACCATCTGCGCACTACGCGCACACGCCTTCGCGTGACGACTATTATGTAATAGGTACTCAACTAGCACACTCGAATTTTGACTTTTTTGGTGGATCGGGATTTTATCATCCGCAAGACAAGCAGAATCCAGCAGCACCTAACTTGTATGATTTGTGCGAGGAGAAGGGCTATGTGTTAGCAGGTGGATATGCCGATGCGAAGAATAAAATTGGAGCAAAGAAAATGCTGCTGGTGCCTCAGGTACGTCTGGCAGATCGTTCGCGCCATGCTGGAGCATTGCCTTATGCGATAGATCAAAAAGCGGAGGATTTGAATTTGGCGAAAATTGTAGAAATAGCTATAGAGCAATTACGCACGCATGACAAATTTTTCATGATGGCGGAAGGTGGCAAAATAGATTATGCTAGCCATGCCAATGATGGTGGAACAGTGTTGCGCGAGGTGATAGACTTTGATAACGCCATTAAAGTAGCATATGAATTCTATATGCAACATCCCGATGAGACGCTCATCGTCATAACAGCAGATCATGAAACAGGTGGAATGGCCTTGGGAAATAGTGATTATGTACTGAATTTGAAAGTGCTGGCAGAACAAAAATGTTCCTCAGATCTATTGTCGGATCAGTTGTCTGCTCTCCAAAAGAAGGAGGGAAAAGATCTAAAGTGGGAACAAGTAAAGGAGATAATCTCGATGAATACGGGCCTATATACTGCGGTAGAGATGTCTAATGATGAGGATAAAATGCTGCGTGATGCTTACGCGTTAATGATGCAGCATCAAGGAGTGGAGAAAACTTTATACAAGGATATCAATGCGTTGGCTGCTCAAGCATTAGCGATTTTGAATCAAAAATCTCGTTTGGGATGGACTAGCAAGGGACATACGGCATCAGCAGTCCCAGTGTTTGCTATTGGTGTAGGGGCAGAACGTTTTACTGGATGGCATGACAATAGTGAGATTGCTCCATTAATTTATGAGGCAACGAGAGCCAATAATTAAGCATTTTGAATTACTTGATCAATTTCATGATAGGTAAATCCTCGTTGTAAGCAGAAACGTATAAGCTTTTCACGTGCCATAGGGTCATTAGACTTGATGGCACGTTTTTTTGTGGAGATAACGCGCTTTAATACACCGAGATACTCGGTTTCATCGATAGAATCTATAGCTTGTGATATGAGTTCTGAGGGAATTTCTTTTGCAAATAGAGCTGCTTTGATTTTAACACGTCCCCATCCCTGATAGAGCACTTTATCGTGTGCAAATGCATGGCAATATCGCACTTCATTTATGTAGCGTTGTTCTTGGAGGTGGGCAATGATATTTTCTATTTGTTTGGAAGTGGCTCCCCATTGCAGGAGTTTGTGATTGACATCTGAACAACAATGTTCTGCCATGGCACAATAGGCTTCTGCTTTATGCTTCAATTCTTCCAAAGACCATTCGTGCTTTACCATAGATGTCATGTTTGAGTTGAACGTCTGTATAACCTAATTCTTGTAACATTAAGCAAACTTCATTTCCATATGCTTCGTTGATCTCAAAAAATAGCATTTTGGCCGATTTTATCGATGCTATTCGTCTGTAAAATAGCAATGGATCGTTATCTGGTACGAAAAGTGCAGAAGGTGGCTCGTAGTCTAGTACGCGTATGTCCATATCGACTTTTTCGTGCTGGCATATATAAGGAGGATTACTGACAATTATATCGATGGAATCGGGAGTTTCTGATAGGATATCCATTTTTCGGTATTCTATTTCTACTCCATGTGCAGAGGCATTTTCTTGTGCTACCTGTAGTGCTGCTTCGCTGATATCGACAGCTTGAACGTGCCATAAGGGGCAATGCTTTTTAAGTGCGATGGCAATACATCCGCTTCCTGTGCCGATGTCCATCACGTTGAGAGGCTGGCTCTGGTTGCATGTAGTGACTATCCATTCGATAAGTTCTGCCGTCTCAGGTCGAGGGATTAGTGTGTCCGGTGTGACACGCAAGCGCATTCCCATCCAATCCGTATATCCAAAGATATACTGAATGGGCATGTGTGCACGAAGTTTTTGCAAAATAATTTCGATATTTGGAATATTTTGTGTACCTTTGCAGTCGGTTAGGATTTGTGTGCGTGTCAGGCCTGTAGATTCTTCAATGATCCAAAAAGCCAGTTCTCGTAACTCTTCCTCCGGGTAGAATCCTCGTAATTCTGTGATAATATAGTTGATTTGTTGTTTCATGCTGCAAAGGTACAAAAAAAAATGAAAAGTGCAAAATTATATATGCATAGATGCTTACAATTGGCTCAATTGGGAGCATATTATGTGGCCCCTAATCCTATGGTAGGTGCGGTATTAGTAGGTGGCGATGGACAAATTTTAGGAGAGGGATGGCATGAGCGATATGGCGAAGCTCATGCGGAACCTAATTGCCTGCGTAATGCAGAAAAGAACCACCCAGAAGGTTTTAACTATAAAGATTGTACCTTGTATGTAAGTCTTGAGCCTTGTAGTCACTACGGGAAGACTCCTCCTTGTGCAAAATTGATAATTGAAAAAGGGATTGGCCGTGTAGTTGTGGGGTGTTTAGATCCTAACCCACGAGTGGCTGGTAGGGGCGTAAAAATGATGCAAGATGCTGGCATTGAGGTAATCGTGGGGGTGCTTGAAAGTGAGTGCCGAGAAGTGAATAAGCGTTTCATTTGCTTGCAGGAAGAGGAACGCCCTTATGTGGTGTTGAAATGGGCTCAAACATCAGATGGCTACATTGATGTAGAGAGAGAAGAAGGCGATCCTATGGTGATTTCTACCCCATTGATGAAGCAACTAGTACACCAGCAACGTGCAGAAAATATGGCCATTATGGTTGGCACAAGAACGGTATTGCTAGATAATCCTCGGTTGCTGACTACGCACTGGAGTGGTAGAAATCCGATAAGAGTGACGTTGGATAGACATGGCGTACTGCCCGCAGATAGCAAGATTTTCTCCGATGAATCCGAGACAATAGTATATTCAGAGAATACTGATTGGAAGTTTATTTTAAAAGATTTGGCTCGCAGAAATATTCATTCGATTTTAGTGGAAGGAGGGGCAATGTTGTTGAATCATATCCTTGATTCTGGGGTATATGATGAAGTGCATGTTGAAGTAGGGACAGCGACTTTAGGGGAAGGAATTCGAGGAGTGAAAGCTCCAGATTATGTATTCAATAGTACTCCTCAAACGATAGATGGACATTTGGTTTATGTCGAAAAAAGATAAAAAAAATAAAAAATTTGTGTAATTCACAAAAAAGTCGTATCTTTGCAAGTTAAAATTGATTTATGAGAAAAATTATCGTAATATTATTGACATTTGCTGTATGCGTGGGGTGCGGTAGATTTGAAGCAAAGCGTTTGCAGGGTGTTGCTGTAGAATGTAATGGGGAGTTTCTGACGGTAGTCGAGATGCAGCGTTTAACGTCTGGTATGTCGCCTGAAGATAGCGCTCGAGTGGCAGAGCAGTATGTACGTCAATGGGCGATAAATGTACTGATGCAGGACGCAATAAGAAAAAGTAGTAATAAAGATATAGAGCGTCTGGTGTCCGACTATCGACGCTCGTTGTATCAGCATGAATGGGAACGTAGTTTGGTAGCACAAAAGATGCCTCAACATGTTGAGGATAGTTTGGTGCAACAATATTATTCGCTGCATAAGAGCCATTTTATACTGAAGGAGTCTATTCTACGTGGTGTGCTGTTGGTGGTTCCTCTTGGGGCTCCAAATGTGGATCAGTTGCAACGTTATATGACAAATCCAAAAGAGGAGGAAAATATAGAGTGGATTGAAAAATACGCATACCAATATGCAAGTGGTTATGAATTGTTTTTGGATGAGTGGAAAAGTGTAAATCAGATGTTGCCATACATGCCATTGGATGAGAGTAACCTGCTGAAGCAACTAAAACAAAAACATCAAATTGTACTTCAGGACTCTGTAAATAATTATGTTTTGCAAGTAATCGATTTGTATGCACGTGGTGAGCAAATGCCATTAGATTATGCTCGTGGTGAAATAGAGAAGATCATTCTGAGTCAACGTCAAGTAGAGTTTATTCAGTCGGAGCGTGATCTTTTATACGAAAATGCGGTTCAACAAGGAAAATTAAAACGATATGAGAAATAAATTGTTAGTTATTGGTTATTGTCTGTTTGCTGTGTGTAGTACGGTGTGGTCTCAAGATAATATTATCGATGAGGTGATATGGGTTGTAGGTGAAGAGGCTATATTGCGTAGTGAAGTGGAAGAAGAACGTTTGCGTGCTCAATACGAAGGCCAGCCTATCGCTGGTGATCCATATTGTGTGATTCCAGAGCAATTGGCAATTCAGAAATTATTTTTGCATCAAGCCGAGTTGGATTCGATAGAGGCAAATGAGTCTTCTGTGGGTAGTCAGGTGGATATGCGTATGAATTACTATATCTCTCAAATCGGAAGTAAAGAGAAGATGGAAGAGTATTTCCGTAAGACTTCTACTGAAATACGTGAAGATATGATGACGATGGTTCGTAATCAAATGATAATCCAGCAAATGCAGAATAAGTTGACGGAGAATATCCATCCTACTCCAGCAGAGGTTCGTCGTTATTATGAGCAATTAGATGCTGATTCTATTCCAATGGTACCAGCACAAGTAGAAGTTCAGATTTTGAGTATGGAGCCTTCTGTATCTCTTGAAGAGACAGAACGTATAAAAACTCGCTTGCGCGAATTTACAGAACGTGTTCATAGTGGGAATGCTGATTTTAGTATGTTGGCACGTTTGTACTCAGAAGATACTGAGTCGGCTAAACGTGGTGGAGAGTTGGGCTTTGTCGGTAAAGGCCAATTGGTAAGTGAATTTGCGGATGTAGCCTTTAACTTAAGTGATCCGAAACGTGTGTCACGTATTGTGCAAACGGAATATGGTTATCATATTATTCAATTAATTGAGAAGAAAGGCGAACGTATCAATTGTCGTCATATTTTGTTGAAGCCTCGTGTATCAATTGAGGATAAGGTAAAGGCAATAGATCGTTTAGACTCTATACGAATGCAGATAGTGGATAGCGGTATGGTATTTGAGGCTGCTGTAGCCAAATATTCGGAGGATAAAAATACTGTGATGAGTGGCGGATTGATGACAAACATGAATAGTGGTACGAGTAAATTTGAGTATCAAGATCTTCCTCCTGAGATTGCTAGACAAATTTATACCATGAAAGAGGGTGATGTGAGTCAGCCATTTGTGATGATGGATCGCACCAAGAATAAAGAGATTTGTGCTATCGTTCGTTTGAGAAGTAAACGTGATTCACATAAGGCGAATTTGGTGGATGATTTTCAAGTCATTCGTCAAATGCTAGAGGAAAAATTACGTTCTGAATGTATAGAACAATGGATACGTGCGAAACAAAAGGAGGTATACGTACAGATAGATCCTAATTGGCGAGGATGTGATTTTGAGTATCCTGGTTGGGTGAAATGAGTAAAGAACGAATAGGGGAATAACGAAACCTGAGAGGGTGAAGAAGGTGGTATTCATACAATTAATTTGCATGCTGAGTATTGTGTTCGCTACTCAAGCATCAGCACAAGCTCCCGCTCGTGTGGAAACTTTACGTCCTATAGAGAGAGTTTCTATGCAACCTATTCAACGAAGGCCAACCGTATCTGAGCGTACAGAACCCCAAAACACTTCTTCCAAAAAGAAAAATGTTCCTGCGAAAAATAAAAAAAAGTCTACGATGCAGGCGGATCATGGGGGAGCTGCTAGTTTAAAGGATTCTAGTAAGGTGTCATTAGTTTATCTAGAGCATTCCGAGACGCTGTCATTTGATGAAGAACGACTACCTGATGTTCAGATATTAAAGGGAAATGTTTGTTTCCGTCATGACTCTGCGCTAATGTATTGCGATTCGGCGTATTTTTATGAACTAGAAAATTCGTTGCGTGCTTTTGGACATGTTCATCTGCTTCAGGGAGATAGTATTGAGGGTTTTGGAGATATGCTCTACTATAATGGCAATACTAAAATGGCACGTTTTCGCAGTAATGTAAAATTAATCCATCAAAATTCAGTTTTGACAACGGATAGTTTGAATTACGATCGTAAACGTGATATTGCCTACTACTTTTCGGGCGGAATGATAGAAGATAATCTCAATACATTAACATCCTCTTGGGGACAATACACGCCCTATAATCATCAAGCAGTCTTTCGTGGTGGAGTACATCTAATAAATCCAAAATTTGTATTGAATGCAGATACTCTGTGGTACAATACAGAGAGTTATCGTGCCGATTTGGTGGGACCAACAGAAATTTTATACGAAGAGGAAACCACGATATTATCTACGAAGGGATGGTACAACACTCAAACGGAACATTCTATGTTGCTAGATCGTTCGCGAGTGATACATACGGATGGAATGACCTTGACAGGTGATACTATTTATTATGATAAACATCAGGGTTATGGTAGAGTATATGGAAATATGCAAAGTGTAGATTCTACCAATAAAATGACTTTGTATGGCAACAGAGGTGAAGTTTGGGAGACGGATAAACGTGGTTATGTAACGGATAGTGCGTTGTTGGTAGAGTGGTCAGATAGTGTATCGTATTCGTATATGCATGCTGATACATTATTTACTAGAGAGATTGATTATCAGGTGTTTATAATTCCTCCTCCGGATAGTGTCTTAGTAGATTCAATATGGACGGTTCTGCAGCAAGATACTATTTGGAAGGATACAAGCTATTTGTCAGTAAAAGCATATTATAATGTTCGTATTTATCGAGAAGACATGCAGTCAGTATGTGATTCTATGCATTATAATGGAAAAGATTCAATAGTGACGCTGTGTGGTGATCCTGTTTGTTGGAATGGATATAATCAAGTATCAGCAGACTCAATCCGTATGTATATAAAGAAGGGGACTCTAGACTATTTGCATGGTGTAGGCAATGCTATTGCGATCAAACAAGAAGGCTCTTCAGAATTTGACCAGTTGGCTGGTAAGGAAATGTATGCATATCTTCGTGATGGAGATGTCTATTTGGTTGATGTTCAAGGAAATGCAGAAACAATTTTTTATCCTCGAGAGGAAGATGGTAGTTTTCTAGGAGTGAATAGGACGCAAAGTAGTTTTGTCAAATTGTATCTAGAAAACAGACAAATACATCACGTAGTGTTTACCACAACTACAACAGGTGTTATGATTCCAATGGATCAGGTTACCGACGAAGAAAAGCATTTGATGACATTCTTTTGGGCAGAACAAGAACGTCCACAAAGTCCAAAGGATGTATTTCTGCGTCCTAGTCGTACTGTTCGTCCGGATGCATCGGCTGTATCTGCTTCGTCAGATGATGAGGAGACAGATGATGAGGTTGACACGCGTCGTAGTAAGGGCACCCCTAAGGTAGGAGGAATACAAACAAGAAACAATAGATAAACGATGAAAAGATTAGTATTAATGACTATGCTGATTATAGGCGCTTCAGCCATGTATGCCTATGATTATCTTGGAGTACAGGTAGGTTATTCTCAATCTATTACAAGATTAAATGCTCCTATTACGGGTAAAGAAACTGTCTTAGATCCAACAACATATAATGGTATGAAGATAGGTTTGGTTTATGACGCAACCATTGTAAAAGGTTTTGGAGTAACGATGGGTTTGAATTACACTTTTGGTGGAAATGTGACGAATTGGACACAAAAATTTACGACTGCGTTGTATCCGAAAATTCGCTCACGTGGTCAGTATCATCAGTTGGAGATTCCTGTAGATTGGCAATACAAGTTTGAAATAGCAAAGCATACTTGGGTTATTCTTTACACAGGTCCAACGTTGCAATGCGGTATATTGATGAATGATAAGTGGTATCTAAATGATGGAAAAGATATCAACTTTACTCATGATGAAAATATATATTCAGTAGACGATATGGGCGACTATGCTCTGAAACGTCTTAATGTCACTTGGGGTGTTGGCGCAGGATTTCAATATGAAAGATATTTCTTGCGTGGTGGGTATGATTTTGGTTTGATAAATCCATATAAAGTACAATCATTTACAGGTCAAGATATTTATACTCGTGGCCGTTTTGACCAATGGCAAATAAAATTAGGTATGTATCTTTGGGAATCTAAATAACATATTTCTGAACATTGAACTCTAAACTTAAACTATAAAATAATTATGATTCCAAGAGAAACGATAGACAGAATCTTTGATACTGCAAAGGTAGAGGAGGTAGTTGGCAGTTACGTCACCTTGAAGAAACGAGGTGCGAATTTGTGGGGACTTTGTCCATTCCACCATGAGAAAACAAGTTCTTTTTCAGTGTCCCCATCCAAAGGCATTTATAAGTGCTTTGGTTGTGGTAAGGGTGGTAATGCGGTAAAGTTTATTATGGAGCAAGAGCAGTGCTCCTATATTGAAGCTATTAAGCAACTAGCTCAGCGTTATCACATAACGATTGAAGAACGCGAATTGACTCAAGAGGAAAAACAGCGACAAGATGACCGTGAATCAATGCTGTTGGTAAATGAGTTTGCTAATAAATGGTTTCAAACTCAATTGTTTGATACACAGGAAGGTATGGCTGTTGGAATGGCATATCTTCGTCAAAGAGGTATACGTGAAGATATTATCAAGAAATTCCAGTTAGGGTATTCTCCAGAGAAAGCAAGATTATGGTCCGATGCCAAAAATGCGGGTTATCAAGACAAATATTTAATCAATACAGATAACAAGATCGGAACTGGAATATGTCTGAAGGATGAACAAGGACGATTATTTGATCGTTTTCGTGGTCGCGTAATATTTCCATTCTTTTCTGTAAGTGGTAAAGTCACAGGTTTTGCTGGACGCCTTATTAAGAATAGTGATAAGGCCGGTAAATATGTGAATTCTCCAACGTCTATTCTTTATGAGAAGAAGCATGAGTTGTATGGATTCTATCAAGCAAAACCTATGATCCAAGAAAAAGGATGTTGCTATCTTGTTGAGGGTCAGTTAGATGTGATCCAGATGGTGCAATCTGGAATAGAAAATGTAGTAGCATCCGGTGGAACTGCATTAACAGCTCCTCAAGTACGTTTACTGCATCGTTTTACTGAGAATGTAGTGATTCTATACGATGGTGATGGTGCTGGCGAGAAAGCTACTTTGCGAGGTGTGGATATGATGTTGGAAGAGGGTATTAATGTGAAGGTTGTATTGATGCCAGAAGGTGAGGATCCAGATAGTTTTGCACGTAAGCACAATTCAACTGAGGTTTTGGAGTTTATTCAAAAGAACCAGATGGATTTTATACGTTTGAAGATCAAACTTTTACAAGAAAAGGCAGGAGATGATCCGGTCAAACGTGCAGAAATGGTTATAGCTATAGCACAATCTATAGCGATTATTCCTGATATTATCAAGCGACAGATTTATATTAAGGATTGCTCTGTCTCGTTAGGTATTCAAGAGGATGTCTTGATAAAGAAAGTGGCAGAACTTCGTGAAAAATATTTAGATGAAGAGAAAAAGAAACGTGCTCGTGGAGAAGGCGAACGGGTGGTTGGTGATGTGAAGTCGTCAGAGAAAGGAGAGGAGAAGGAAGTTGTTTCGCAGGAGCCAACAAGAGAGCCACAGGTGGTTTCTAAAAATGCACCCGTCTTGTCTGTGAAAGAACAGAATATTCAGAATTTGATGCAACTGATTGTACGTTATGGTGAGCATGTTCTATATGAGTCAGAAACTACCATAATCCGTACTGGTGAATATATTATCAATGTTTTACATGAAGATAATATTGATCTTGAAAATCCTGTGTATCAATTGCTTGTAAAAGAGTATGTCGCACATTATAACGAGCCTAACTGGGTGGCGTCTAAGTATTTTCAATATCATCCGAACGCAGAATTAAGTCAGTTTGCTGTAGAAATGCTGTTGGATAAATATCAGTTGAGTCGGATGTATGCGAAGCAAGTTGTTTCTGAGAATGTAGTAAATGAGGTGGAATTGCCGAGCGATATAGACGTATTGCCAGATTTGGTACAGCGGATGTTGTTGGAGCTGAAATATACAATCGTTAATGAGCGTATAGATGGAATGCAAAAAATGTTGAAGGAAGCGGAAGAGCGTGGTGATTGGCAACTTCAGCGAACTATTCTGGAACAACAACCCCTTTTGATGGAAATACGTAAAGAATTAAGTAAAGCATTAGGAAATCGTGTAATCATATAGACGAGATATGCTGTTTGAATCAATCGTATATGGTCCTATTCGTTCACGCCGTTTGGGTGTGTCGTTAGGTGTAAATTTAATGCCCACTACAGCTAAGTTGTGTACATTTGATTGTGTGTATTGTGAATGCGGATGGAATCAACCTGTGCTACATCCTGTTTTGCCGTCGCGTGAAGAAGTTCGCTATGCACTTGAGGATCAACTGAGTAAGTCGGATGAAAAAATAGATGTAATCACCTTTAGTGGCAATGGTGAACCGACGCTTCATCCCGATTTTCTGGGGATAATAGAAGATACATGCACTTTGCGAGACCAATATTGTCCTCAGGCTAAGGTATCTGTATTAAGCAATTCTACCCAACTAGGTCGTAAAGATGTAGTTGATGCGTTGTTGCTATGCGACAACAGAATATTAAAATTAGATTCTGCAATTGATTCAACCATGCGTTTGATTGATAAGCCAGTAAATAGCCAACTAACTGTAGGACAGTTGATTGAATGGTTACGTGTGTTTGAAGGCGACTTTACATTGCAGACATGTTTCTTGCGTGGCGAGTATCAAGGTCAGTTGATCGATAACACAACTTCTGAAGAATTAGCAGCTTGGTATAAGGTGGTAGATTATTTACGTCCGAAACAAGTAATGATTTATGTTATCGATCGTGAAACCCCGCTCAAGACATTGGAGAAAATACCTGCTCAACAAATGGAAGCGATAGCATCTCCGTTGCGCGCTAATGGTATAGATGTAGTAGTGAGTGTATGAAAATTCTAGTTGCACCACTCAATTGGGGATTGGGGCATGCGACTCGTTGTATCCCTTTAATTCGTAATTATATCGCTGCTGGTCATGACGTGATACTAGGAGGAGATGGCGAAAGTCTATTGTTGTTGCGAAAGTTATTTCCTAGTTTACGTGTGTTAGAATTTCCTTCGTTGGAGTTACGATATGATGAAAATCCGCAACAAAGTGGATTTTATTGGCGTGCGATACCTACTTTAGTTCGTTTTTCGTTTGCGGATTCTTATTATTTACGTCAAGTTTTGTCCAGAGAGTCTTTTGACTTGGTGATTTCTGATAATCGATTTGGTTTATTCTCAAAAGATGTTCATTCTGTGTATATTACACATCAATTGTACCCGATATTACCAAAACGTTTACGCATTTTTCAACCCTTCGCGCGCGCGTTGCATGCGCGCATATATAAAAGGTATGCAGAAGTGTGGGTTCCAGATTATGCAGATGTAGATGGTTGTTTGTCCGGTGATTTGAGCCATGGAGGCAGGAATGATGGATTCGTGAAATACATAGGCCCATTATCCCGATTCTCTTCTTATGTTGAGGAAAAGGGAGGGACTAAAAAGGGAGTGAATTATTCTATCGTAGTATTGTTGTCAGGTCTTGAACCTCAGCGTACGATATTTGAACAAGAAATTTTAGAACGTTATTCTAATAGCGAGGAAACTGTTTTGCTCATTAGAGGAAAAATAGGCGACCCGAATACAGTAGTTCGGCGAAATAATATTACGATTGTCCCAAAAATATCGGATGACGATTTGGTGACAGCGGTACGAAATGCGAAGAAGGTGATATCTCGTAGCGGTTATAGTACAATTATGGATTTACATGTGTTAGGTGTACTTCATAAAGCAGAATTTTATCCTACTCCAGGTCAAAGTGAGCAAGAATATTTAAATACTTTAATGCAGGGCAAATAATATTACAAATATACGCTATCCTAAGCTAAATAACTAATTAATAACTAACTAATCACTAATTAATCTCTAACTAATTACTAGTAGTTGATAGTTGAAAAGTATATATTATTTGCGTAATTGAAAAAAAAGCAGTACTTTTGTAGCATGAAAAAGTTTTATATCGAGACATATGGATGCCAAATGAACGTGGCAGATAGCGAGGTGGTGGCTGCAATCATGCAAACAACTGATTGTGAGTTGACCGAATCGTTGGATGATGCAGATATTGTGATCCTCAATACTTGCTCAATACGTGATAATGCAGAGCAGAAGGTACAACATCGTTTGCAGGAATTGCGTGGTAAGCGCAAAGGGGAAAAGGCTAGAAATGGTCGTATGATCGGTGTGATAGGTTGTATGGCAGAACGAATGGGTGAGGAATTGGTAAAAGATTGGGGTGTAGACTTTGTGGCAGGCCCTGATGCTTATATGGACATTCCTAATTTGCTAGCGATGTGTGAGAAGGGGTTGCCAGCAATCAATATTGAGCTGAGTACAACAGAGACTTATCGTGAAGTAATGCCTGCACGCATTGGCAAGCAAATATCTGGTTTTGTGAGTATTATGAGGGGGTGTAATAATTTTTGTTCGTATTGCATTGTGCCTTATACTCGCGGAAGAGAGCGCAGTAGAGATGTGGAGAGTATTTTGAATGAGGTGCGCGATTTGCAAGCGAAAGGATATAAGGAGGTGACGTTGCTGGGGCAAAATGTAAATAGTTATAAGTACGTCCGTGTGCATGAGGACGGAAGTGAAGAGGTTATATGCTTTGCGTCTTTGTTGGCGCAAGTGGCTGAAGCAGTGCCAGATATGCGTGTGAGATTTACCACTTCCCATCCCAAAGATATGTCTGATGAAACATTGGATGTGATAGCAAGCTATGATAATTTATGTAAATTTATTCACTTGCCTGTTCAGAGTGGTTCGAATAAGATTTTAAAACTAATGAACCGAAAATATACTCGTGAATGGTATTTGGATAGAATAGCTGCGATACGTAGGATTGTTCCAGATGCTGCGATAGGTACTGATGTTTTCTGTGGTTTTCATGATGAGACGTTGGAGGATCATCAAGCGACTTTATCTTTGATGCGTGAAGTAGGGTTTGATGCCGCATTTATGTTCAAATATAGTGAACGTCCAGGTACTCACGCTCAAAAGCATTTGCCAGATAATGTGTCAGAAGAAGAGAAAGTGAGACGATTGAATGAGATCATTTCCTTGCAAACTCAGTTGTCGTTGGAGAGTAATGAGCGCGAGATAGGTAAGGTGGTAGAAGTATTGGTGGAGGGTTATTCCAAACGTAGTAAAGAAGATATGTTTGGTAGAACTAGTCAATATAAAACGGTAGTTTTTCCTCGCGAAGGCCGTAAGATTGGTGAATTTGTGAAAGTTAAGATAGAGGAGGCTAGTGCAGCAACATTGAAAGGTAAATTGGTTCAATGAGCTGATTTTTAGTTATAAAATGAATGTTTTTGAGCATAAAAGCGCATTTTTTTTTAGAAAAATTTGGCAGATTAAGAAAAATGTAGTACCTTTGCACTCGAAAACAATAAATTTTCATAGTTAAGGTTTAGGTTTAATGGCAACGAGAGGCTGGGAAGTTTCTCGTTGTTTCTTAAACAGCCGCAGAATGATATGTATTGTTTTCTTATTTTTTTTGTGCAAAAATGAACGAATTGGATAAAAACAATCAGGAAAATCCATTACTTATAGATATGAGTGATGCTGATTCTGCTCGCAAGGTTTTTCTTGCGAGTGAAATTTTTAATCGAAAATACTAAATATAGATATGGCAACAACTTACATGACCGCAGAAGGTCTTCAGAAATTGAAAGAGGAGCTCCAATATTTGGAGTCGGTTGAGCGTCCTCGCGTGATTGCAGCGATAGCAGAGGCACGTGAGAAGGGTGATTTGAGTGAGAATGCAGAGTATGATGCAGCAAAAGAGGAGCAAGGAATCTTGGAGAGCAAGATAGCTATGATAAAAGGCAAGATTATGGATGCTCGCATCATAGATGAAACAGATATTAAGACCGATGAAGTACAGATTTTGACTAAGGTGCGTGTGTTGAACTTAAAAACGAACCAAGAGAAAGTGTATCAGTTGGTTACAGAGGGAGAGGCGAATATCCTAGAGGGAAAAATCGCTACGACCACTCCAATTGCAAAGGGTTTGTTGGGCAAGAAAGTAGGCGATACCGCGGAGGTCGTAGTGCCTGCTGGAAAGATGCAATTTAAGATTTTAGAAATTGGTATCTAAATAGCAAAAAGTGACGAGTTATGACAATTTTCACGAAGATTATTAACGGCGAGATTCCTAGTTATAAAGTGGCAGAGAATGATAAGTTCTATGCCTTTTTGGATATTAATCCGCTTCAAAAGGGTCATACATTAGTTGTACCTAAGTTGGCAGAGCCAGAAGCTGACTATATATTTGATTTAGAGGATGATATATTGAGCGAGATGTTGGTGTTTGCCAAGCAAGTGTCAAAAGGTATCAAAGTAGCCGTTGAATGCAAGCGCGTGGGTGTTGCTGTGATCGGTTTGGAGGTACCACATGTTCATATGCATTTGATTCCGATTAGTAAGGAGGGGGATATGTCTTTCGCAAATCCTAAGATGACGCTTCCAACAGAAGAGATGGTTGAAATAGCGAATTCAATTGCAGAGGCAATGAAGGATTAAGATAAAAAAAATGACTGCATGAGCAGTCATTTTTTGTTTTACTTGCGTAACCATGTTTGGCTTCTTCCAAGTAGACCAGCTTTGTCAAGTGATCCACGAAGAATAAGTTTTCCATCTTTGAGATAAACTTTTGCGTAGTAGAACTTTCCGTTATCAGGGTCAAGTACTTTTCCGTTGCGTAGTTCGTCATTAACGAGTTGCATATCTCGAATGATAATAAGTCCAACAATCGGTTTGTTGTGGTCCTCTCCAGTGCACTCTTCGCATACTGCAGTAGCGGCGTCATGACCGAAAAGTTCAACAATTTTTCCGTAGTACTTTCCATTGTCGTCTTGATAGATTGTTACGATAGATTTTTGTTCTCCGGTGTTGTCGTCAACAGTAATCCAATCGCCTAAGATAGGTGTTTGTGCAAAAATTGTAGCCGTAAATAGGATGGCTACAAACGATAAAATAATTTTTTTCATCATACTTTAGAATATTAATAAATTTATTGTCGTGTGTCAAATTCTTTGCAAAAGTATAAAAAAATGCTCGAATATACCAAATCTGAAGCGAAAAATTTTGATATTTGCGTAAAAAACAGTAACTTTGCAAGTTTTTAATAGTGGAAATAGAAATGAAATTGGTATTTGCATCAAATAATAGGCATAAGTTGGAAGAGGTTCGTCAGATTCTTCCAATAGGAATAGACGTCATCAGTTTGCGCGAAGTGGGATTCTTGCAGGAGATCGATGAAATAGGTGCGACTTTAGAGGAGAATTCGGCTTTGAAAGCGCGTGAAGTGTGGAATTGGTTGGAAGTCAATGGTTTGTTGTCAGATGTGGATGGTGTTTTTGCTGATGATACTGGTTTAGAGATTCGTGCGCTGAATGGACGGCCAGGTGTTCGTACTGCTCGTTGGGCAGGTGAAAATGCGTGTGATGCAGATAATCGTCGCAAAGTATTGTTAGAATTATCTGGAAAAGAAGATCGCTTTGCTCGTTTTCGTACGGTTGTATCGTTAATATGTGCTGGAGAATTGCAACAAGTAGAAGGAATTGTGAATGGCGAGATTGCTTTGAACGAAGAGGGTGATGGCGGTTTTGGATATGATCCGGTTTTTATACCAGAAGGTTATACAAAAACTTTTGCGTGTCTTTCGGCAGAGGAAAAAAACACAATTAGTCATCGTGGCAGAGCGATGGAGGAACTTAAAAGAATATTGGGTTAAATAAATGATTATGAAGCGGTTATATTTTTGTGGTATTTTTTGTGCAATAGCATGTGTGTTGTTTGCGGATGAATTGAACTGGCAAACCCATTTTTCGTACAATAATGTTGAACAGATCGCGATGTATGGAGATGAGGTGTATGCATTGGCTAACGGAAAAATATTCTCTATCAATGAGAAAACTGAGTCGATGACCTTGTATAATAACCAGTCAGGTTTACATGGTATGGATGTTGCTCAATTGGTTACCGATACAGCTCGTAATCAATTAATCATTATTTATACAGATGGTAAAGTAGATATTGTTCGAAATGGCAATACACATTACATATCAGACTTGTATAGCAAAAAGATGACATCTTCTAAGAGGTGTAACAATGTGACGATTGTAGGTGATGTGGCATATTTATCAATGGATTTTGGTGTGTTGACATTTGACCTGAATCGTTATGAGTTTAAGGATACATACTACATAGGTCCTGAGGCTTCAGAGGTAAAGGTAATGGATGTGTTGGTGACGGAAGATAGTATTTATGCGAAAGCGACATCGTGTGTATATACTGCTAGTTTGTTAGATAATATTGTGGATTTTCGATATTGGCATGTAACGAATGACTCAATAGTAGATTTTGACGATCAGAAGGGTAAAGAATATGTAAGTGTGCAAGGTAATGTATGGAGAGCTCTTAGTGAAAATGGTCTTGGCTGTGTGTTTGCAACAGGCGAGGAGAAAAATTATATGCCAGAAGGTCCTCAAGTGAATCGACCTTATAGGATGTGTGTGAATAATGGACGGCTGTATGTTGTTCCTGGCGGAAGGTGGGCTGTGCAAGAAGCGAATCCCGGTCATGTGATGATTTATGATAATGAAGGGTGGATTAATATTACGAATGAATATATTCAAAACAAAACTGGTAAGCGTGCTTTGGATTTTATGAATGTAGCTGTGGATCCAGAAGATTATAACCACTACTATGTAACCAGTTATGGTACAGGGTTATATGAGTTTAAAAATGATTCATTGGTTAACCACTATACACCAAACAATAGCATACTTGGCTCTGCTGTAGCCAACAATCCGGATGCGTATACACGCGTGGAGGGTGCCGTCTTTGATAGGGAAGGCAGATTGTGGGTACAGGTGGCTAGTAATGTAGATACTAGCCTTGTTGCGTTCCTACCAGGAGGAGGAACAAGAGGACTAAATCTATATAAAGATAATAAAAGATATATCTATTATACTCCTGGAGGTTTGGTGTTAGATGACGCCAATCCTCATCTTAAGTGGATGTTGTCTTGCAGACAAGTACCTGCTGTGGTTCTTTTAGATGATGGCGGAACATTATTTGATACTAGTGATGATAAACTTAAGGTTCAATCTGAATTTTATGATCAAGATAGCAAAGTGATTGCTCCTGAATTTATGTATGCAATTGCTCAAGCTCCGAATGGTGATATCTGGATAGGTACATCTGTAGGTCCAATGATTATTCCTCATAATACAGATTTTCTCCAAAGTAATCAATGTGTACGGTTGAGAATAGAGATGTCGGATGGTAGTAATTTCTTGGACTTAGAATCTGTGAATGCTTTTGAGTGGGATGGTGATGGCAATGTGTGGATAGGAACACAGACATCAGGTGTATACGTTGTTAATCTGGAGGATATGGAGATATTGGATTGCTATACGAGTGATAATACTGTAATGCCATCTAATATGGTGATGTCGCTAGCATATGATGAGATTTCGGAGAGAATGTATATTGGTACAGGTATGGGGTTAGTTTCGGTGTCTCTATCTCGGGAAATGAATGCAACGAATGATGAACGAGTTGATGATGAGGTGTCATATGGAAATATGTATCAATGGCGTTCTCATGCAGCGTTTACTAGTATGGATGAGTTAGCTCTGTTAGGTGATAATGTATATTCTCGTTCAGGTCAATCCATGTTTTCTGTGAGCAAGACTACTGGGTTGATAGACTATCACACTCGTATAACTGGACTAAACGGATCGCGTGTGAGTCATATTGCTCGTAATGAATTATTGAATAATTTATTGGTTACCTACCAAGATGGTCAATTGGATGTAATAGATCCATTAGGCAATGTAACAAATATCTCAGACTTGTTTTTGAAACAGATGAGTATTTCAAAAGAGGTTAATGATATTTGCATGCATAATGGTAAAGCCTATTTAGCAATGCATTTTGGTATATTGGTGTTGGATATGGCTAAAATGGAGATAGAGGATACCTACTATATAGGTGTAAATTCTACTGATGTGAATGTGGAATATATAACTATAAGCAATGGTTATATATATGCTGCTTCATCAACGGGTCTTTATGTGGCGAATCTATCAGATAACCTTGTAGACTATCATTATTGGACGAGACAAAATTTGCCAGGTGTAAACGAGTTGCAGGGTATGCGTGAATATAAGGGTAATATTTATATTGCCTGTGGAGGAGTTGTTTATGCATGGAATATGAACCAATGGCATTTATGTACATCTCAGTATACAATTCGTGGTCTATGTAGAACAAAGAATCATTTATATTTCCTGCCAAATAACGTGTATGGTGTAGCTGAATTAGATGATGATTTAGAAATTGTTCTAACTCATACATATGGTTATGTAAACGATGTAGAAGAGGATGGAAATAATTTATGGTTTGCTACTCGCGACGAAGGTGTAGTTAAATTAGAAAACAATTTACATCACTCATACTTTCCAGAAGGTCCTAGTAGCAATAATGCCTATCGTTTGCGTTTCTTTGGTGATAAATTATACATGCTTCCTGGAGGTCGTTGGGCAACACAATATACCCGTATGGGTGAGATAATGATATATGAAAATGGCGATTGGACAAATATAGAAAACGGTAAACTAGTAGAAATGGCAGACCATCCAATATATGATGTGATGAATGTTGCTCAAGATCCGAATGATGAGGACCATTATTTTATTACGACGTATGGAACGGGATTATTAGAGATGCGTGGGGATAGTGTAGTACAATTGTATTTGCCTAAGAATAGTGCCCTGCAGTCCGCCGCTGCTAATAATCCAGATGGTTATACTCGTACCGATGGTGCAATGTATGATGATCAAGGTAATTTGTGGATGTTAAATATGGGTAATGTGGATCATAATGTTCGTATTTTGACTCCAGATAGAGAATGGCATTCATTACCACTTTATGCAAATTCTGTTCGTGTACCTATTTATACTGGTGGAGAAATATTTGTAGATAGACGAAATCCTCAGTGGAAATGGATTCCTATTTTGCGGAGTAATACAGGTTTAGTATTACTAATGGATAATGGAACACCAACTAAGTCTTCCGATGATATTGTACTATATCGTTCAGAGTGGATGGATCAGAACGGTCATTTAATAGCACCAGAGTTTATTTATACTGTGGCACAGGATCATAATAATACTATCTGGGTAGGAACATCTAAGGGCTTGTTTATCATTAAACAAGATGTGGATTTTGCGAAATCTAACGCTTGTGAAAGAATTATTATTCCACGAAATGATGGTACAGGGTTAGGCGACTATTTGTTAGAAAACGAGCAGATTAACTCAATTGTAATTGATGGCGCTAATCGTATATGGATAGGAACAGCAAGTTCTGGACTTTATTTAATGAAGTTTACCGATTCGGAATTGGATAATGATTATACTTTGGAAACTGTATCTCATTTTACTGTCGACAATTCTCTATTGCCAAGCAATAGCATATTGTCCATTGCTATTCAAGAGTCAAATGGAGAGGTGTTTGTAGGTACTAGTGAAGGCTTAGTGTCGTATATGAGTGATGCGACGGAACCCTCTGATTCATTCTCAGAGTTGTATGCTTATCCTAATCCAGTATATCCATCGTATAAGGGGTATATTACAATTCATGGCATGATGAAGGATTCTGAAATTCGTATAGTTGATGCTAGTGGTAATTTGGTTAAACGCTTAAAAGGTACCGGTGGCTCTGTCGTATGGGATGGAACCAATACACAAGGTATGCGTGTAGCAACTGGTATTTACACGGCTATATGCAATACGATTGATGGTCAATCGCATGGTAACGTAAAGATTATGATTATGAATTAACGCACTAATGTGTGTTTCTTTGTAAAGTGGAGGCAAGTGCTTCCACTTTTTTTGTGACCCAATCCCATGTATAGCAAAGTGGAATAGATCCTATTATAATGGCTAAGACAAATATCAATTGTACTCCAAATAGGTGATATATATCCATTGGGAGTCTAAAAATAAAGTATGTGATTCCTTTTATCCATCCTGCTAACATGAGATGAAAGGCAAGGATGGTAAGTGTGTGTGTGCCAATATATTGCAGAATTTTTAAATTTGGGAGTAGTTTATATAGTATAATACAGAATGACATCATACTAATGCAACCCAATATAGCGGAAGGTATAGCATATAACAAATTTCCATATAAATTTTCAAATACTTTAGTCTGTTCGGTTTGTATACTTAGAAATGTGCAGAGCCCCGTCGTTATTATCCAGATCAAACTCCATATCGTGATGGAACTACGTTCTATTGTTCCATTTAATATAGATAAATAATCGTTGTTGCAGCGTACAATATATCCGATAAAGTAAAATAATGTCATACTACATGCCCCCCCAATGGCATATGGGAGAGGTGGCAAATGAAATGAGGATAGAAGAAAACCTAATGAAGAGATAACTAGTGTGTTAAAAAATACTTTTTTAAGATTATTTTTGAAAAAACGTGTACATAGATAAAAAATCCATTCTGTCACCATAAGGCACGGAAGGAACCATAATGGTTTGCAGTGCTCCATATAATGTTCTAATCCCAAGAGAATGCCCAGAAGTGGTCTCCAGAAAGGGATCGTGGTTTCTGAATCTGCCCCCATATGTTGTGCAATAAGAAGCCAATATATGTATGTGATGGCGTTAAATAGGAGGTATGGTATAAGCAAACGTAATGTTTTATGTTTCAAAAAACTTTGATATGTTGGATATTTTTTAGGGTTAAAAAATAATCCAGACAAAACAAAGAAAAGAGGGATAATAAATGAACGCAAGATGGTTCTGTATGGGTCTGGTATGCCGACATGGAGTGCTACTACTATCATGATAGAAAATGCTTTGATATAGTCTATCCAAACAATTCTATTTGTGTTCAAATGTGATGTCATTGTTCTTGTTTTGGAATATGTTCATAGTTAGTGATGTGCTATCTGTTGTGTACAAACTAGCAACATCTAATGTACTGTGAAATAAGAAGTCTGTACGATATCGTTTTTGGTGATTACTTTTTAATGCAGCTATTTTCTCTGGGAATAGTTGTGCAAAAGAATCAGAAAACCATACTATACAGGCTGGATTTTTAGTGGCTTCTGCTCCTGCAGCATGTAGCCAATATCCGTCTTCACCTAATGACTCACCATGGTCGGAAAGGTAGATCATAATAGCACATCGGTCTTCTAATCGTTGAATCACAGAATCAAGTACGAAATCCATATATTGGATGGTGTTATCATATGAGTTGATAACCTGCTGAGGTGTATTGTTTGTTACAACGCGATTGTCTGTTATAGGAGAAAAACAATTATGAGATTCAGGTACATGATTGTTGTAATACCAATGACTACCGATTGTATGTAGAATAAGTAGATTCTTGGAATGTCCTAATGCCAATTGCTCATCCATTTTAGGTAATAATTCTTCATCATACCATCCGGAAAAAACGAATACAGATTTCCCGGCATTTACCCACACACTAGTGTCACATTCGGCTGGGAATGTTGCGAATGTTTCACCCAAATCTTGATTAGATATCCATGCGGTATGATATCCTTCTTTGCGCAGGATAGCGGCGAAACTAGTTTCTTCGAACTGATATTCAGGATGTAAACTATCCGCTCTAGTTAGCAAAATTGGTACGCTAGCTAATGTATGTGTTTGTTCAGAATATACATGAGGTAAGGTGATAACATTTGTTCGTTTTTCCAATCGTGGAGTAGTTGCTCTGTTGTAGCCGTTGATTGATAAGTGATCTGCACGTGCAGATTCTCCGATAACTACTACAATATCCAAAGTGTCGGTCGTTTTCAATATGTTATATTCTGGCAATCTGTGTGGTTTTTTTCGTTGATGTTGTAGCCAGATATGTTGTCGCATTCCCTCTACAATATGCATAGGATATCGTTGGTTGATACTTTGATGGAGACGATTATTGAAATTGTAATATACTAGAAATAGTATTAATATACAAATGACATGTATCCATTTATTTTTAGGTGATGGTATACGCCAACGCCATATTGTAAATAGTATTCCTATACCACCATTGAGTACTATCCAGAGGAGCAAGGACCACGTCACAACTCCGGCTGCTTCTTCTATGTTGGTATGTAATATACAGTCCAATATGAGAGGTGTGATTGTTATACGATACATCACGCGATAGTATGAAACTGCTGCACCGATGATACCGTAAATAGGAATAAATATAGAAGCAACGTATTTGTTGAGAGAGAATAGATAGAGTAATAAAAACGATATACCACTCACTGCAACAACATATATAAATATTGTAGCAATTCCCGATAAACCTGTGACCGGATTATCTAGGAAATCTGGTAAAATCGTAGCGAGAGCTATCCACAGTGTTGCTACTAACAGATAGAGTAGATATCGTCCCCAGTTTTTTAGCATGTCTTATTCACGTATTAATCTTAAAAATTCCTCTCTTGTCTCTGGTCGGGTGAAAGCGCCTGTAAAATCGCTGGTTGTTGTTACTGCTTGTGGTTTTTGTACGCCGCGCATTTGCATGCAGAGGTGCTCTGCTTCTACCACTACCATCACACCTAATGGATTGAGTGTCTTTTGTATACAATCTTTAATCTGTGTGGTCATGCGCTCTTGTACTTGAAGGCGACGAGCATATACATCTACTACACGAGCAATTTTACTTAAACCAGTAATAGTCCCGTTTGGTATGTAGGCAACGTGTGCTTTACCAAAGAAAGGTAACATATGGTGTTCGCATAATGAATAAAATGGAATATCTTTCACGACCACCATTTGTCGATAATCTTCTTCAAATAATGCTCCTCTTAAAATCTCTTCTGCGTTCTGCTGATATCCTTGTGTTAAAAACTGCATTGCCTCACCTACACGAGTAGGTGTTCTTAACAAGCCTTCGCGTTCAGTATTTTCATTTAGTAAACGAAGTATCTCTCCTATGTGGAAGGCAATTTGCTGAGTTTTATCTTCGGATGGAATAAATGGATTCGTCATATCTTTAAAGTTTAATTTACAATAATGATTTGGTCTGGAACAATATATGTACTGCCTTGTAAATCAGGGAATTGTCTAATAAATATCTCTCGATATTCCATGGCTTCTTCACGTGTCAGGAAGTTGCCAATTCGCACTTTCCAAAATGGTGGTTCAGAAAGTGTATAGACTGGTTTATCAAGTTTATTTTCTAAATCTTGTTGAAGTAAAAGTGCTTCATTTTTAGCGACTTGTTGTTGGTTGGATGAGTATACTTGTACACGGAACCCACTCTTCTCAATTTGTCCACGTTCTATACCGAGATAGCGGTCTATCATCAATTGTCGTACTAGTGAATCTTGGTATATAATGGCATTTTCCATTACATCAGTAATTAGAACTACTCGCACCGTATCACATGTGGGCACACTATCTACCGATATGTGATCCTGCAAGTGTTCTTGTGAATATGTGGCAGAAAGACTACATAATGACAATACAAGTATAAAAAACTTTTTCATAATCTGTTGAAAATAAATTTAGTATCTAAATGAACTACCACCCACAAACTCACGCAAGAATGAGGTAGGAGGTATCTCACGTTCTGGGATAGATTCAAAGTAACTCAAGTATTTTTTTAATCGATGAGCAGTAGTGTACTCGTCACAGTACTTAGGCACTTCGTCCAAGATAGGTTCTGCATGGCGTTTCAACACAGCCAATTCAAACAGTAATGCAGAGTTAAACATAACGTCAGCTTCTTCTTGGAAAGGAGCTATCCATCTATCTTCTCCACGTTGCACACTTTCTAAACGGCTGATAGTTTCGCGTGCGGAGTAGCCGCGATAGCGATAATCACGCACAATACGACGAATGAGTCGTACATCGCTGGTTGGAATCCAGTTATGGCTATCTAGGTTAACGGTCGTTAGTGAACTCACATAGATCTTAAAAGTAGCCTCTCGTGGGATATTGGGTATTAATTCTGGATTAAGAGCATGCAATCCTTCCAGTATAACCACGGTATCTTCCTCCAAACGAAGTGTATCGCCACGGAACTCACGCATACCTGTTTCAAAATTATAAAAAGGCAGTGAAACAGTTTTTCCTTCTAATAAATCAGCTACTTGCTGACGGAAAAGTGGTAAATCTAATGTGTGTAAATGCTCAAAATCCCATTGCCCATTCTCATCGCGAGGAGTATCTTCTCTATTTACAAAATAATTGTCCATGGAAATGACTACAGGACGTATACCATTGACCATCAGTTGAATAGTCAATCGCTTAGAGAAGGTTGTTTTTCCAGAAGAACTTGGGCCTGAAATAAGAACAAATCTAGGTACTCCACTTTCACGATGAGCTATTTGGTCTGCTATTTGAGCCACTTTCTTCTCGTGCAACGCCTCAGATAGTTTAATCATTTCAAAGCTTTTTTGATTTCTACAGGCGTTGTTAAAGTCTCCTACATTGCTGATGTGTAGCAACTTATTCCATCCCACATATTCCTTAAATATGCCGAAGCGTTTATCTTCTACGCTGCGTTCTTCTAAGCAATTGGGGTCGCGACGACATGGAATTCGTAACAAAATATTATCGTGATACATCTCCACGTCGAACAAGTTGATGTATCCAGTAGATGGCATTAGTGCTCCGGTATAGTAGTCAATATAATCCCCTATGCGATAATACCTACAATAAGGATTTCCCAGTGTCTCAAACAATGTCGTTTCGCTATCTTCTCGCTCGCCAAACAATCGGATAACCTCTTTGGTTTGTCTCTCTTCCGTTATTATTGGGCGATTCTCATTGATAATCAGGCGCATACGGGATTTTAATGCTTCTACGATTTCCTCTGTAATTATCTTTTTCGTTTCGCGAGATTCTCGGATAGTGCAGTAAAAGCCTTTACTGATAGGGTGTTCAATACGCAAGTCGCATGTAGGCCATAATTCGCGAACTGCACAAGCCATGACCATACTTAAGGTGCGAATATAACAGCGGCGTCCACTTTCACTTGTGGCATCAATAAACTCAATGTCCTTTGGCTTGTAAATCAAAAAGTTAAGGCTCTGTACTTTATAATTTACACGTGCGGCAATCACGGGATGCAACATCTCAGGTCTTAGCATCTCGTACAATTCCTTCAATGATGTTCCGCAAGGAATATCATGATAACTTTTAGTGTTCTTGCAATAAATAGTGATTAAATGTGCCATATATGTAATCTCGCTATTTCTCTTTCTTTACCAAACAAATCATTCCTATAAATGTTAGCAATGCGTTGAGTATCAATCGTTCATGTGAAAACACATACCCGCTAAACCATGCAGCAGAATTCACATCTATCACCCAAGTAATAACGGGGGCTAAGATTACAACCATAGGTATCCAGCGGTCACGAACTTGCTTTTTAGTAAAGATACCAAAGCAGAACATGCCTAACAATGGTCCGTAGGTATAACTGGCTACTTTGTAAACTGTTTGAATCACAGAATCGTTGTTGAGAAGATGAATAGCATAAATACATGCCGCCATTAATGCTGCCATTCCAATATGTACCCACGTGCGAACTTGAGTCAAATTTGAATCCTTTTCTTTGTTGAGGATATCTACTGTAAATGAGGTGGTTAGCGCTGTCAGTGCTCCGCCTGCTGCAGAATAGGCTGCGGCAATAAATCCGATGATAAATAGTACACCCACCACTACAGGGAAGTAGTTGCCTGTTGCCAAGAATGGGAAAACATCATCTCCCTTCAAGTTAGCTACTTCGGTGATATTCATCTGATTAGCATAAGAATACAACAGGAATCCCAAAAATAAGAACAACCCAATTACGACAATTTGCATCAATGCCCCTACAATCAAATTCTTTTGGCTCTCTTTGGGATTTTTGCAGGATAGGGTTCGTTGCATTAGATCTTGATCAAGGCCTGTAGTTGCTACTACTAAGAAAATACCTGCCAAGAATTGCTTCCAGAAATAGGTGCCTTCTTTAGGATTGTCAAAGAAGAAGGTACGAGTCATGTCGTTTGCACTCCAACCATCGATATTTACACCTGCTCGTAGAACGAAATAAATACACAACGCTACTGATAAAATTAGGCAGCATGTTTTTAGTAAGTCAGTCCATATCAATGACTTAACGCCGCCTTTGAATGTACATAAATATACGATAAGTACCGTGATAACCGCATTTACCCAAAATGGAACAGGAACGCTAAATCGGTCGAAAACCAACAACTGTAACACTTCACTTACTACAAATAAGCGCACACTTGCTCCTAACATCTTACTAACAAAAAACAGCCAAGCGCCTGATTTATAGGTGCTCATACCAAAACGTTGTTGTAAGTATTGATAGATGGAGGTTAGATTTAGCTTATAATACAGAGGAATCAGTACATAGGCAATCAAAAACTGTCCAACAGTAAATCCGAGCACCATTTGCATGTATGCCCACCCAGAGGTGGCAACCATTCCTGGTACACTTACAAACGTTACGCCTGAGATGGCAGCGCCAATCGTAGACATAGCCACCAACAACCAATTACTGCTGCGGTTACCAGAGAAAAAGCCTGCGTTATCTGCTTTACGGCCAGCAAGATAAGAAATAAAGAACAGCAATCCAAAGTATGCTGCAATAACAATTAGAATAGTAAATGGATTCATATAATGAGTCTTAACTGAAATTTCTTTTGATGCTAAATTATTCTTCGTAGAGGAGATAAGGACGTCGCTGTTCTTTAAATTTGGCTACATCGTCTTGCCACTTAGCTGAGATCTCCTCCTCTGTTTTGCCTTGGTTGATCATCTTACGCACGTAATCTTGACCTACAAGCAACTCGAAGAAAGGACGGAAGAAGTAGTTGTCCATGTGCATATGCTCGTATGCGTCAAGCAGATAGCGTAAGGAAAATCCAACTTTCCTTGCATCTTCTTCACTCATACTACTCAAATCTACACCATCGCACGTTCTACCTTTTTGTGTTGATTGATTAGGTGTGAATGTAATCTCTGGGCCATATACACTTGCGTTAGTGCGAGGAGCTCTGAAGTTAGGATGTCCGTAGCATAAAAATGGCTTATCCGTTCCTCTGCCTAGCGACATAGGTGTCGCTTCAAATAAACAGACCGAAGGATATAAGTAGATAGCCAACATATTACGTAAGTTCGGAGAAGGAGCAACTGGCAAACGATACAATGTTTGATGTGTATACCCTAAACATGGAATAACCATTAAACTTACTTGTAATGAGTCACTTAGCCAATATTCTCCATTGATCATTTGGGCCAATTCCCCCAATGTCATACCATGAACTACAGGTATTGGTAGCGCACCAACGCCGGACTTGTGCTTCATATCTAAAATAGGACCATCTACATAATATCCGTTAGGATTAGGGCGATCGAACACTATAAATTCTTTTCCATCCCTCGCACACACATCCATTAATCTTAACATCGTGATGTAGTATGTGTAAAAACGCAAGCCAACATCCTGAATATCTGTGATTAATACGTCAAATGTAGCCATCGCTTCTTTCGATGGATATTTGCTGTCCCCATCGTAAAGTGATAAAATGGGTATTCCGGTCTTTTCGTCTACGCTACTTGATACTTTCTCACCTTCGCGTGCCGTGCCACGAAAACCATGCTCAGGTGAAAAGATGGCAGTCACATGAACACCTTTTTGCAATAATAAATCCAAAGTATGTATGGTATCTTTCCCTTGAATAACAATCCCTGTATGATTACTTAATAAAGCCACACGCTTACCTTTCAGTAGCGGCAAGTAAGCCTTTGTTTGTGCTGCACCTAGCACTATGTGCTCTGCTTGAATGGCACAGCAAAGTGCGCATAGGAATATAAAAGTAGAAATGATTCTTTTCATACAATGATTTTTACAGGCTATTTACGCCGCAAAGTTACTGCTTTTTTTGGAAATATGCAAATTATTGTGTACCTTTGCACACTTTTTTGAATAACAAACTAGAAATATGCAAATAATTAACACAAAACAGGAGATTAATCGTCAGGTAGAAGCTTGCCTAAGGCAGGGGAAAACCATAGGTTTTGTACCTACTATGGGAGCCTTACACGAAGGACATGCAGCTTTGGTTCGCCGTGCTGTTGAGGAAAATGATGTCTGTGTAGTGAGTGTTTTTGTTAACCCAACACAATTCAACAACAAAGAGGATTTGGAGAAATATCCTCGTAATCTCCAGCAAGATTCCGATTTGCTAACCCAACTTGGTGTGCATTTTGTTTTCGCTCCAACACCAGATGAAATGTACACACAGACAGAGATGGAAAATACATTTTCATTCGATTTCAACGGGCTAGACGAAGTAATGGAAGGTAAAATGCGCCCTGGACATTTCAATGGTGTAGTGCAGGTAGTCAGCCGTCTATTCGAACTCGTACGTCCTACAAGAGCATACTTTGGAGAAAAAGATTTTCAACAGCTATCTATCATACACTATATGGTAGAACGTTCCTCAATGAAGGAGCGATTCCAAGGACTGCAAATTATAGATTGTCCAATCGTACGAGAAGAAAGTGGATTGGCTCTTAGTAGCCGAAACGAACGCCTTTCTGTCGAAGAAAAGAAATTGGCAGTTAATATATCAAAAACACTGTTTTCATCGATGAAATGGGCAAAAACTGCAAGTGTGGAAGATGTGAAACAGCAAGTGATTGATAAGATTAATGCCATCGATGGACTCGAAGTAGAGTATTATGAGATCGTGGACAAAACAACGCTACAACCTACCACTACATTCAATAACGCAGTTGGATGTATTACGGTTTATTGTGGCCCTGTTCGTTTGATAGATAACATACAATATCAATAACCCCTTTTTAATGACTTTTTCTTCTCACATGTATCTATCAATACTTAGGGATTAGTTAGTGATTAGTTAGTTATTATTTAGTGATTCGGCAATGGTTAAGCAAGTAATAGTAGATAAAGGCATTCCTTTTCTTGAAGGTGTTTTCCCATCTGAGATAGAAGTTCTCTATCTTTCGCCAGAAGAATTCACCCCCGAGACAGTCCGTTGTGCGGATGCTTTGTTTATACGCACACGCACGCGTATCAATAAGGAATTGCTACAAGGCAGTAATGTCCGCTTTGTCGCTACTGCTACTATTGGATTTGATCATATTGATCAAGATTATTGCCGTGAAGCTGGCATATATTGGACATCCTGTCCTGGTTGCAATGCGCAAGCAGTTTGTGACTATGTTGAAGAGGCGATTTCTTCGATGAATTGGGACGAAAATGCTAAAACAGTAGGTGTTGTTGGATATGGTCATGTAGGTAAACTTGTCGCTAAAATGGCAGAAAAACATGGTTGTAAAGTTCTTCTTTCAGATCCTCCTTTAGGTGTTGGAATGTCGCTTGAACAACTTGCGCCACTTTGTGATATAATCACTTTTCACACCCCGTTTAACCATGAGGGGAAACATCCTACCTATCATCTTTGTAACGAAGCTTTCCTTCGCCTTTGTAAACCTAATGCACTCATAATTAATGCTGCGCGCGGGGGAATTATAGATGAACACGCGTTAATCGCGCACTTAAACACTGGAGTTGAGATGAAAGTGGCAATTGATTGTTGGGAGGGTGAACCAGTCTTAAATAAACACCTATTGCAAATGGTAGATTTGGCCTCATTTCATATTGCGGGTTACTCTATTCAAGGAAAAATGAACGCTAGTGAGATGTGTTTGAAGGCTTTTTGTGAATTTTTCTCGCTTCCAATTTTGTCAATCAACAAAAAAGTAGTACCTTTGCAGGGTGATTCGGAAAAAGGTTGGCTCTTGCGCCTCACAAAACTACTGAAAGCCACACCCGAATGCTTCGAACAATTACGTAAACAATATAAATTAAGATAATGGCAAGTTTTCAAAAACTCACCCCTCGAGCTACAGATTACTCGAAGTGGTACAATGAACTAGTAGTAAAAGCAGACCTCGCTGAGCAATCAGCTGTACGTGGATGTATGGTAATCAAACCTTATGGCTATGCCATCTGGGAGACTATCCAAGCAGAATTGGATCGTCGTTTCAAGGAGAATGGCGTGAAGAACGCCTATTTCCCACTTCTCATTCCTAAGTCTTTCCTTAGTCGTGAGGCAGAGCACGTAGAGGGTTTTGCTAAGGAGTGTGCTGTAGTTACGCACCACCGTTTGATGAACGATCCAGAGGGTAAGGGTGTGGTTGTTGATCCTAAAGCACGTCTTGAGGAGGAGCTCATTATCCGTCCTACTTCTGAAACCATTATCTGGTCAACCTACAAGAATTGGATTTCTTCTTACCGTGATCTTCCTATCCTTTGCAACCAATGGTGCAACGTCATGCGTTGGGAGATGCGTACCCGCCTCTTCTTGCGTACTGCTGAATTCCTCTGGCAAGAGGGTCACACTGCACACGCTACAGAGGAGGAGGCAGAGAACTACGCAGCTACTATGTTGGATGTATATGCTGACTTTGCAGAAAAAGTGATGGCTATCCCAGTTGTGAAGGGTGTGAAATCTCCAAATGAGCGTTTCGCAGGAGCTTTGAACACTTACTCTATCGAAGCAATGATGCAAGATGGTAAGGCACTCCAAGCCGGTACGAGCCACTTCTTGGGTCAAAACTTCGCTAAGTCATTCGACGTAACTTTCCTCAACAAAGAGAACAAATTTGAGTATGTTTGGGCTACCTCTTGGGGTGTTTCTACTCGCCTTATGGGTGCGCTCATCATGACTCACTCGGATGATAATGGTCTTGTACTTCCTCCAAATCTTGCTCCTACTCAAGTAGTTATCGTGCCTATCTTCAAGAAGCAAGAGCAATTGGACGAACTGATGGCTAAACTCAATCCATTGGCAGACGAACTCAAGAAACTCGGTATCCGCGTACAAGTGGATGCAAGCGACAAGGCTACTCCTGGCTTCAAGTTTGCAGAATACGAACTCAAGGGTGTACCTTTGCGCATCGCTATGGGTGGTCGTGACTTGGAGAACGGCACTGTAGAGCTTGCTCGCCGTGACACATTGACTAAAGAGACTGTGGCGTTCAATGGTATTGTTGAAACAATTCAAAACCTACTCAAAGAAATTCAAAATAATATTTACCAAAAAGCGCTTAACTTCCGCCTAGAGAATACCCGTGAGGTGGACACTTGGGAAGATTTCAAAGAGGAGATCAAGAAACCTGGCTTCTTGCTTTGCCATTGGGATGGTACTCCTGAGACAGAGGAGAAGATCAAGGCAGAGACCAAGGCTACTATCCGCTGTATTCCTTTGGAGGGCGACAAGACTCCAGGTAAGTGTATCTATACTGGAAAACCAAGTGCGCAACGCGTTATTTTCGCAATTGCATACTAATACAAATACCCCAAAATTGAGGCAAAATTTAAAAATTTTACGATTATTTTCAAAAAAACGTACATTGTACTTGGTCAAATCGTAAATATTTTGTACCTTTGCACTCGATTTTGAGCCGCGATGGTGGAATCGGTAGACACGAAGGACTTAAAATCCTTTGGCCAGTGATGGCTGTGCGGGTTCAAGTCCCGCTCGCGGTACTGAAAGAAAACTCAAAATCACTCAAGTTTACTTGAAAGTGTTTTTGAAAATTCTTTAAAAGTCAAAAAGAGTGCTTAACATGAAAATGTTAGGTACTCTTTTGTTCTTGCCTTTACACTTTAATCCTATACAAACAAATAAAGATACCATGCAATCAACCCCAAAAACCAAGTATCCTTTCCTTCTCCTTTTTGTGAGCATCATCCTCTGCTTGATGCCTGTTTTCCGTCCTCAACATCTCGATGAAATCAGGGATATTGACGTCAATAGCGTCAATCTTGTCTATCAGATCCAAGGCAAGGAAAATGCCGAACCCGTCATCTTGCTGCATGGTAACGGCGGCGAGCATGATCATTTGTCTATAATGATAGATCAATTAGACTCTGCTGGTTATCTGGTTTATGCCCTTGACTCTCGTGGACAAGGTGCAAATGCTCCGTTGGAAGAATACCATTATGTAGATATGGCAGAAGATGTGTATGCCTTGATTCAAGAGTTAGATTTAGATAAGCCTACATTATTTGGTTGGAGTGATGGTGGAAATATTGCTTTACAAATGGAGCTGCTGCATCCAGGTACTGCAGGGGCTATAATTACTAGTGGAGCAAATCTTTTTCCTGAAGGTTTAGAAGCAAACTTATGGACAGAGTTTTCTAAACAAAAAGAGCAAGATTCAATTGCCCCTTTGGTCAAGATGATGTTATACGAGCCTCAAATGACTTTTTCTGATATGCAAACTATTCAGTGCCCAGCATTGATTGTAGCAGGTGAATATGACCTAATTGATACCGCGCATACGCGCGCGATAGCAGAAAATATTCCTCAGGGTAAAGTGTTATTCCTACCTGGGGAAGATCATGGATCACACGTGTATAAGAGTCCGAAGATGGGCAAGGTGATAATTGAGTATCTGAAGGAAATAAAATATTAATTATTTCTTCTTTTTCTTAAGTTATGGTATAAGTGCGTTATTGACGGTTTTGCGTAGCGCACTTAGATTATGCTCGTCCTTTGGGTGAACGCGGTTGGTCAGTAGTACTACTGCGCGTTTATATTCTGGTAGGATGGAAATGCTTGTACCAGTATATCCCGTATGACGGCAACTTAAAGTGCGCAGATTTGTGGAGGTTGATACGCTATCTGTCCATAGTCCTGCATTGCAACCATTATTGCGTGTTTCATCGGGTAAATTCATAAACCAGATTGCCCATTTGGCAACGTCTTCTGCGCTAGAGAATATACCTGCATTTCCAGATATACCTCCCATCATAATACGTGCGAGGGGGTCGTGCACTTGACCTCGTAAGCATGCTGTGTCAATGCACTCGGTTGGAGCAATACGGTAGAATAAACTGTCATTTGGTAACCAACCAGTTGTACTTAAGCCTATTTTTTTGTAATGAGTGTTTCGAAGGTAGGAGTTAATATCCATTTGAGTGATAACTTCCACTACACGTTGTAAGGAAATGAAATTCAAGCAGGAGTATCGGTACTTCTCATCAACTGCTGTAGGACGTTTACAGGTTGCAATACTATCCACCATAAAGTCGCGTCGTGCCTGTATGTTTTCTGCTGTTTTGCTGCGTTCTAGGAATACTTTTTCCATAGGTGCTGCTGCAAAATAGGCGGGTAATCCTGAGTAATGTTTCATCAAATGGCGAATGGTTACATCTGAATGATAATTAGGAATATAACTGCTTACCAAATCTTCAACGGATAATTTATTCTCTTGAACAAGTAGCAATGCAGCAGTTCCTGCTCCCAATGGTTTACTAAGCGATGCTAAGTCAAAAATCGTGTGCGGTGTCATTTCTTCTACTTCTGGGTATATGGCACGATTGCCATAGGCTTTAAGATAGGAAATCTCACCACCGTCTACTACGCATAATACCGCTCCTGGAATGATAGAATCGGCTATTGCAGAATAAATTGCACTATCTACTTCATGATATCGATAAGGTGTAATTGCCCAAGTAGATTGGAGGATACACCAGAAAAAAATGATCCAAATTAATATTTTTGAACTGTTCATGGTTTTGATGAATTATGCTGCAAAGTTACTACTTTTTTACCATATATACAAATAACTTTAAAAAAATATACCTTCTTAAGGTATTACTAAATAGGGATAATTCTATTTTTCGAACAACATTGTCTATGCTGGAAATAGAAAAATACACTTTTTTTTGCATAATTCAAAATAAAATACTACCTTTGTGGCAAATTTGTAAAACTTTGATTATAATGAGACGTATAGGGTTTATTTTATTGTCATGTATAGTAATCAGTACCTCACTGATGGCGCGCGATACGCTTCGTGTATTGTGTATTGGTAATAGTTTCTCATGGGATGCGGTGGAGCAAGAACTTGCACCTTTGTGTGAGGCAGGTAAACAACCTATTATTATTGGAAATTTATACTATGGAGGATGTTCTTTGGAGCAACATCATACTTTTTTACTCAGAGATACAGCGGCTTATAGCTTTCGCTATATAGAGCATGGAGTGCGCACCTTAAACGAGGGATATTCACTTCGTCAAGCATTGAAACTACAAAAATGGGATTATATCTCTTTCCAGCAAGCTAGTCATGATAGTGGTATACAGTCTTCTTACGAGCCTTATTTGAGTGAATTGGTGGATACTGTACGTGCGTATCAGCCTGATGCTCAGTTGTGTTGGATGCAGACATGGTCATATTCGCAAGATGCTAAACATCCAGCTTTCCCTCGTTATCAGAAGAGTCAGCAGATCATGGATGATAGTATTCAATCGGCTACAAAAGCGTTGGTAAAGCGATATCCAGAATTAACTTTGATTCCTTGTGGTGAAGCGATTAAGTTAGCGCGTAAAACCAAGTTGGGAGATACTCTTTGTAGAGATGGATATCACTTAAATTATGTATATGGTAGATATACTGCTGCTTGTGTGTGGTATGAGTTGTTGACTGGAAAGAACTGTTGTACAAATACTTATAAAAATTCGGAGATGACGAAAGAGCAAAAACGTCTAATTCAGAAATCTGCTCATATAGCCCTGAGCAAGAAAAATCTGAAGAAGTATAAATAAAATAGAGAATAAGATTTAAAAATACGTATAAAATGAAAAACGAAGAACTTCAAAATGTATTAGCTATTGCTGAGCAATGGACTAAAGCACCTTACGATGCTGAGACACAAGACGCAGTCAAAGCGATGATCGAGGCTGAGGACAAAACTGAACTTATCGATAGTTTCTATCGTACCCTCGAGTTTGGTACAGGCGGTTTGCGTGGACTCATGGGACCTGGTACCAATCGTATGAACAAATACATCGTGGCACAAGCTACTCAAGGCTATGCTAACTATCTTTTGAAAGTGCAACAACAAGGTGGTTTTGAGACTCTTAAGGGTGACACCGTTAGTGTTGTGGTTGGTCACGATTGCCGCAATAATGGTCGTCTCTTCGCTGAGACCGTAGCTGCGGTATTCGCTGCCAATGGTATCAAAGTGTATCTATTCGAGAGCCTTCGTCCAACACCAGAGGTAAGCTTTGCTATCCGTCATCTATCCGCACAAGGTGGTGTGAATGTAACTGCAAGTCACAATCCTAAAGAGTACAACGGCTACAAGGCTTATTGGGAAGATGGTAGCCAAGTGCTCCAACCACATGATCAAGGTATCATCGACGAGGTGAACAAGGTGACTCTTGCTGATGTAAAAATGACTGGTAACGAGCACCTTATCGAGGTGATTGGTGGTGAGATGGACTACGATTATATGCAAGCGGTTAAGACTGTTATGATCGATCAAGACTCTATCCTCCGTCAGAAAGATCTTAACATTGTTTATACTCCTCTCCACGGAGCAGGACGCCACATTATCCCTATGTGCCTCCGCTCTTGGGGCTTTGAGAATATCCACGTAGTGCCTGAGCAAATGATCATTGATGGTAATTTTCCTACCGTACAAAGTCCTAACCCAGAGAACGCTGAGGCGATGACTATGGGTATGAAACTCGGTACCGAACTCAACGCCGATCTCGTGATCGCGTCTGACCCAGATGCAGACCGTTTGGCTATTGTTTGCCGCAATGACAAGGGCGAATGGACCATCATCAACGGCAACCAAACCTGTATGATGTACTGCTACTACATCATCAACAATATGAAGAAACTTGGCAAACTTCGTCCTGAGCACTATCTAGTTAAGACCATCGTTACCAGCGAGTTGATTCGTAAGATTGCAGATGCTCAAGGCGTGACCTTGACCGACGAATATACTGGCTTCAAGTGGATTGCCAATCGTATCCGCGAGTGGGAAGGTACCCGCAAGTACATCGGTGGAGGCGAAGAGAGTTTCGGCTTCTTGCCTTACGATGCTGTACGCGATAAATGTTCGCCTTCTGCTATCTGCCTTATCTGCGAGATTGCTGCTTATGCCAAGGACAATGGCATGACCCTCTACGATTATCTCCTCAATATTTATATGGAGTATGGATTCCAACGTGAGACTACTATCAACGTGGTTCGCCCTGGTAAGACTGGTGCCGAGGAGATTCAGGCTATGATGGTTAACTTCCGTCAAAACCCTCCTGTGGAGATTGCTGGCGATAAGGTGGTGAAGACCAAAGACTTCAAGACGCTCGTTCAACGCGAACTCGTGAATGGCGAATGGGTGGAGACTCCTATCACTATGGCGCTTAATGCGACAAGCAATGTGCTCCAATATTATACCGAAGGTGGTCTAAAAATCTCGGTTCGCCCTAGTGGTACCGAACCAAAGATCAAGTTCTACTTCGAGATTCCTGCCGTAATGGCTACTCCAGCTGACTATGAAGCAGCTACCGCCGAAGCAGAGGCTAAAGTACCTGCTATCAAAGCAAGTCTAGGCATTTAATAATGAAGATCTTAATGCGAGTGCCCAAGATTCATTGGGCACTCGTGTTAGTAATGTGCAATAATGAAACGATTATATTGGATAATATTGTTAAGCATATTTGCTTTGAGCGTTCATGCAGAGAAGATCAGTCCTATTCGTGATGTGCGTGTAAAAATCGACTCAATGCAACACCTGTTGTACGAATATCGCGATTCAGCACGTTTGGAAATCAAATCCTATCGCGATTCTCTACGTGACATACGCCGTCATGCTCCTGTTGATATGCCACACTACCTACGTGTGGGATGGGGTGATCAATTGTTTGAAACACTCATCTGGCGTGATTTGGGACACCAAAATGATCTTCCACAAGACTACGAGGCAAAATACGACGAGAATTTTCGCTATACGCAGCACTGGTTTGTGGAATACCTATATCGTCTAAACTATCGCTATAGTTTTGGACTCTTGATGGATTATAGCGGTGTTGTGTGGGATAATGTCTTGCGCAACGGAAAAGGCGAAGAGCTGGGACGTGAAGCTAATAGAGAGTTTCACAATATTGCGATTGTACCTACAGTACGTTTCTCCTATTGTCGCTACGAATATGTCTCTCTCTATTCTGCAATAGGAGCGGGTCTGAATATCAATACAGGTACAGAATTGGACTACAAAGGACGTGAAACAGTGGCTGCTCCTGCGTTCAATATTACACTTTTGGGTGTCTGTGTTGGTAAAGGACGCTGGTATGGCGCATTGGAAGTAGGTGGAATGTTTTCTCTAAATAGTTCGGAAGAAGTATATATGTTAGGTTCGCGTATTATGACCGCCTCTGTAGGCTTAAGATTATAAAATCATGAAACATTTTTGTAAAATAATATTATTTTCAGTGCTCTTGACGTCATGCCAAATGGGCGATAACGATTACGTGAATTTTGATGATGTAAAGTCAGCACCTGGTATGTTCCGTGTGGTAAGTCAGCAGAATACGGACATGGAGGAGCTCGTGGCTAATGGTGGCATCAAGGACATGGATGGAGAAGCGTTGGGAAGTCAACAGGAGAATACTCCAATTAAAAATGGTCCCAAGCGTGCTTCTTCCACAAATATGAAACATATCATTCAGAATCTAATTGATTTTTCGAATGCTAAAAAAGTTATTGAGTTATCTGGTGTATATGAGTCTATTGATGTGGATGGTAATCCAATCGTATTGTCAGGCAAAGTACTCTTGCCTGCTGATGGTAAGATAAAACGCTGTATATTGGTGTCGCACTTCACCATTGGAAGCAACTTAGAAGCTCCAAGCAACACTTTCCCTTTGGAAGGGGTTTTGGTTAAATTAGGATATGCACTTATTGTACCTGATTATATCGGATATGGTGTGACGGTTGATGTGGTACACCCCTATTTGGTGATGGATTTGACAGCCCGCAACGTGTTGGATATGTATAAAGCAGTAATTCCTTTTCTGAAGGAAGCTGGTTGGAAACCGCAATACGACGATATCTACTTGATGGGATATTCACAAGGTGGAGCTACTACAATGGCTGTTCAACACCTCATTGAGCATCATGATGAAGATGTGAAGATTCGACGCGTCTTTGCAGGAGGTGGTCCCTATGACGTCAAAACTACCTATGACCGATTTGTGGAAACCAACGTGGCCAGTTATCCTTGTGCAGTACCTATCATGATGCAAGGTATGATTGTCGGAAACAAGCTCAACTTAGATATGAAGGAATTGATGGCACCACATATCTACGAAAATTTGGATGCTTGGGTAAATAGCAAACGTTATACGGCTAAACAACTCAATCAAATGATGGGCTCACGAGTTACTTCTGACTTGCTTACTACCAAAGGTATGGATCGCACCAGTGATGAGGTTTCGGAGCTTTATAAGGCTATGACGAACAACTCTATCTTGAGTTATTCTTGGGTACCCGAAGCACCTGTGTTTATCATGCACTCGATTGAGGACGAGAGTGTGCCTTATGACAATGCAGTGCGTGCCAAAACAAAGTGGAAAGGAGCCAATATCCAATATAATTTAGGATATTATGGTAGCCATCAGGTAACTTGTTTGCGATTTATTTTTGCAGTACAGAATCTATTGATCAACGAAGAGAAAGAAGAGGAGGGTAAGTATGACTTCTAACAAAATAAAATGGTTCTTAGGCATTACTTGTTTGTTAATGTTAACTCTGATGGGATGCGAATTTGAGAAAGCGGTAGCACAGACCGAAGATGTAACAATTGATATCCAAGTAAAACAAATATCTGCAGGATATGTTAATGTGGAGTTTTCGACCGACAAAAAAGCCTTCTATTTGACTGGTATACACCATATTCGAGAGGATATTGATGACATTAATAAGGTCGCTAAGCAATTTATGTTGTTGGCGTTGGATAGTGCGTATGTAGACTATCTATTTTGGCGTAACCGACAGCTCCAAAACATGGCACCTTTTGTGGCAGACTTTGCTTCGTATGCGTTGCAATATGGCAACACCAATCGCTACTTCACGTTGTTGCATCCTTCTACAACTTATTGGGTCTATGCCTTTGTGGTGGATCCTAATTCCAATAAGCCTGTTGGAACATTGTTTATCGAAACTATTACCACTGACTCTACTAGTCAGGTACCTATGCTATTTGAGTATCGTGTGGAGGGACAGTGGGATTACGTCTATCCTAAGGATACATTAGGCGAAATTAATTCCTATACCCCTTGGGTAGGCGAAACAATTGATAGCATCACTTTACGTGAACAGGGATGGGAAAACCCAGGTCAATATTTTCTTTCTCGCTTCGATGAGGTGTACAATGGCGACTATGACCGAATATTGTATGGTATATATGCGCACGAGAATGACGGTGAAGGTGATGGTACTTCGCGTACTAGTTTTGAAATGGGAAAGACATATTACACAGGTATGTCATCCTTGGATGCACCATTGACTTATCCGTTGGATAAGAATGTATATGATATTTATCGTTTCACCTGGATGGGTGATTCTACCAAACTTTATTTCACTCCTACTGATTGTACGGGAGGTGAATGGTAATATAAGATATAGGTATTTTACATGTCGATTAATAAATCGCGTATCCTGCTGCTCCTGCAAGAATAATTAGAGTGATAGGATGGGAGATGATATCAAGTGCTGCCTTGAAGAAGGCGGCACTTTTTTCCCCGTTGAATTCGGACTTTTTAGCCCACATGGGTAAAATGGTGAACATACACACAACTGCAAAAATAACCCAACTCTTCCAATCTATAAAACTAACAGAGTTTTGTCCAATAGGTTTGATAAGTAAGAGTGCCGCGGATGCAATTAAACCTAGTACGGATAATCGCAACATGTGCATAGTGCGTGTAAAGTAAATATTGCGTTGAAATCGAGTGTTTATATAGAAATAAACTTTGCAAATGGATAGCATAATAATCAAACTTGGGATAACGATGGCTGTCGTAGCCAATATACTGCCCCATATGTTGCCCGTAGCTGTATAGCCTACATAAGTAGCGCAGTTGATGCCAATAGGACCAGGAGTGACTTGGCTGACGGCCAAGATGTCTATAAATTCCTCTTGTGTCATCCAACCATGTGCTTCCACTTCGTGTTGAATGAGGGAGAATATTGCTAATCCACCGCCAAAACCGAAGAATCCAATCTTTAAGAAACTTAAAAATAACTGCAAATAAATCATTTTCTTTTCCTTTCTATCAGATAGGTATATGTTAGGGTAGCAAAGACCGTGATCAGGATTACCCAAATAGGAGAAAGTCCGCCAAGCCAGATGAGTAGCGCGCCTGCAATAGGAATGATGGCTGTTGCCCATGTGATTTTGGCATTAACTGCCATGCGACAGAGTGGGGCTGCAATCAAAGCTACAACGGCAGGACGGATACCTTTGAAGATTGCTTCCACTGCAGGTAGGTCTTTGTACTCTTGAAAGACCATAGCAATGGCTAAAATGATGAAAAATGATGGAAGAACTGCACCTAATACTGTGACGATCACTCCACGCCATCCTCCGATACGCCAACCAATGAAAATCGCCGAATTCACCGCAATTAATCCCGGAGCAGCTTGCGCGAGGGCGATCATATTCATGAACTCCTCACGGTTAATCCATCCCTTACGATCTACTATCTCCCGCTCTATCATGGACAACATCACATAGCCACCTCCAATAGTAAAGGTGCCTATCTTGAGATATGTCCAGAAGAGCTGTAGGTAGAGCATTATTTCTTTTCTTTGAGTTCTTGTTTTACAAATTTAAGAAGCATGTTGATAGCAGCTGCATTATGTCCTCCTTGTGGAATAATAACATCTGCATGACGCTTGCATGGCTCGATAAACTGCTCATGCATTGGCTTGAGTACACGTTGATAGCGTTCCATTACCGCTTCAATTGTACGACCGCGTTCTACAATATCTCGCTGTGCTACCCGAATTAGACGATCATCTGCATCGGCATCTACGAAGATCTTGAGATCCATCTGTTGGCGTAAAGTAGGGTCATGTAAAGCCATAATGCCTTCCACAATGATAATCTCACGAGGATCTACGTGGATAGTCTTATCTTGGCGGGATGATGTAATATAGTCATATACGGGTTGCTCGATGGATTCGCCGTTTTTGAGCATTTCGATATGTTTCGCAAAGAGCGACCAGTCAAATGCATCTGGATGGTCAAAGTTGATGTTCTGACGTTCCTCAAAAGGTATGTGGCTACTATCGTTGTAGTAGGAGTCCTGAGGAATAACGACTACTTCGCCATGAGGAAGACGTTCGATGAGTTTGCGTACCACGGTTGTTTTTCCAGAGCCGGTACCGCCTGCAATGCCAATGATAAACATAGACAAGTTTGAGTTATGAGTGATAAGTTATGAGTGATGGGTTGTACATGTACAGCGCAATTCTTTTGGGTGCAAAGTTACGATATTTTGGTGAATTATGCAAATCTGCTATTATAATAAGCATATTAGATAGATAAAATCTATCTTTTTCTAAAAAACTGCATTTTTTCTTGTGCACATGCATATTTTTTCGTACCTTTGCAGTCTTAATTAGAGAAACTCTGTGCCAAAATGGCAGAATGGTAGCGTTTTGGCAAGGATTTTGTAAGGAAGAAAAATAGAAATAAATCAAACAACATAATGAAAGAAGTATCAACAAAGAAATTAGTAGAAACGATTATCGAAGGTATTCAGAATCGTAAAGGACAACGTATCGTAACCGTTGATTTGCGCAAATTGCCAGTTGCGCCAGCAGAGTTTTTTGTGATTGCAGAGGGTGGATCAAACACTCAAGTATGTGCAATAGCAGACGAGGTGGATAGCTTCGTTCGTACACAAACACATGTGCATCCATTGTTCGTAGATGGTCGTGACAACGCTGAATGGATCGTGCTGGATTACGGAAATATCTTCGTACATATCATGCAACGTGAACCACGTGCTTACTACGATATTGAGCATTTATGGGCAGATGGTAAGATTACAGAAATACCAGAAGTGTAATCCTTAAAACTCTCTTGGTGAAATTTGCGTGCAAATTAATCGTTTGAGACCTGTGGTCGAGATAAGAACTTTTAAAACTTTTTTAACCTAACAAGTAAAATGGCTGAACAAAAACCTAAACAACCTAATCAAAAACAACAACCAAAGAAGTCGCGCTGGTCGTGGCTATATTATGTTATAATGGGAGGTCTGCTACTGATGTTCTTCTTTCCTATCGGTGAGAAAACTACAGATAAAGACCTGAGTTATACGAAGTTTACTGCATATATCAACAACGATGCAGTAGCTTCTGTCACAGTATATGACGACAATACGGCGAAAGCTAAGATTCGTCCAGAGAAGTATGCCCTTGTATTTAGCAATCAAGAGGCCGGAGAGAAGTCCAAGGGCGAGCTCAATGTTCTTGTTCCTTCGGTAGAGGAGTTTGCCAAGTATATTGACAATGTAAACTTTACACGCAAAGAAGCGGGTAAAGCGGCTATAGATGTGAGTTATGCCAAGTCCAAAGGAGATTGGTATTTGATATTAGTCAATATTTTGCCTTTCGCTTTGATTGTGCTCTTCTTTGTATGGATGAGCCGTGGTATGACTAATGCTGCGGGCGGTGGTCCTGGTGGAATATTCAACGTCGGCAAAGCTAAAGCAGAGGTGTTTGACAAGGACAAGAAAGGCAAAGTAACCTTCAAAGATGTAGCAGGTTTAGCTGGCGCGAAGCAAGAGGTAGAGGAGATCGTGTCCTTTTTGAAAGAGCCTAAAAAATACACTGACTTGGGTGGTAAAATTCCTAAAGGTGTGTTGTTGGTTGGCCCTCCAGGAACAGGTAAAACCTTATTAGCAAAAGCCGTAGCAGGTGAAGCGAATGTACCATTCTTCTCGATGTCAGGTAGTGACTTTGTGGAGATGTTTGTGGGTGTGGGTGCGAGTCGTGTACGTGACTTGTTCCGTCAAGCCAAAGAGAAATCGCCAGCAATCATTTTTATCGATGAGATCGACGCTATCGGCCGTGCTCGTGGTCGCAATAACGCTATGGGCGGAGGCAACGATGAGCGCGAGTCCACATTAAACCAGTTGCTAACCGAGATGGACGGTTTTGGCACCAACTCAGGTGTGATTATTTTGGCAGCTACTAACCGTGCGGATGTATTGGATTCAGCCTTGTTGCGTGCTGGACGCTTTGACCGTCAGATTCATGTGGAGTTGCCAGACTTGCAAGAGCGCAAAGAGATTTTTGGTGTGCACTTGGCACCTATCAAGTTGGACAACACAATAGATATCAATTTCTTAGCTAAGCAAACCCCTGGTTTCTCTGGTGCGGATATCGCTAATGTCTGCAATGAAGCAGCTTTGATTGCAGCTCGTAATGATCACAAGAAGGTGACCAAGCAGGATTTTATGGACGCGGTGGATCGCATCATCGGAGGTTTGGAGCGTAAGAACAAAGTGATGACCGAGGAAGAGAAACGCTCTGTGGCATATCACGAAGCAGGTCACGCTACTATCTCTTGGTTGTTGCGTTATGGCAATCCACTTGTGAAAGTGACTATCGTTCCTCGTGGCATGGCATTAGGCGCAGCGTGGTACTTGCCAGAAGAAAGACAGCTAACGAACAAAGACCATATCATGGATAACTTATGTTCGCTCCTTGGTGGTCGTGCGGCAGAGGAGGTATTCCTCAAACAAACTTCTACGGGTGCACTAAACGACCTAGAGCGTGCGACCAAGCAAGCGTACGCCATGGTGGCGTACTATGGAATGTCGGATAAGCTCAAGAACTTGAGTTATTATGATTCCACTGGTAGATATGATATGGGAATTACCAAACCATATTCTGAGAAAACAGCCGAAGTCATCGACGCTGAGACTGCTGCTATTATTGCCGAGCAAATGGCGCGTGCGAAGAAGATTTTGGAGGAGAACGCAGAAGGTCATAATAAATTGGCAGAGCTCTTGATTGAGAAAGAGGTGATTACCTCAGACGATGTAGAGGCTATCTTGGGTGCTCGTCCATGGACTAGTCGCACGGATGAAATCATTGAGGCGAATGAAGCGATGCAAGCAGCTGAAGCAGAACAGCCAAAAAAGAAACGTGCGCCACGCAAGAAGAAAGAGGAAATTGTGGAGAGTCAGGATCAAGGAACCAAGAGCCAAGATACTGAGACTCTGGCCAATAACAATGAAATGGTCTAACATATAACAGCCAACGGTAGCTAAATAGCCGAAGGCGATCTAAAAAAATATAAGATATGAAAAAGTTGATTTTAAGCATTTTGGTGCTGGCGTTGTCGTTTGTAGCGGTGGCGCAACAACCACAACCGCTGCCTATTGATTCGGCAGTACGCGTGGGCAAGTTGGAGAATGGTCTGACTTATTATATTCGTCACAACGAACATCCTAAGCAACGTGCGGAGTTCCATATTGCACAAGCCGTAGGTGCAACCATGGAAGAAGACCATCAAAATGGTCTTGCTCACTTCCTTGAGCATATGGCCTTTAATGGAACAGAGCATTTTGCGGGTAAGGGGATTATTGAGTATTTCGAATCTATTGGTGTGAACTTCGGTGGAAACATCAACGCTTACACCTCACTAGATGAAACGGTTTATCGTCTTTCTGAAGTGCCAACTGTTCGCGAAGGGATCATTGACTCTGCGTTGTTGGTAATGCATGATTGGGCTTGCGGTCTTTCACTTTTAGAGGACGAAATTGATAACGAGCGTGGTGTAATCCGTGAGGAGTGGCGTACAGGTGCACAAGCTAACCGTCGTATGTGGAAAGCTATCAATCCACTTAAGTACCCAGGTAGTCAATATGCAAAACGCGATGTGATTGGTGATACAGCTGTGATCAATAACTTTACGTATGATGCGCTTCGTGATTATTATAAGAAATGGTATGGACCAGATAACCAAGCCATCATCGTAGTGGGTGATATTGATGTGGACAAGGTGGAACAAAAGATCAAGGAGTTGTGGGCAGATGTGCCTGCGCGTGTAAATCGTGGCGAGCGCCCACTGTACTCTGTGGATGATAACCTTGAACCAATCGTGGCCATCGTTCGCGACAAAGAGGCACAATATACTCGCATAGAGATGGAGTTCAAAAAACCTCAATTGCCAAAGCAATTCCGCTGCACCGATATGTCTTATGTGCAAGGTCTTGCCATTGAGCTCGTATGCGATATGTTCAACAACCGCCTTTCAGAACTCAGCATGAAGCCAGAAGCTACTTTTGTAGGTGCAGGTTCCTACTATGGCGAGTTGGTAAAAGAGAAAGATGCGTTTGTGGCAGTGTATTTGGCTAAGCAAGGTCAAGAGGTAGCTGCATACAAAGATTTGCTCACCCAATTGGAGAAGATGCGTCGCTATGGTTTTACCTTTGCGGAACTTGATCGCGTAAAGAAAGAGACTCTATCGGCTTATGAGAAGTCTTACAACGAGCGCAACACCGTGCGCAACATCATGTATGCACAAGAATATATACGTCACTATCTGAGCGATGAGCCTATTCCTGGTATAGCTTGGGAGTATCAAATGGTACAACAGGTGTTGCCTATGTTGGGCGTAGATATGCTCAACCAGCTTGCGAAAAACTTGGTAACTGACGAGAACCTCATTATCTCTTTCCAAGCTCCAGAGGACGAGAATGTAGTTCTTCCTACCGAGGCAGAGGCTGTAGAATTCTTAGCAGCAGTGAAGAATGAGGAGATCGAAGCTCCAGTAGAGGAAGCTATTCGTGAGAACCTCGTGGAAACCGCTCCAAAGGCTGGTAAGATCAAAAAGACAGCTTACAACGAAACTCTTGGTACCACAGAATGGACTTTGTCGAATGGCGTGCGCGTAGTCGTTAAACCTACTACCTTCAAGCAAGATGAGATTCTCTTCTACGCTTTCTCACAAGGTGGTAATTCGTTGGTTGCCGCTGCGGATCTTCCTTCTGCAACTTTGGCTACCAGTGTAGTGGAGTTGGGTGGTTTGGCAGATATGAGCGCAACCGACTTGCAAAAGGCATTGACGGGCAAACGTGTATCTGTTTCTCCTAGCATTGGTGCATATAGCGAAAGCGTGAATGGTTCAAGTACAATCAAGGATCTTGAGACGTTGCTTCAACTCAACTACCTCTATTTTATTGCTCCACGCCGTGATGAGGAATCTTTCCAAACGTTGATGAGTATTCTTGAGTCTCAACTTGCTAACCGTGAAAAGAACCCTAAAGTAGCTTTCTCTGATTCTGTGCAAATGATGGCAAGCAATTACTCTGAGCGCACTATGATTCTCAATAAGGAGTTGCTCGCTCAAGTATCTTTGGACAAAGCGTTGGAGATTTACAAAACACGTTTTGCTAATCCTGCAGACTTTACTTTCTGCTTCGTAGGAAATGTAGATCCAGCAGATAAAGCTTTCCAGGCGCAGGTTTGCACATGGTTGGGTGGATTGAAGACCAGCAAGAAATTGGAGAAAGCAGCCGACGATAAAGTGCGCGTGGCAATGGGCGTTCAAAAGAACTATTTTACTCGCCAAATGGAAACTAAGACGGCTAGCAACCGTATCCAATATACTTCATATGATATGCCATTTACTTTGGCAAATGATCTCAATATGGAGATGATTGGCCGTATTCTTTCTACTCGCTATTTAGAGTCTATCCGCGAGCGAGAAGGCGGTTCATATGGTGTAGGTTGTGCTGGATGGATGAATCGTTATCCAGTATCATACGCACAACTCATCATGCAGTTTGATACCGATCCGGAGAAGCAAGAGAAACTTATGAGCATCATCCACGAGGAAGTGATGACAATCGTGGAGAATGGTCCTTTGGCTAAAGACCTCCAAAAAGAGAAAGAGTCTATGCTCAAAGATTTTGAGGAAGATTTGGAGAAGAACGGCTATTGGGAAGATGTACTCAGCATGTACTATAAGAATGGTATTAACTACATCACCGATTATAAAGCAGCTGTAGAGGCTATCACTGCGGAGACTGTACAAGCTACACTGAAGCAGTTGGTTGAAAGTGGTAATGTATTTGAGGTAGTGATGCTACCTTAAGTTGTTTTCCGATAGATAGCAAAACTCCTGCCCTCGTATGAGGGTGGGAGTTTTTGTTGTATTTGTGAGGAAATAAGTTGGTTTTACAAAAAAAGCATACTATATTTTGCATAATTGAAAAAAAAGTTGTAAATTTGCACGGAAATTTATTTCGTATTTATGCTATTGATCTGAAAAATGAAGAAAATACTATTATTGCTACTTCTTTCGCTTGCCATGTGGGCTTGCCATCGTCCGCATCATGTGGGAAAGGTCGTTGGAGAAATTTTATTGGTTGATTCTACGTTGGATTCGATTCAAGATACATCGTATGTGAATTACTTGGCTCCAATTAAAGAAGATTTGGAAAGGCGACTAGGAGATCCGATAGGCTATGCGCCAAATGCATTGACGGTACATCAACCTGAATGCACAATGCTTAACTGGGCTAGTGATGCATTGTTTGAGATGACCAAAGGATTTTATCCGGCAAACGTTGATATGGCTGTGGTAAATATAGGGGGTATGCGTTGTAATTGGGCAGCTGGAAATATTACGTTTAGACATGTGTTTGAATTGATGCCATTTGATAATGAATTGGTGGTACTCACTCTTTCCGGTAAAGACATCCTAGACCTTTGTGAAGTCTTCGCAAAGACTGGCGGTCAAGGTGTTGCAGGGCTACGAATGGAGGCAAAGGCGGGAAAAGTGCTATCCGCGAAAATCGCAGGCAAAGAGATTGTTCCAGAGGCTTATTATACCGTAGCTACAAGTAATTACCTTAGTCAGGGTAATGATGGCATGTTGCCCCTGAAGAATAGTATCAATGTGTGGAAATCAAACCAAAAGATCCGAGATGTATACATCCAGTATATCAAGCAGGTAAAAGTGGTAGAAGCAAAGGTGGATGGTCGAATGGATATTAGTTTATAGATTATGGTTTATAGTTTAAAGTTTAAAGGCAAGGATATATGAAAAAGATTTATTTGATATTCGCGCTCTGTAGCGCATGGGTGGCAGGTATGGCCTGCACCAATTTTCTGGTCGGTAAGGATGCTTCCGTGGATGGAAGTACCATGATCTCTTATGCGGCTGATAGTTATGCACTCTATGGCTTTTTGCATCATGCACCAGCTGCGGATTATGCTGAAGGTGCGGTACGCGAAGTGAAAGATTGGGATACAGGCAAACCCCTTTGTACTATCCCACAAGTGGCGCATACCTACAACGTAGTGGGTAACATGAATGAGCATCAATTGTCCATTGGTGAGACTACATGGGGTGGCCGCCCAGAGTTGGAGGTTGGCGAGGGTATTGACTATGGATCACTGATTTATATTGCTTTGGAGCGTTGTAAGACTGCGCGTGAGGCAATCAAATGTATGACTGATCTAGTTGCTGAATTTGGCTATGCATCTAGTGGCGAGACTTTCTCTATTGCAGATCCCAATGAGGTGTGGATGATGGAGCTTATTGGTAAAGGCAAAGTGGAGAAGGGCGCTGTATGGGTAGCTACTCGCGTGCCAGATGATTGTATCGCAGCACATGCCAACCAAGCACGTTTTACAACGATTAATTTCAAGGATAAAGAGAATTGGATGTGGAGCAAGGATGTCGTTTCTTTTGCTCGCAAGCAAGGCTATTTCGAAGGAAAGGACAAGGATTTTAATTTCCAAGAGGCTTATGCCCCATACGATTTCTCTGGCTTGTTTGTTTGTGAAGCACGTGTGTGGTCTTTCTTCCGTAAGTTCTCAGAGGAAATGGAGCAATACTATGACTTTGCATCCGGTAAGACTTTCGTGGAAACTGGTGGTAAGTACGCAGGTGAGCGTATGCCACTGTATATCAAACCTAATCATAAGGTAAGTGCGCAAGAGTTAAAAGACTGCATGCGTGACCAATATGAGGGTACGCCATTGGATATTACTCAAGGCCCAGATGCTGGTCCTTGGAACAGCAAGCTTCGTTATGGCTCATTAGGCTTCAAATTGGACTCTGTACAATATTGGTTTGAACGTCCAATCGCTACCCAACAAACAGCTTGGTCATTCGTCGCTCAAATGCGTGGCTATGAGAGTGCTAAGGCGGGCGGAATCCTTTGGTTTGGAGTAGATGATGCTGCATCTTCGTTGTATGTGCCAATGTATAGTAAGATCACTAAAGTGCCAAACTGCTTTGCAGAAGGCAACGGCGATATGTACACCTATTCGCCTACCTCAGCTTGGTGGACATACAATATCGTAGCAAACTGGGCATATACCAAGTATTCTGCGATGATGCCTGATATCAAAAACGTACAAGCTGCATGGGAGGATAAGTTCAACGCACAAGTGCAGGCGGTAGATACACAAGTAGCGACTATGGATCATGAGAAAGCCACAGAGTTCTTAACTAAGTATTCTGTTGCACAAGCGGAAGAATCTACCGCGGCATGGAAAGAACTGGGTATCTACTTGTTTATCAAGTATCTCGATGGTCAACAACGCAAGGAGCAAGATGGTCAATTCCTACGCAATCCTTATGGTCAACCTGAAGGACCAAACCGCGTACCCTACCCAACAGAGTTCCTTAAGAGCGTACATGAGCACGTTAATCACGAATAGTCAATAATGAATAAGGAACCAAGAATCAAGAAATATTAGTAACGGCTAACCAGATGATACTTATTAGTCTTTCCTTCTGGCTCTTGGCTCCAAAAATCCCAAAAAAATGATACAAGAATTACACCCCCAAGAGGTTTTCTCTATCTTCCATGAGATTACCCGAGTGCCTCGTCCATCTAAGCGCGAAGGCAAAATCATTGAATGGCTCAAGGCTTTTGCTGTAAAGCATAATCTCGAACACAGTGTGGACGAAGCAGGCAATATCATTATGCGCAAACCTGCCACTCCTGGTTATGAAAATAAGCCAGGCGTGATTCTTCAAGCGCATATGGATATGGTATGCGAGAAGAATAATGATACTATTCACGATTTTGATAACGATCCTATTCATACCTATATCGATGGTGATTTTATCAAAGCTCAAGGCACAACCCTTGGTGCAGACAATGGTATTGGTATGGCGTTGATGTTGGCGGCTATCACTTCGGAGAGCTTGCAACACCCTGCATTGGAGTGCCTCTTTACTGTGGACGAGGAGACTGGTCTTACAGGTGCTTTCCGTTTGCAAGACGGTTGCCTCAATGGAAAACAACTCATCAACCTCGACTCTGAAGATGACGGTCAAGTGTTCATCGGCTGCGCAGGCGGTATTGACACCCTCGCCAAAATGCACTATGAGGCTGAAAGGCTAGAGGCGAAAGGCGAAAGGCTGGCTATTCATCTCAAGGTAAATGGATTGATGGGTGGTCACTCTGGTGATGATATCAATAAAGGTCGTGGCAATGCCAATAAGATTTTGGTGCGTTTCCTCTATCAAGCACTTTCAACTTTTGACGTTCAACTGGCGAGCATCAATGGCGGTAACTTACGCAATGCTATTGCTCGTGAGGCAGAGGCTGTGATTGTTATCCCTATGGCAAACAAAGAGGATATTCGCATTATGCTCAACCATTATATCGCTACTATTGAGCAAGAGATTGGCGATGTGGAGAAGGATTTTGCGATGAGTCTGGAGACCACTGATATGCCTCAGACGGTTATCCCTGCGGATAAGGCTAAGGTCTTGGTTCAAGCTCTTTATGCTTGCCCTCATGGTATGACGGCCATGTCGAAGACTATGCCTGGTCTGGTGGAGACTTCCACTAACCTTGCTAGCGTCAAGATGCGCGAGGACGAGAAGGGTGCGTATATCGAGATCAATACTAGCCAACGCTCTTCTATCGAGAGCAAAAAGCACGATATCAAGCAGATGGTAGAGTGTGCTTTGGCATTGGCTTGCGATGAGGTTACTCACGGTGATGGTTATCCAGGTTGGGCACCTAACCCTCAATCTCCATTGTTGGAAGTGACCAAGAAAGCTTATGCCGACCTCTTTGATGCAGAGCCAAAAGTCTTGGCTATCCACGCAGGTTTGGAGTGTGGCTTGTTCTTGGAGAAATATCCATATCTGGATATGGTGTCTATTGGCCCTCAAATGTTTGGTGTCCACTCTCCACAAGAGCGCTTGAGCATCGCTTCTACTGGCAAATGCTGGCAGTGGCTCCAACGCGTACTAGAGACGTTGTAAGATCATACTGATACAACAAATCGCTATCTCTGCAATTGCATGGGTAGCGATTTTTTTGTCCTCATTTTATGACATTCAACATTAGACCTTCAACTTTCAACCTTCAGCACCACTCCTCATCTTCTAACTCATAAACCACTCAATTACCACCCGCCTGATCACGGGTGGATCTTCGGTGTAGTTTCAAATTTTTACAAAAATTTGCATATATGAGAATAATTTAGTACTTTTGCAGAATAGTTAAAAATTTACGAAAAATGACAAGAAAAATACTATTATTTCTCCTCTCGTTGCTACTTACTAGCCCTATTCTAGCGCAGACGATGACTGTGACAAAAGATTTTGCGCTGGTACCCAATAGCTCGGTACTAGCGATGTATAAGAACTATTTTGGCAAACACGAGAAACCCTATCTGGATGACACGTTTCCTTATGCGGTGGTGCGT
>JAZLDS010000006.1:0-59787 GCA_045614865.1 Paludibacteraceae bacterium | reverse complement strand
CATCGGTATTATGGTTATGTTTGCAGGTTATGTATTGCTGGCAATTCCTCTGGGCGCAGGCGGCACCGCTATGGGCGCGATGATTGCAGCATTGGTACTCATCAGTTTCGGTACTGGTCTGTTCAAAGGAAACTTGCAAGTGATGGTGGGTAACCTCTATGATGACCCTAAATATGCAGACAAGCGCGATGCAGCGTTCTCACTTTTCTATATGGCAATCAACATTGGTGCGATGTTCGCTCCTACCGCAGCTGTGAAAATCATGGACTGGGCACAAACAAGCCTCGGCGTGAGCGTGAACGACAGTTATCACTTTGCCTTCATGGTAGCTTGCGCATCGTTGGTACTCAGTATCGCAATCTACTACGCTTGCCGTCCTTGGTTCAAGCATGTAGAGAACTCTGCAAAGCAAGTGGCTGCAACTGGTGGCGCGAAAGTAGAGGAACTGACTCCAGAGCAAACCAAAAAGCGCATCGTGGCACTCTGCCTCGTATTCGCTGTGGTGATCTTCTTCTGGATGGCATTCCACCAAAACGGTTTGACCTTGACCTACTTCGCTAACGAGTTCGTACAACCACTCTGCACCGGCGTACAAACAATGTGGTTTGACATCATCAACCTCGTGATGATCGTGGCAATCGTATATGCTGGTTTCTCACTCGTACAAAGCAAAGAGACAAAATCGAAAGTGATTTCTGGTGGTGTGATTGTAGCAGCACTCGGCGTATTGGCATACAAGTACCTCAACATCTCTGCTGAGGGTATCACCTTGAGCGCTCCTATCTTCCAACAATTTAACCCATTCTACGTAGTAGCATTGACCCCATTCAGCATGGCATTGTTTGGTGCACTTGCTAAGAAAGGCAAAGAGCCTTCTGCTCCACGTAAGATTGCACTCGGTATGGTGGTGGCTACTGTGGCATACATCGTAATGGCTGTGGCTTGTATCGGTCTTCTCACCCCTAACGCACAAGAACTCGCTCGCGTTGCAGGTGAAGGTGCTACCTTTGTAAATGCAAACGTACTCATCTACACTTACTTGATTCTGACCTTCGCTGAACTCCTTCTCAGCCCAATGGGTATCTCATTCGTAAGTAAAGTGGCTCCTCCAAAATACAAGGGTATGATGATGGGTGGCTGGTTCGTAGCAACCGCTATTGGTAACTACCTCGTATCTATCGGTGGTAACCTCTGGGGCGATATGCCATTGTGGGGCGTATGGAGCGTATTCGTAGCTGTTTGCGCCGTAGCTGCGATCTTCATGTTCGCTATGATGAAGAAATTGGAAGACGCTACAAAATAAGCAACAGAGTTGTGATTCATGTGGCTAAGCCACATTATTAAATGTTAGCACTAGAACACAATGAACAATTTAATTCAAGCATTAACCGCATACACAAGCACTTTGGAGCAGCAGGTAGCTGCTCTAGAGGCTCGTGTAGCGCAGTTAGAGAAGCAAAGTCAGGACTGTGAATTAGTAGGTAAAATCAACCAACTAGAGCAACAAATCACTGAGCAAGCCGCATTGATAGCAGCTCTTACAGTTCAACCTGCTGCACAACCAACCGTTCAATCAGAAGAAGAGCCAGAGATAGAGATCGAGCTCGTGATGGAAGATGAAGAAGAGCAGGTAGAGCAAAAAGAATTAGAAACTCTTGAGACTCTAGAAGAAAGCGAAGAAGTTATCGAGCCAGAGCCTGTGATGGAAGTTATACCTACTATGGATGCCACACCTACTACAATAGAAATACCAACAATAGAACCAGAGCCCGCAATAGAAGAACCAACCATAGAGCCCGCGGCAGAAAAACCTGCATCACGCCCAACACAGACAACTCTCTTTGGTTCAGCAGTAGAAGATATTCGTCATGCTATATCATTAGGTGATCGCTTCTTATTCCAACGCGAGTTGTTCGCGGGTAATGGAGAGTTGATGCAAAAAACATTGGACGAACTCAATGGCTTAAGTTCGTTGAATGAGGCAATGGAGTATGTATCAGAAAAGTTTGATTGGGACAAAGAAACTACCGCTGTACAACTCTTTGAGAACGTACTAAGACGCCGCTTCGGTAATTAAGAATAAGAATTTTGAATTAAGACCAATGCTTTACGTTGTTCCTACCCCAGTTGGCAATTTAGAAGATATCACATTCCGCGCGCTACGCGTGCTGAAGGAGGTAGACCTGATTTTGGCAGAAGATACTCGAACATCGTCTGTCTTGCTTAAGCATTATGACATCCATACACCATTAAAAAGCCATCACAAGTTTAATGAACATGAAACTAGCGAGGAGGTGGCGAAGCGTATCGCAACAGGCATGAATGTAGCGCTTATATCTGATGCAGGAACACCATGTATATCTGACCCAGGTTTTATGCTGGTACGTGCTTGCGTAGAGAAGGGGGTAGAAGTACAATGCCTACCTGGTGCAACAGCTTTTGTGCCAGCCTTAGTAGATTCTGGATTACCTAATGATCGATTCTATTTTGAGGGGTTCCTTCCTCAAAAGAAAGGGCGTCAAACACGCATAAAGATTCTCGCCGAACAGACACATACGATGATTATTTATGAATCACCATTCCGATTGGTAAAGACCCTTGAACAATTAGCTGAGGCAATGGGAAAAGATCGTCGTGCAAGTGTAAGTCGAGAAATTAGCAAACTGCACGAAGATACTCAACGAGGTACATTAGCAGAATTAGCAGAGCATTACAAACAAACTCCACCTAAAGGAGAGATCGTACTGATTGTAGAAGGAAAAAAGGAGTAATTAATCTATCCACGGATAGGATCTCTGCAATTGTGCTTTACGCTGTTCTAAACGTAGCATGAAGGTTTGTGCCTCTTGCGACTCCGGATGTAAAAAACGATGGTGCATATCGCGCCAAAACTGATTCAAGACACGCATTTCTTCTTGCGTGTCTTTATTTATGTATGTATTTACAAATCGTTGCCAAATATACTCTATCGCAACTGCCGATGGATGTACCATATCTTCGGCATAGAATCGATAATCTCTCAATTCATCTAGCATAATCTCATAGGCCGGAAAATAGGAATAAGTGGAAGTGGGGTTCAGCTCTCTTGCCTTCACCATTAGTGTATCAATAGCTTGCAACAAGTTTGCCTTGCTAAGATGATTCGCATGGAGTCCATCCTTGATATGACGAATCGGACTAACCGTGAAAATCCAATGTTTATTTGGCATCTTTAGCAATAATGGAAGCCACATATCAATCACGTCACCTGCTGTGAGACAATAACGCTGGAATCGATCAGACTGCATTTTGTGGCAATTTGCTACGACCATATCTTCCATCCTATACACCCAAGATGTACCAAACGTAACAATGATAGTATTCGCATCATCTAGTGCCTTGTGCAATACCATCTTGCTATCATCTGTGCGTCTAATTACCTCAGTCTTATCTGGATGTGAGAAACTGCCATGGTGCATCATTGAATGCCACATTCCATTGTGTTGTAATAAATAATGCTTTTCATCACTCTGCATTGAGAGATGTATCGCACTTCTAATGGAAGCAGGGTTATACAACGTGCCAAACGGATTTATTGTTGCTTGAAAATAATGCTCAGTAAATTTATTTCCAATATTATCTGCAAAACACGAACCAAGCATCAGGATTTTATCCTGATATCCGATTTTCCATTCCGATGGTTTGATATCTACTTTCGTTAAAAACTCCATATCTCTACTCAAAATGCATTACTTTTGCAGGACTAATCTGCGAAACAATAGCCGATGGGGCCAAAATGATTGCCCATGCTACCACTAAGACTCCAATATTCAGTGCAATAAAACCAATCCAAGGAAAGGCCATCGGCACGTAGCTAACATAATATGTAGCAGCATCCAATGGTAGCCAATGTGTAAAGTATTGCAATGTCACTAAACCTAATCCAAGTACATTACCCAATAACATACCTTTCCCCACAAGTAGGATTGCCTCATAGATAAAAATACGGCGTACAAAACGATTATTCGCTCCTAAAGCCTTAAGAGTACCTATCAAGGTGATGCTCTCTAAGATCAAGATTATCAATCCAGTAATAATACTAAATCCTGACACACACAACATTAATATGATAATAATCACCACGTTCATATCTAGCAGGTCTAGCCATCCAAAAATCTGTGGATTAAGCTGTTCTAGAGTTTGTACATAGAACGCATTTCCTGCTTCATCCGTGCGGCTGACTGTAGCGAAATACACTAGATCAGCAGCCTCTTGCAAGTGATCCAGGTCATCTACTAGAATCTCTACTCCAGAGACCTGAGAGATATTCCAATGATTAAGCTGACGTACCAACTGAATATCTCCCAATACAAAGAGCCGATCCATCTCGCTCATACAAGTATTATAGAGTCCTGAGATGTACAGTTTGCGCACGCGCAAGTCATCCTGTACAAAATAACACAAAATAGGATCGCCTACAGTCAGATGCAACTGGCTTGCCAAAACAGTAGATACGATCACCTCATTTTTATCTTTTGGCAATGTTCCATCCACAAGATTCTCAGCAAAATAATCCCAATAATCTGTTCCCTTGAAAATGATTCCTTGAAAGGCGCTGTCGGTTTTGAGGATACCTGGTTTGGAAGCAAATAATGAGATATGTTTGACATGAGGCAATGATTGCAGATGTTGTAGCAAGGAATCCGACATTTCTACAGGTTGCAGTTCATAGGTTGCGTTATTATCGAAATTTACCACTTGTATGTGGCTTCCAAAGCCCGCCACCTTACGCTGAATCTCCTGTTTAAAACCAACAACCACACTGATAGCCACAATCATCACCATCACACCAATCACGATTCCTCCCAATGCAACGCGCACAGCTGGGCGTGATGTTCGCGACTTTCCCTGCTCCGAAAAATACAATTTCTTCGCTATTTTCCACTCTGAATCAAATTTCATAATTCTTCATTTTATTTTATTTGTGGTTTGGCATGATTTTTGTGGGTTTTTATATGTATGAAAAATGTAGTATACCTTTTTATTATTGGCCTAGTTTCCGTAGCCACATTACAGGCTCAACATCGTCCTCATCGTACTGCCGAGGACATTGCTCGCAAGCAGACCGAAATGTTGGTTCGCGAATTGAATATCCATGACAGTGTCATTCGCGATACCCTTTATCGTATGCATCTCAAGTTTGCACGTAAACGCGAGATTAGTAATACTCGCGCTGAGGCTATGCAATATATGCAAGAAGCGAATGCCGAACTTCAACAAATACTGACATTTGAGCAATATCAACAATTTATGAATGAGCAGGTAAACTATTCTCCTCATCATCCTAAGCCACATTATAATCGTATCACGATTGCTCCTTCTGACACGATGTCACCGCCAGGAGTCCCCGATATGCCACCACCGCTACCACAGAGCCGACTATAAGTCCACCAATTATATCCAAGGGATAATGCACCCCAAGGTACATTCTACTATAGCAATTCATAGCCACCCAAAGCATCAAGCTGATGGTGGCTATTCTTTTTCTCCAAATCAGCGAAAATAATAGTCCACACGCCATTGTATTAGCCGCGTGGCTACTCACAAAACCATATTGTCCACTCTTATATCCATTAACTAAGTGCAAAAGGCCCTCTAATTCAGGAACACGCGTAGGTCGTGGACGAGCTACTAAGTCTTTTAATATACCTGATGAAATAAAGTCTGCTATACCAACAGAAGCTGCAATTAGCAAAATCATTATCACACACATAGGAACTCTTTTTAGAAATTTCCATTTCGCAGTAATAGCAGGTCGAGGATAGTGCCAAATTAGCAAAATTATGAGAAACAAATACAATGGTATCCAAGTGGTTTTCTCTGAAATGATCCACATTAATGTATCTGCCCATGGTGCATGCCAACCATTGATTAGCAACAATAACTCAGTATCTATTTGTAGTATTCTCTCTATCATCTACTCATTCAATAATACTGCAGTATGACATGCCACTACACCAGCAGTTTCAGTACGCAGACGTGAACGACCTAAACCAACAGGTACAAATCCCTCTTTAATTGCAGATTCCACTTCTTGCTCCGAGAAATCGCCTTCTGGTCCAATCAAAATGAGTACATCACGCCCCCGTTGCAGAGCATCCTTTAGTTCTCGTTTCTCATCCTTATAACAATGGGCTATAAACTTGTCCATCTCTGAATTTCCACCATGTTGCTTCAGTAGTGTAGCAAAATCCGTCAGCGGATTAAGTTTAGGCAAATATGGTGTAAGTGATTGTTTAGCAGCTGATAAGATAATTTTCTCTAGTCGATCATTGCGTAAGTTCTTACGTTCGGAAAAGCGGCAAAGTAATGGTGTAATCTCATCCACACCTATCTCCGTACATTTCTCCACCATCCACTCAAGACGCTCAATATTCTTCGTAGGCGCAATCGCCACATGCAAGTAGATATTATGCGTTTTCTCCTGCTTTTCTTGGCTAATAATCTCGAACTCACAACGGCGAGGATGTGGATTGGTAATACGCGCATGGTAGGTTGAGCCACGTCCATCTGTCAGCAGAATCTCATCACCACGATCATAGCGCAACACACGCACACAGTGTCCAGATTCCTCTTCGCTAAGGAATTGATTATTTTCTATGTCTGGAGTATAAAATAAGTACATGATAATTTTGAATAAAGAATTTTGAATGAAGAATTATCACAACTCACTTTCTTTCATGCGTTCTGCGTTCTCCGCAACCTGTAAAGCATCAATTACGCCTTGAATCTCGCCATCCATAAATGCAGTTAGGTTGTAAATTGTGTAACCTATGCGATGGTCTGTGATTCGTCCTTGAGGATAGTTATAAGTACGAATTTTGGCAGATCGGTCACCAGTACTTACCATTGTCTTGCGGCGAGCAGCAATATCATCGATATATTTTTGATGCTCTTTGTCATAGATTTGTGTACGTAAACGAGCTAAGGCACGCTCTTTGTTTTTAGGCTGATCACGAGTTTCGGTACATTCAATCAATATTTCTTGTACCTCGCCAGTATTTGGGTTCTTCCAATTGTAACGCAAACGCACACCAGACTCCACCTTGTTCACGTTCTGACCACCGGCACCACCACTACGGAAAGTCTCCCACTTGATCTCGCCCTCGTTGATATGCACCTCAAACTCATCTGCCTCGGGCAATACCGCCACTGTGGCAGCCGATGTATGCACACGACCTTGCGTTTCTGTGACAGGCACACGTTGCACACGGTGTACTCCCGACTCGTATTTCAATGTACCATAGACATTTTCGCCTGACACATTAAAGATAATTTCTTTGAATCCTCCAACAGCTCCTTCAGAGAAACTACTTACTGTATGTTTCATGCCGTGGGTTTCAAAATACTTGGTATACATACGATACAAATCGCCTGCAAAAATAGATGCCTCATCGCCTCCTGTTCCTGCACGAATCTCCATCACAACATTCTTTCCATCCTCTGGATCTTGAGGCAACAGCATGAGTTTAACTTCTTCCTCCAAACCTGGGATCATCGGCTCCAACTCATCTATCTCAGCACGCGCCATCTCGCGTAAATCAGCGTCAGATTCATTAAAGAAGATTTCCTTAGCTTCAGCCAGGTTATTAACCGCTTTTTTATACTTCTCTGCCGATGCTAACACACGCTCCAAATCACGATATTCGCGATTAAGTCGCACGTAACGCGCCTGGTCAGCAATTACAGCAGGGTCAGTGATCAGCAAACTCACTTCGTGAAACTTTGCCTCCAATCCATCAATTCGTTCTAGTATATCCATTGTTATTCATTTATAGCCTGCAAAGGTACAAAAAAAAATAGAAATACGCAAGCGATACAGCAATAAACTAAAAGGAGGAAGCAGAAAACGAAAAATAAAAATATAAAAACTATTGCGTATATGAGAAAAAAGTAGTAATTTTGCAGAGTGAAATAGTTTGGATGAATTTGCAATAAAATGAAGCGATTAAAGATATTATACATACTGCTCCTTTTACTAGCCACCTTGCAACCTATAACGGCACAAATCAAGGGTGCAGGTAGTAGTGTATTCCACTTTCTAAATCTGCCAGCATCATCTCGCCTTAACGCATTAGGTGGCGAGAATGTATCTATTTCTGACGATGATATCAGTATGGCATTTGTCAACCCTGCCCTACTCACAGCTCACACCGATAAAGTACTTCAACTCAACTATGCATACTATTTAGCTGGAACCATGTTTGGTAGTGCTATGTACGGGCATAACTACAAGGACAATTATTTTGGTGCAGCAATACACTATTTGGACTATGGAAAAATGGAATATGCTGATGAGTCCGGAAATTTATTAGGAGGAACTTTCACTGCCAAAGATATTTGCGTTAACCTGATGTATGCAAGGCAGTTAGGCCCATTATTCCGTGTAGGAGCTACGTTAAAGCCTATTTTTAGTGTGTACGAGCAATACACCAGTTTTGCTCTCGGAGCAGATATTGGAGGACATTTCCAAACAGCAGATAGTATCTTCAGTTTGGGATTGGCATTGCGCAATGTGGGTTGGCAATTGAAGGCATTCTACGAGGAAGATTTAGGACAACATACCGAGATGCTCCCCCTTAATCTAGAGTTAGGTATGAGTCTGCGCTTACCTCATGCTCCATTGCGTTTTTCTCTGACAACGCATAATCTACAGCGTTGGGACATAGCTCCAGCAGGCGAAGTGGATGTAAAATGGTACGATATGCTCTTCCGCCATACGATTTGGTCGATAGATATCGTTCCAAAAAGCGAGAAATTCTATCTCACAGTCAGCTACAACCACCGCCGTCAGGCAGAAATGAACCTTACGGATGTACGTAGCATAGCAGGTTTTGCGTTTGGTGCTGGTGTGAAATTATACAAATTCCGCCTAGGTTTTGCATTGAGCCAGCACACCAAAAGTAATTTTACCTATCAAGCATCTATCTCCACAGACATTAATAGTTTCTTGAAATGATCCCTCTAGGGTAGCAAGATCACTAACTAATCACTAAGTAATCACTAACTAATCACTAAGTAATGGAACGTATAATAGTTGCCATTGATGGCTATTCTTCTTGTGGCAAATCTACAATTGCTAAAGCTCTAGCAAAACATGCAGGATATACCTATGTTGATACGGGTGCTATGTATCGTGCAGTAGCGTTGTACGCGCAACGTGCGGGTATCAAGTATCAAGTGTCAGATAACGAGGAGTTGTTGACGCAATTGAAGAACATACATGTTGGTTTTGTGCAAACACCAGAAGGACAGCATGTTACATTAAACGGGGAAGATGTAGAAGGTTATATCCGTACCTTAGAAGTGGGCAACATGGCATCACAAATCTCCACCATTAAAGAGGTTAGAGCTTTCCTTGTTGCTCAACAGCAATCCATGGGTAAGGAGAAAGGTATTGTGATGGATGGACGTGATATAGGTACAGTGGTCTTCCCAGAAGCCGAATTGAAGTTGTTTTTGACAGCCGCTCCTGAGGTTCGTGCAAAAAGACGTTTCTTGGAATTAGAGGGTAAAGGTGAGAATCCAGTATGGGAAGAAGTATTGGCGGATGTGAACGATCGCGATTATCGCGACACCCACCGTGCGGAGAGTCCATTGCGCCAAGCAGAAGATGCCGTGGTGGTAGATAATAGCCAAATGACGCGCGAGGAGCAAATGGAGTATATAATTAAAGTGTTTAATGAACGCTGCGCTACTGTTTAATGTTGGGTAATGACTGTTACGATTGACGAATATTCTGGATTCTGCTTTGGAGTAACGGCAGCAATTGAAGCAGCTGAACGAGAATTGCAGAAGGGGCATCTGTTCTGCCTAGGAGATATCGTGCACAATGGTCAAGAAGTAGAGCGCTTGGATCAATTGGGTTTGGAAACCATTGATTATGATGATTTGCGTACCTTGCATAATGTTCGCGTACTGCTGCGCGCACACGGGGAGCCTCCATCAACCTATCACATCGCTCAGCGAAATAATATTGAAATTATTGATGCATCATGTCCAGTTGTGCTAAAATTGCAAAAGCGTATTAGAGATACCTACCTCCAACATCATGGTAAAGATACTGGTGCTCAGATTGTTATCTTTGGACAAAAAGGTCATGCAGAAGTCATCGGCTTGGAAGGACAAACAAATAATACGGCGATTGTAATAGAGGGTATTCAGGATTTGGATAAAGTAGATATGACTCGTCCTATATACCTATTTTCGCAAACGACCAAATCGGTAGAGGGATTTCAAGCGATTGTAGAAACAATAAAAGCGAGAAAGGCAGAAGGCGAGGAGGCCGTTTTTGAATACCATGACACGATCTGCAGGAATGTGGCCAATCGAGTAAAGCGAATACAGGACTTTGCCAGGAGTCAAGATGTGGTGATTTTTGTGGGTGGAAAAAAGTCGTCTAACGCAAAAGTTTTGTATAATCATTGCTTAGAAGTGAATAGTTGCACAGTTTTTGTAAGTAGTGTGGATGACATCACCTCGGACCTGATGGAGCAATGCCACGCAGCAGAGAAAGTGGGTATTTGCGGAGCGACTTCAACGCCAAAGTGGTTGATGGAGCGGATAAAGGGAAGAGTTGAGAGTTAAGAGTTAAAAGGTAACGTATATATGGAATTTAAACCTAAAACAATTGGTGTGCTCACCTCTGGAGGCGATGCCCCTGGTATGAACGCAGCATTGCGTGCTGTGACACGCGCTGCTATTGCAAATGACATCAAAGTAAAGGCTATTTACCGAGGTTACAAGGGCCTTATAGATGGCGAAGTTAAAGAGTTTACCACGCAGGATGTGAGTGGTATTATCCAACGTGGCGGTACGATTATCAAGTCTGCTCGTTGCCCTGAGTTTCCAACTAAGGAAGGTCGTCAGAAGGCCTATGAGACATTAAAACGCGAGGAGATAGAAGCCTTGATCATTATAGGTGGTGATGGAACTTTCACAGGTGGAAGAATCTTTGCACAGGAGTATAACATTCCTGTGATAGGTATTCCAGGAACAATTGATAATGATTTATGGGGTACCGATGCCACAATTGGATATGACACAGCTCTGAACACGATCATGCATTGCGTAGATACGCTACGCGATACAGCAACGAGCCACGAGCGCGTATTCCTAGTAGAGGTTATGGGACGCGATGCAGGTTTTCTAACCTTAAATGCAGCTATTGCAGCGGGAGCAGAGGCAGCAATCATCCCTGAGCGTGCTACGATCATTGAGCAGATAGAGGCTGCGATTGGTCAGGGCAAACGCAAGAGCAAGAACTCAAGTATCGTATTGGTACAGGAACATGCTATCGAAGGTGGCGCCCAGGCTGTGGCCAAAATGATGGAAGAGGAACATCCTGAGTTTAGTACACGCGTAACAATCCTAGGTCACCTACAACGTGGTGGTTCTCCAACTGCTAACGATCGTATATTAGCTTCACGCATGGGTATCGCAGCTATTCAAGCACTATTGGAAGACCAGCGCAATGTAATGGTTGGTGTAAAAAATGGCGAGATAGACTATGTGCCACTGAGCAAAGCGATTAAGCAAAAGAAAGATATTAAAGACGAGAAATGGGAAGCACTACAGGTGCTGAGTATCTAATCCCCTACTAGAATCTCCGTTACCACTCCGATACCACTCTGATACTATACGGGTGTTTCCCTATAGGGTGCTAGGTGTTTGTTGCCTTGTAGATAGGTTCTTCGACCTCAATTCAGCTACCCTTAAGCTACCTTTCAGCTACCCTTAAATAATAAAATATCCCCCTATGCCAAGCATAGAGGGATATTCTTTATAGATAGTATTCTATCTTACGGATTATTCAGCTGGCTCAGCTGGTTCTGCAGGCTCTTCTACCTCAGGAAGTTCACCTGGGAAACCTTCTGTCCACATCCAAGCTTCTGCACCCAATGTCAAACCAGAACCATCAGAGAAGATGATGTTAAGTACATACACATTCGCCTCATTGGTAAAGGTACAATATTTAGCATAGTTGATTGGATCCCAATACATGTAGTTGATTGGAGCTGTACCATCTGTAAAGAATGGACCATTGTCTTGAACTGGGAAGAAACCATAGTCAAACATATCCACTGCATTGTAATCCTTATCAAGCAAGAATTGTACGTGCAAACCTGGTTTGGTACATTTAGCACCTTGGGTCACATAATAGTAAGGACTGTTCAAACGATAGAGCAGATTACCATTAGCATCGGTATATTCCTTAGCTTGCTCAATAGGTAGTTTAGCTTGAGCACCACCCCAGAAACCTGATTGGTATACTACAACACCTGAAGGCAACCATGTGAAGTCTACCAATACATTTACAGTCACTGTTGGTTGGCCGTATGCTGTTGCGTATTCCTCTGGAACATCAATTGTCAATGCATAAGACTCACCATAGCCAAGTTTGCAAGTAATCCAAAGAGTATCAACCTCTTGACCTGCTGCAAATGAAACTACTGAATCCATTTCAAAAGCACCTACAGTGTCATTGGTAAGAATTGTCAAATTAGCAGCTACATCTGTTACGTTACGACCAATTACTACTGGGAAAGCAGAGTTCAATTTTGTAAATTGATAAGAGGTCACAGTTGTATTGTAGATATACGCTTGAATCTCATTGGTCTCTGGTTGTGCTGGCTCATATACTGGTGCGTTCTCGTTACAAGCAGCGAAGAACATACCTACAGCCATCAAACCTGCCAAGATAATTTTATTTGTTTTCATATCTTTTCTTGTTTTATTCGGTTAATAAATCACCCTTCAATTATTTGAATGGATCACCAACTGGGTTGTTATCAGCTTCGCTAATACCGTCGTTGTTTTGGATCTCACGATCAGGCAAAGTCCAGATACGGCAGTCATGATCAGCAGGTACATCCACAATCCATGCTGCTGGCCAGTTTGTGCTAGTGGTACGGATAATAGGTTTCTCAAGACGGTTCAAATCAAACCAAGAGAATCCTTCACCCCACAACTCAATACGACGTTGCATCCAAATTGCATCAACGATATCACCTACGCATGTATATTCTGGGTTACGATTAGCTTTTACCCAACCTTCGAGCAATGCTTTTGCCTCGGCCTCTTTGCCTGAACGTGCAAGACCCTCAGCTTGAACGAGAATCATCTCCTCGTAACGCATCAAAGTCCAGTCTGCGTCAGCCACCAAGTTGGTCATGTTATCATTAGGTACACCAAACTTAACGTTTGCATATTGCATACCATCCTCAATAACTTCAGCCCATGGAGCATAAGCTTGGTTGTTAGTAATAAGTGGAGACTCCAAGTTCTCGTTCAACCACCAACCTTTACGTACGTCGGTTGCAGGAATTTGCTCATACAAGCTGCTGCAGATGCTACGATATGTACCTACACCTGTATAACCATCAGTATAGAGTGAAGACATGTGTGAAGGCCAGTTGATAATACCTGTTTGCACGATGTCATTGCTCTCAACGATCATATTTGCCCAAATTACTGAGCCGTGCTCAGCATGGCAGAAAGTTGGTTTAGAAACATCCTCTTTAGTATAAGGAGTAGCGCCAGAAACCTTGATTGCATTAGCAGCATCTTCTGCTGCCTCTGCATAGTTACCAAGCAACATATTAGCGCGAGCACGGAGACCATAAGCTACAGCTTGGTCAGCAGCACCCTTATCAGCACGTTCCCAACCCTCCAATGCAGTAACTGCATAGTTGAGGTCTGCCATAATGAAGTCATACACCTCTTGTACAGTAGCACGTGGGTTATTAGCCTGTTGCTCTGCTGTAAGCTTCTCGTGTACGATTGGCACGCAAGGTTTGTTCTTATTCTCCTCGTTGTAGGTGAATTGATAGAGTTGAGCCATAGTGGTGTAGCAGTATGCACGTACGGCACGAGCTTGACCAAGGTTAGCTTTCAATGTCTCATCCTCTGTAGTCTCATCAATAGAAGCACATACGTTGTTACAAGCCTTGATAGTCTTGTAGTAGGTGTTCCATACCAAGAGGTTAACCGCTGCATTGTAGTTACGAGCGTAGAAATCTGCATAACCAAACCAGTTGTAACCAGTGTTAGGACCAATCCAGTCTTGACCTTCAGACTCAAGCAACATCAAACATGCTGCTACACCGAAGTCATTGTGGTTAGATGTTCCACCTGCATAGAGCTCAATCATTTGCGCATAGATAGCAGCAATATCAGCGGCTGCATTAGCAGGAAGTTTGTCATAAGCATCTTGCTTGAGCTCATCAGTCTTAGTTGCACCTTCTGGTTGAAGATCCATCATACTCTCGCAGGCTGTCAAGCTAACGCATGCAGCTACTGCAAGGAAGAAATACTTAGATATCGTTTTCATAATTGTTATTCTCATTTATGTGTTAAACATTAGAATGTAATACTGATACCACCAGAGATAGAACGGATTGGTGAGTAGGTTGCAGAGTTAGAGCTTGTGTAACCTTGACGTGGGTCAAGACCTTGACGAGCAGAAACCAAAGCAATGTTATCAGCTACACCATAAACACGGAGTTTCTCGATGTGCAATTTCTTAGTCAACTTGTTTGGCAAAGTATAACCAACGGTGATATTTTGCAAGCTGAGGTAGTTAGAAGAAACCAAGAAACGATCAGATACAGAAGTTGTGTATTGGTCTTTCACGTTTACACGAGGAACGTCTGTGTCAGTATTCTCAGGAGTCCAAGAGTTGAGAATGTCAGCATGCCAGTTCTTACCTGCAGAGCTGTAACCAGTGTGCATCAAGCTTGCATATGCATTGTCATAAATCTTACCACCCAATTGATAAGCGCAAGCAACGCTCAAATCAATACCATAAACATTCAAAGTAGTTCCGAAACCACCGTATACCTTAGGAAGGAGATCGCCTTGTGCATATTGAGTAGCTTCAGACCATTTCTCGGTTTTAACTTTCTCAACTACGCCAGTAGGCTCACCAGTTGTTTCATCAACAACCTCTTGATCCATCCACCATTGTGCAGCACCTGTCTCAGGATTTACACCTGCGTACTCGCGGATATAGAATTGGTTGAGGTTCTCACCCTCACGATAGATATAGCTACCGCTAATCCACTCGCCATTCAATGACTCATCAAGTTTCAAGATTTTGTTCTTGTTGTAAGATGCGTTAGCATAGATGTTCCAAGTAACGTTCTTAGTCTTAACAACATCACCATTCAACTCAATTTCTACACCGGCGTTAGAGATAGAACCAACGTTGATTGGGAGATAAGAGTAACCGAGTGATGGAGATACAGGCTTGTAGTAAAGCATATCCTCAGTACGACGCCAGTAACCCTCGATAGTACCATTCAAGCGCTCACCCAAGAAGCTGAAGTCAACACCACCATTGAGGTTGTAAGAAGTCTCCCAAGTGATATCCTCGTTACCTTTGTAAGAAAGAGTAGTAGCGAAGGCACCATTGTTCTCAGAAAGAGTGTATTGGTCAGCATATGGGTGGAAGTTAGTGCTACCGCCAGGAGTAAGAAGGTTATCATTACCTTGCGCACCGTAGCTAACTTTCAATTTCAAAAGGTCTACTTGCTCAGCAGCATCCATAAATGCCTCAGACTTGATATCCCAAGCTGCACCTACAGACCAGAAGTTACCCCAACGGCGACCTGGTGCAAAGCGAGAAGAACCATCACGACGATAAGAAGCTGACAAATAGTACTTGTTATCATAATCATACTTAGCTTGTGCCAAGATACCTTGGGTAGCATAGTAGTCAGTTGCAGAACCTGTAGAAGGTTGGAGAATTGCATTGCTCAACTCAGCGATGTCAGGGTTGAACAATTTGGTTTGTGTACCATATACATATGAGCTATTGTATTGATAGCTTTCATAACCAGCCAAGAGGTCAACAGTATGAGCACCGAAGTCCTTCTCATAGGTCAACATGTATTGTTGGTTGATAGTAAACATACGATCTGCCTCAACAGACGCTTGACCACCCATAGCTGCGAATTGGCCATAGTATGGGTTCAATGTTTGTTGGAAACGAGTACCGAAGTATGCCAAACCTACCTTTGCAGTAGCTTTCAAACCATCGTACAACTCTGCTGTAGCGAAGAAGTTACCAGTGAACATATCGTTCTTGCTCAAGCTCTTATCCAAAGCGATAGCAGAAGCTGGGTTAGATTGGTTCATGAACGCACGTACGAAGTTAGCCTCTTTTGCATCTCCATAGTCATACATTGTATAACCATTGTTATCAACCATGATATTACCCTCTGCATCACGGATATAAAGAGGATAGATAGGAGCCATAAAGTTACTGAGGAAGAACAAGTTACCAGATGAACTAGCATCATCTAGGGTCTGGTCACGTGGAGCACGTTGGTCTGCATGAGAATAGCTCATGTTGGTACCAATCTTCAACCACTTCTTAGCTTGATAATCAACAGCTACACGAGATGTAAAACGCTTGTAATCAGAGTTCTCCATCAAACCAGAATCATCCAAGTAAGAGAATGATGCATAGTAGTTGAACTTATCGCTAGAACCAGAAATATTCAAGTTGTACTCTTGACGGAGGTTACCCTTATTGAACAACTCATTGAACCAGTTATCTGGAGTATAGTAGTGCTCACCATCGTTGTAACCAAGTACAGCGTGAGGATTGAGCTTACCATTAGTACCAATCAATGTTTGACCAGTAGGGATAGTATAAACGAGATAACCAAGGCCACCATTGTTGTGATTCAAGAGGTTAGCATTAGCATATGCATGTGCAGCAGCCTCACCATTAGCGAGTTGGCTCATATACATAGCCTCGTAGAATTTCTCGTAGTACATTGCAGGATCAGTCATTACGTTGTAGTTAGGCAATGCACGTTGGTTAGAACCCCACTTACCTTCAACAGTAATCTTAGCATCCTTGCTAGAACCACGCTTGGTAGTAATAAGTACAACACCATTTGCACCACGAGCACCATACAATGCGTTACTTGCAGCATCCTTGAGGACAGTAACACTCTCAATATCGCTGTTAGAGATAGTAGCCACCATCGCGTTGTCAGCTGGCATACCATCGATAACATACAATGGTGCATTACTTGAGCTCATAGAACCAATACCACGGATGCGGATAGATGAAATCTCACCTGGCTGACCATTGCTGCTCATGCCTTGTACACCCGCTACAGAACCTGCCAAAGTGTTGGTTACGTTGCTTGATTGACGTTTTTGGATGTCTTCGCTCTTGACTACAGAAGCAGAACCAGTAAATGATTTCTTAGTAGTGGTACCGAAGGCCACAACCATGACTTCCTCAAGACCAGTAGCAGCTTCTTGCAATTCAACGACCATGCCGTCTTTTGCATCCACCTCAACGGTCTTCATACCGATAAAGGAAACCATCAACTTCGCTCCAGGAGCGCATTCTACGGCAAAGTCACCGTCAACATCTGTGATGGAACCTGTAGAGGTACCTTCAACAACAACAGAAGCACCAATAATAGGGTCTCCAGTTGCGGCGTCGACTACTTTACCCACAATCGTTTGAGTCTGAGCCCAAACACCGCTGATGCACGCTGTGCAAACAGCCAGTAGAAGTAACAATCTCTTCATACCTTTAAAATTTTGATTAATACTAATATATAAACTAAATATATTTTAATTGATTGTTCAAATAACGCTTCGAAAAATACACCTTATATATATATTATACAGAAAAATAGCGTTTTTTCATTTAATTTTATGTTTTAAAACATCATTTTTACAGATTCTATTTCTGCCGAAATATGTTGTAAAACTATGTTGTAAAACAGAAAATATGGGGCAAAGGTACTACTTTTTTTTAATACCACCAAATATTTTTCTAAAAAAATACGAAAAATATGCAATTTTAATTAAAATTTTGGATTAAAAGCAAGTAGCCTCCACAAACGTTTGCGTATAAAGTTAGGAAAAGAGGGGAAATGGGAGCAAAATGGAAGACTCCATCGCATATTATATAATGACTACTTCTCTTCGTTTAGACAATTATCATTCATTCGTTTCTTCAAATACAAACCTATTGCATAAATGATAGCCACTACCAAGAACTCTAAACAACCATCACCTAATGGGCTATTAAGTGTATCAGGAGGTGCTATACCACCACCTGGACCTCTTTGAGAGTGTGTGGGGATAAAGCCGTTGGATAATGGGTCACTTGCTATTGACGTAATAGTTGACGCAACCGTTTTGATTGTACCATTGGCTACATGCATTGGAGCTGTAGAATAACGAATATGGGTAGAATAATGTGTACGTGCACTAGTACTACGAAATGTAGCAGAAGGCGCATGAACTACTCCACCTGTAGAATAAGAATGATAAGTAGCAGAAGATGTACTATATATCTGCGCATGAAGCATGGGATAAGACACCCATGAGCATAGTATAAGCAATATAACAAACCGACGTTTCAAACTTGTACCTTAAAAATTAATTATTCACAAACAAACTTATATGCCTGATTATTCAAGCGGATCACATATACACCTGCAGGCAAATGCGACAGATTAAGGGTGTAAGGTGTATGGTGTATGGTGTATGGAGCAGTTACTGACACTCCGTTGGCAGTATATATTGCCAAAGTGCTATTTGCTGGCGCTTCAGATACATATACTGTATTGTTGAACACCCAGAGATTTTGCTTAGAGATGATATCCTCGACATTTGTAGTCACTCCTCCTTGACCTTCATTAGGGTCAGACACAGACTGCTTGATGAGCATAAAGCGACGGTCGTTCACAGAATTTGGCTTTGCATAGAATATATATTGTTCTTTATCTTCTATTGGGATAATCGTCTCATTATCTAAGTCGATCAAGAACATATCATCACCTACAACCGCACTAACATTGAGCGTATATTCAGTATCTGAACCGGCTGTGAAACCAATGTACATGCTGTCAATATCATTGGAGCAAGATACTTCCATCTGACCAAAATGCTCAGTAGTATAAATATTCACTTGCCCATTGGCAATGATATTATCGCCATCATAACCATTGTCATAATCAGGAGTTGTATTGGTATCCTGCATGATATACATACGATCGGCACCGCTATTCTCGCTAGTCGCTTGCAAGCAGACACGACGGAAATTATCTTCATACACTCTCTTAGGTGCACGTACTGCTTGATTCAGATTGTTGATAGACTCAGCTCCAATCACATGCTTTTTGTATTTCAAACGAAGTGTTGCTTCTCCCTCGGTATAAACATACACACCCTGCATTGATGGGATGACTAGTTGAGACTCGCCTGCAGGCAAATTCTTTGCGCTATAGAACGGAATAGAATAATAGTGTCCCGCTGATGATTGATCATATCCGTTTGCTGTAATATCTCCACCAGCAGACCAGTCGTTCCATGATCCTGCATTGAAAATAAAGAAAGTCTTGGTTAGTTTGCTATAAGGATCATAGACATCTTCCTCTTCTATCTTTGTAATATCAATCGGTGCTAAATAGCTGTTTACCATAAGATTGTCGCCTTTCATGCCCGAAGGGGTGCATGTAAAATACACATCACGATCTGCGTAGATTGGTTCGGACTTTATGGTAAAAGTAGCAAGTTCTTTTTCGCTTTGCGTAAATGCAAATCCAGTCCATGCTGGGATATTCGTTTCTTGGTTATAACTTTGTTTGAGCCAGCCGCGTGTTTCATCCCAATTGTAGATTGTAACTTTGCTATCTAAACCTATCATATGTGCCATAGAACCTGGCATACCAATATATTGCCAAACTTCTTGACGTGGAGTGCCATTATCGTAGGTTTTAGTTGTATAATTCACAGTTACCTTAGTAGGTTTGTTCGTAGCATTTGGATCTATACGGAAATATCCAGCTCCTTCTGGTTTGTTGTCAATTATAATACTTGAGCCATCTTCTTTGGCACCTGAGATGCCTTCTCCTAGTACTGTCAAACCACCCTCTTTGGTGATATAAATTAAGCCATTATCTTCGATAATTATTTCATTGATTGTCAACTCCTTATCAAGTTCCATAGGAGCACTGACCTTCATAGACTTATTTTTCAGTTCTTCTATTTCTGGCACACGACAGATATTCCAGTTGGCAGGGTTGTTCCAATCACGACTTTCCGCACCAATAAAAATTGGGTTATAGAAAACTTGGATAGTGTAGTATTCCTCCAATGGTGCATAAATTTGATTTCCAGTTTGTTCCGCTTTAAGCGTGATAGTACCATTGGCATAAATCATTAGATTATTATCCTGATCCAAAGCCGCATATTCCTCTCCCTGAGTTATAGACCAAGTAATTGGCAGATTGGCCGAAGTATGAATTGGCAGTAGTAATTCAGAGCATGATGCAATTGGCTCTGCAGGTGCAGCCCAATCGAGGTATTGCGCAGAGTGTTGGGTATGAATAGTGACAGGGATAGTTAATGTCAGATTTGTAGCTTCATCGTGAACAGTTAATATATCCTCTATCATGCCTGCTGCTGTAGGAGTGCAGGTTATGGTAATAAATTCTTCGCCATATTTGCCACAATCAGTAGGCAATTCGGTGTGTGATACTTGAATTTTATCAGAAGTGTGACTAACCGTTACCCCCGCAGATAGGTTACTGTACTGTACGGCCACATATTGGGTAATTTGGTCACCCACAATGGATCTATCAACATTGATGGTAGGTGTACTGGTTTCTAGATAGGTTGCTTGGGTAACGAGGACGTTTTTGAAATAGCGTGTGTATGAGCCATATCCATTATAGAAACGGATTTTGGTAGCATTGCGGTCTAGTTCACAATAGTAGGAACGCCAATCTGTTCCTGGGTTGGCATCATCAATATCTCTCCATTCGCCATTTACATATTGTTGAATTTGTATATTACCTACGGCAGTAGAGTTATTCTTGCGTGCCTCGAAAGTCAGTATATGACCAGGACCAGAGAAAGCTGCAGGCTCATAGATACGCTCTTGTCCAAATAGAGAATACTCGATGGAGAACTCTTCTGTAGCCTCCAACACATACGTTTCACAAGTAGTAGAAGGAACGCGCACACGAACTGGCATAGTGAGTGTAGCTTCTTCATACGTATCATTATCTCCTGGCAGCGTGGCAGTTACTGTTGTTTCTCCCTCGCCTACGATAGTCAAAATATTGCCATTGACAGAAACGACACTATTGTCAGCCGATTGATACGTAATGAGCGGATCTCGTTCGGGTATATCTTGTGTTTCGCCAGTTTCTGGACTGATAACTATTTGCGCAGCGGCAGTTAAAGTAACCGGTGCATCGCCCACCTTGAAGCGGGTAAGATTATCTATCCAGTGGATAGTTTGAATCTTCTTTGCTGTAACCGTAAAAGTTTTTGTAGAACTAATCGAGTTCCACTCAGTAACGTTACCAGCTTGGGTGGCAATAATCGTTGCACTACCTTCGCCTACAGCTCGAAAAGCAGCACCACCATTGATAATCTTGATGACACTTTCATCACTTGTACTATTACTATAAGTAACCGTAAGACCACTTGTCGCGGTAGCAGCATCGTCAACTTCTTGACCTAGAGCCAGTTTGCCTTCTTTGTAAGTATCATTCCATGAAATGAATTGATCCTTTTTGGTGGTGGTACCTTTGAGATTGATGGTATGACTACCAAATGCGGTTGTTATTGTCAGCTTTGCCTCGTGCGTGCCAGCTACATCATGTTTGTAGGTCGCTGAAATAGTGGCAATACCATACTTGCAAGTAGAAGCGTTGTTTGTAATATTGCAAGTAAATTGCGAAGCACCTTCTCCGGTGAGAGATAGAGTAAAGGGAGTCGTATTACTCCATGCCATAGTGGTTTCAGCAGAGGAAGCTGCCGAACCAACTAATGCAGTAGGTTCCCAAGAGGTGTGCTGTGGAGCATCAGCATAAGAAACTCGCGTAACTGCTACTTCATTCACATATACCTTTCTAATTCCTCCGGCATCTGCAGAAGCTTTAAAGCGGATCTTTTGAGCATTAGTTGGTATCGTTACAGTAATAGGTTTATCTGGATAGCTTTTCGATGTAGTACTAGCAACTTTCAAATCTTGCCATTTGGAGCCATTATACCATTGTGCCGTAGCATAGTGAGTCGTAGATGCATTATTTCCTAATTTGTATTTATAAGACAACACCCCTCCAGCACCTCCATCTGGTATAATAAATTCTCCCATCGTAAGGCCTAATGTAGTACTATATTCTCCAGAAGGACCATATACATAACAACCTGAATAGGCGTTGGTTGTAGCCACTAGAGCAACTAATAATATAAAAATATAGCGTAAAAGTTGTTTCATCTTATCAATTGTACATTAAAAATTAATAGTTAATATCTTTAATTTTCGCTGGTTAATCAAAAAGTGCTATTTATTAAGACTAATACTATTGATTTGCTCTCAAAGTAGCCGAAAATCGCTGCAAAATTAATATTTTTCTATGAAACATGCAAATTTTACACACGCGTGTGCGCGCAAATAATAAGGTGTGAAGGTTTTTTCATAACAAAAGGTATGTTTTACACTGCCTTAAAATACAAATTGTAAAATCGAAGTAACAAAATGTAGGGTGTAGAGCGTAGAGCGTAGAGTGTAGAGTGTAGAGCGTAGGGTGTAGAGTAGTCCTTAAAAAGGCCGTGGAAGCAACTCAAGAATCTTTTGCATATCAATAAAAAACTGCGTCAGAAGTCTGACGCAGTTGGAAGAATATACTACCAAGCAACTACTAAAAGTACTTGGAAATATTTTGAGGATTACTTCATCATATTGCCGAGGGTATCGAAGATATGCTCGCCACGGATGATAAGAAGTTGGCCATTGCGGATGATCTTAGTAGCATTACCATCAACCTTGATAGCATCTAGAGAAGTACCGGTATTGTCTGATACAACAGTAATAACGTAGTTCATAGATACTGGTTGATAGTTTGGAGTACCGAACTCATCCATTCCATCTTGCATAGCAGTAACAGTAGCCTCGCCTAGACCTACTGCATAAAGCAGATTATCAACAACTTGCAACACCTCAGTATTGTCCACGCTATATATTACAAGCAAGTCGCTTGAAATAGAGGCATTCAATTCGATAACTTCGCCTAGTTCAAGAACTAGAGACTCTAGTTCCCATGTCATAGTTTGCTCTGCTGGCAACACCTCTACCTCTACAGGAAGTTCAACCACCTCATAAATCTCTTGCTCAACTGGCTCAAAGATCACAGTCATTGTATGCTTACCTGCGTTCAAGAACACATCTCCATCAAACCAACGGAACGTACCCTCTATAGTGGATTCTCCACCCTCAAGGTGTGACTCCTTTAGCAATTGTCCATAGGTGATGGTAGTAGCAGTTGGCAATGCTGTAACGATATTCTCGTCTAGTTTAGGAGTAACGGTAATGGTTTTAGAGATAGTATCGCCTAAGAAATAATCGGTTTCGCCAGCGATTGCATAGATTGTAGCAGTACCGGCACTGAGGAAAGTGACTGTATTATCATCATGAATCCAAGCGATCTCTGATTCGTAGGTCTCATACCACACGTCGCCTACCGCGGTAGCTGTCAACATAACTGTTTGACCTACAGTAGCGTTAAAAATATCATCGTCCCAGGTGATGGTTTGTTTACCCTTCAATACATTCACAAACACCTCTGCTTCTACAGTCGCATAAATAGCAGCATTCGCAGGAACAAAGCTAATTGAGAGATTATGTTCACCAGGAATAAGTGAGAATTCTGAATTCACATTCCAAACAAAAGAGCCTTCTACACTTGCTGCTCCACCCACGAGCATATCATCAGTCAAAGCGACACCATAAGCAATAGGCTCTACCGTAGGTAATGCAGTAATCTCAGGGAGAGCAGGTGCAATATTAATCTCTTTGCTCAATTGAACTGATTGATAAGCGTCAGACTCTTCCGCATGCGCTGTAATAGTCACAGAACCAGCAGACTGTATAACGAGTTGGTTAGCCTCATCAACATAAGCGATAGCAGAGTCGGATGATGTATAATAGATAGGAGTAAGTGCAGTTGCATCAAAGGTAACAAGATCGGTAGTAGTAACCTCTACATTTGGCTCCCAAAGAATAGTTTGCGTACTTTTGATGCCAGTTCCAGATACGGAAATAGTAGCTGTAGAAGTGCCATCTGTAATTGTAATAGTGGCATTATAGGTTTTGTGTTCACTTGGGCAGAAGTAGATATCAAATTTATATTGATTAATATCACCCAGCGTTCCACCACCTGCCTGTGCACCACTTTGCCCATTCGCACTTGCGCAGGCATTAGCACCAACTGCAAATGTATGACCACTTAGATTGGTGGCAGAGTTGATACGAAAAGCATCGTTATCACTCGTGATAGTAATATTGCTTGTTGTGAGGAATGAACGCAGAGAAACGGTTTGTGCATTAGACTGGCCGTTGGTAGTTACATTGCCAAAAGACTTACTATCAGTAGTTTTACCGAAGCCACCATCTGCGAGAAGAATGTGTTTTTTAAGCTTAACGAAGTGGTTTTTAACATACGCTCCATTACCTGAAGCTAAATAATAACGGATATTGGTAGCATTTTGATCTAATGCAATCTCATGAGAGGTTTTATAATTTTTATAATCAGAATAAGACACTTCACCTTTCTTCTGCCAACTACCATCTATTTTATTTTGCACCTCTACTTTACCGTTGAGTGACATAAACGAATATTTCTTGTAATTAACAGTCATAGATTCTGCAGGAGGAAAAATAGTTTTTTCCGCAAAGTTTGTGTACACAACTACATTAGATGCTTCATCCGTATCATACAATGAATACCATATTCCGTCATTGTAAGTTTGAGAATACAGATTTGAACTTGCAATGCAAAAGATTGCAAATAATAAAAATTGAGTAAAAGTTTTTTTCATACCTTAAAATTATAATTATTATTAATATTCGTTTTATTATGATTTTATGCCGATTATTAAGATTCGGACTATCAAACAGACAATAATCAAGCCAAAAATCGGTGCAAAATTAATATATTTCTTTCAAACACGCAAATTTTCGCGCGTATATACACGTAAATATAAAGGAGTGAAATGTTTTTCATAACAAACGTAATATTTTATGTGTCGAAATATGGGATATAATCACTTCGCATGGCAGAATATCGTAAGGGTAGCTAAATAACTAACTAATCACTAAGTAATCACTAATTAATCACTAATTCTTTAATTAAGAATTATGAATTTTGAATTAAGAATTTTAAAATTGGACATTTCAAAGCCAATTTAGCCGCAAGTAATATTGCGGAATGCTGGTAATAGGCACTTTTTATACAAAAATCACATTTTTTTGCTAAAATATTTGGTCATATCAAAAAAAAGCAGTAATTTTGCAGCCGATTTCGGAATTAACCAAGCGGTTTCCGTAAAATCAACGTGTTCATTTAAGACACAAGCCCAGATGGCGGAATCGGTAGACGCGCTGGTCTCAAACACCAGTAGGTTCACCCCTGTGCCGGTTCGACCCCGGCTCTGGGTACAAAAATCCGCCTAACAAAAGTTAGGTGGATTTTTTTAAGCCTTTCCCCACCCTCTCCCTAAACGGGATGGAGAAAAATGGATGAGGTAGCAAAACTAGAGTATTATTAACCTATATAAAGGTCATGCGGAAGACTTAAACAACCGCTACAACTCAGAACGGGCTAACTGCCTGGAGAGTAAACGAAAAGGAGGTGTATGCAATGATCATAGTTCCAGTGAAAGAAGGTGAGAACATCGAGCGCGCGATTAAGAAATTCAAACGCAAATTCGACAAGACCGGTGTTGTGAAAGAGCTTCGTCGTCGTCAACAATTCACTAAGCCATCAGAGGCAAAGCGTGAGAAAATGATGCACGCAATCTACGTTCAACAATTGCATGCGCACGATGGCGAGTAATTGAATAAAGAACAACCATAAAAAGAAAGCACCCTTCGCGGGTGCTTTTTTTTGTTATATGCAGATCCTTAGGTTGTTACATAGAAGCAATACGAGGGACATTGCATCCGATGAAGTTGCCAAAAACAGTAGCTAGGTAACACCAAAGAACCTGAGGATTGTGGGCAATAAAATCGGCCGCAGTCAAATAATAGAACGCATCCGCAATACAGTGAGGGAATCCACAATGGATGAACAGAGGTACCGCAAAAAGCAATGGCACCCAATGCCCAAACTCTTTTCCTTTCTTGGCAAAAGCCACAGCGCTAGTCATCAAAATACCACAGCCAATACCCAATATACCACAAGCCAATGGACCACTCGCCAAACGGGATGAAAGAACCGTGTTGGCTGCCTCATGCACAGGCAGAGAAGTAAAATGAGTCATTAATGCAATGAGCAAACATCCAATGATATTTCCGGGCAAAATAATACATAGTAATTGCTTGATATCCTGCATATTTTGACAGAAACCAGATACACCTGTATATAATTTTGCGCCATAAGACACCACGGTGGCAAGTCCGAAGATAAAGAGAAACATTCCGAGGGTTTTATCTACAAGAAACCCCCAGCCCGCAATGCCGATGCAAATTCCTGCAAAGATAGACTTGAGAATTATTTGACGGATTTCATTCCAATTAACACTCATGACTTATTTTGTAAGTAATTGACGTACAATGAGATTAATCGTTTTTCCTTCTGCTTTTCCAGCGAGCTGTTTGGTAGCAACTCCCATAACCTTACCCATATCTTGTGGTCCCGCAGCGCCTACTTGTGCGATAATCTGAGCGAGAACTTCCTTGAGTTCTTCTTCCGACATCATTGCTGGCAAATATCGCTCGATGACTGCACATTGTGCCATCTCATCTTCTGCGAGTTCAGGGCGGTTAGCAGCACGGAACATATCGGCAGCCTCCTTTCGTTGTTTCACCATTTTTTGAAGAATCTGCAAAGCACGATCATCGTGCAATTCGCCATCCCCCCCCTTGGCTGTCTTAGCCTCGAGAAACTCCTTTTTGATACCTCGTAGCGCATCTAACGCCACTTTATCCTTTGCGAGCATCGCCTTTTTGATGTCTTCGCTGATTTGATCAAATAAATTCATATGTGTATTAATAATTATCTTATAAGAAAATTAGTTGCACCAATATATAAATAGGTAGCAAAACAATTAATGAAAACTTAAACATATATCCAAAGAAAGATGGCATCTTAATACCATTCTCCTCAGCAATAGCCTTAACCATAAAGTTAGGACCGTTACCAATGTAAGTCATTGATCCAAAGAACACTGCTCCTAGGCAGATCGCTTTCAACAGTATCTCTGGCACACCTGCCACAGAGTCTGCTCCGAACATCAACATTTGTTCAGGACTCAAACCAGAAGCGACACTATGTAGCGCTACAGCTGTAGGCGTATTATCCAAGAAACTGGAGAGGGCACCTGTCGCATAGTAGAATTGCCATGTCTGTGTCAATCCTAGTGAACCCGCATTGTCACTGAGAAAAGCCAACGCTGGTGTCATGGTGACAAAAATGCCAAGGAATAACACTGCAACTTCAATAATCGGAGACCATGAGTATTTATTGAGCTCGTAGCGCACCTTTGATTTAGTTGTATAAAGACTCATCAAAGTGAGAGCAATCAGCACAATCTCTCGCAAGTACTTAATCCAAAGTGGTGCTTCTGCGTTCGCCATCTCAGGAATTGTGCCCGAATGTAGGAAAGCAACCGACAAGATGACACAGACAAGATAAATCAAATTGGTTTTCCCTTGTAACTTAAGTGGCTGATGCTCTCGTGCATCCGCAGAAAGAGCCACCCAGTGTTCCTTTTTATAATAAATTGTGTCCACCAAATAGTATATTAACAGCAGAGCTACTCCCGTAAACAACCATTGAGGTAACAGCGAGAAGAACCATCCAAACTCTGCCCCACGCAGGAAAAGCATAAAGAGCGGAGGATCACCCAGAGGCGTTAGCAAACCGCCGCTATTGGCAACTAGCGCGATAAAAAACAGGACAGTGTGTACTTTGTTTTTACGTTGCTGATTGGTTATCAGCAAAGGACGGATAAGCAACATAGCAGCTCCTGTTGTACCCATGAAACTGGCTAACACCCATCCAATAGCTAAGAATAGCGTATTAACACTAGGTTTGGCCTTGATGTCTCCCGAAAGATGTATACCTCCCGTAATCACATATAACGCCAAGAGCAGAACAACAAAAGGCAAATAGTCGCCAAGCAACTGATGCTCAAGATCATGCGACATTCCACCAAGAATAAGACAGATGGCAGTAGGTATCGCCAAGAGGAGTGCTACCGTCAATTTATGTCGATTACTTTCCCACCAGTGTTCTGCAACTAGCGGTGCGACAGCAATCGTCAGCAACATTAGAGCAAAAGGGATCATGCTCCACGCGCTATGAACAAGATGTTGCATCATAATTTTATATTTATGCTATTAATCCAATTTCAATACCGCAAGGAAAGCCTTCTGTGGTACCTCTACGTTACCAATTTGCTTCATGCGCTTTTTACCTTTCTTCTGTTTCTCTAGAAGCTTACGTTTACGGCTCACGTCACCACCATAACATTTTGCCAACACGTCTTTACGAACTTGCTTAACCGTTTCACGAGCGATAATCTTAGCTCCAATAGCAGCTTGAATAGCAATATCAAACTGCTGACGAGGGAGTAACTCTTTGAGTTTCTCACACATACGACGGCCAAAACTCTCGGCATTATCGCGGTGTGTCAAAGTAGAAAGTGCATCTACTTGTTCGCCATTGAGCAAAATATCTAGTTTAACAAGGTTGCTAGGACGGAATCCGTTATGATGCCAATCAAATGAAGCATAACCTTTGGAGATGGATTTGAGTTTATCGTAGAAATCAATCACAATCTCCCCAAGTGGCATATCGTAAAGGATCTCCATACGGTCACCTGAAATATACTCTTGCTTCACCAATTCACCACGTTTGCCTAAGCACAGAGTCATAATAGGACCAATAAAATTGCTCGTTGTGATGACGCTAGCACGGATATAAGGCTCTTCGATATGGTCAATTTGAGTAATATCTGGCATACCCGCTGGATTGTGAACTTCCAACATCTCGCCATCCTTGGTATATACTTTATAACTAACGTTTGGCACAGTCGTTATCACATCCATATTAAACTCACGATCTAGACGCTCTTGCACAATCTCCATATGCAACAATCCCAAGAATCCGCAACGGAAGCCGAATCCCAAAGCGACAGAAGACTCAGGAGTAAAAGTGAGAGCGGCATCGTTGAGTTGGAGTTTCTCCAGCGAAGCACGCAAATCCTCAAAATCCTCAGCCTCAATAGGATACACACCTGCAAAGACCATTGGCTTGGCTTCCTCGAAACCAGCAATAGCTTCTTCGCAAGGACGCGCTACGTGGGTAATAGTGTCACCCACCTTGACTTCTGTAGAGGTCTTGATACCTGATATGATGTATCCTACATTGCCTGCGGAGATCGTTTTGGTAGGTTGCATGCCCAATTTGAGAACACCAATCTCATCAGCATCGTATTCTTTACCCGTATTGAAGAAACGCACACGATCGCCAGCATTCATTGTGCCATTAACCACTTTGAAGTATGCAATAATACCACGAAATGGATTGAAGACGGAATCAAAGACAAGACATTGCAGTGGTGCTTCTGGATCGCCCACAGGAGGAGCTATACGATCAATAATAGCATCCAGTATTTCTGGCACACCGTCACCCGTCTTAGCCGAACATCTAAGGATTTCCTCACGCTTGCAACCCAATAGATCAATAATCTCATCCTCGACCTTCTCTGGCATGGCTGAATCCATATCACACTTGTTCATCACAGGGATAATCTCCAGGTCATGCTCCAAGGCCATATAAAGGTTGGAAATAGTCTGTGCTTGTACACCTTGTGAAGCGTCAACAATCAGAAGAGCACCCTCACAAGCTGCAATTGAGCGGCTGACCTCGTAGGAAAAGTCAACGTGTCCTGGGGTGTCAATCAAGTTGAGCGTATAGCCCTTGTACTGCATCTGGATTGCGTGAGACTTGATAGTGATACCACGTTCTTTCTCCAAATCCATATCGTCCAACACCTGATTCTCCATCAGTCTTTTATCCACCGTAGCGGTATATTCAATCAATCGATCCGCCAGGGTGGACTTCCCATGATCGATGTGGGCAATGATACAAAAGTTACGTATATTTTTCATAAATCTTAATTTTCAATTAAAGACACCTTGTACTCCTAATTTATAATCGGCTGCAAAGGTAGTAAAAAATTTGCATATTTGCAAAAAATATAGTAATTTTGTAGCCGATTTCAAAAAATAGCAATATCTATGCAAAAACAACATGTAGTAGTGCGCTTTTGTGGCGATTCTGGCGACGGTATGCAATTGACCGGCACCATGTTTTCTTCACTTAGTGCGATATTGGGAAATGAGATTAGTACTCTTCCTGATTTTCCCGCCGAGATTCGTGCTCCACAGGGCACATTAGGTGGTGTGAGTGGTTTTCAGGTGCAACTAGGAACTGGAGTTTACACTCCTGGAGATCAAGCAGATGTGATTGTAGCGATGAATGCTGCAGCGTTGAAGGTATGTACATTGGGTTCACGATTTAACCAACAGGGAGCTCAATGGGAACAAAGCAGCTCCATGTTCAAACGAGATGCGGTTATTATAGTAGATACCGATTCGCTCACTGCAAAGGATTTGGAGAAAGCACTTTACCAAACTGATAATCCATTCACAGAATTAGGTATTCCTGAAACAGTACAAGTAGTGCCCGTTTCTTTGACGCAATTGACCAAAGAGTCGCTCAAAGAGATGTCTCTAGATAACAAATCCGTACTAAAATCGCGCAATATGTTCGCGTTGGGTTTGGTTTGCTGGTTATTCAATCGCCCAATAGATAAGGCAGTGGAATTTCTTGAGGGTAAATTTAAGAAGAAGCCTCAACTGATTGCCCCAAACGTAAAAGTATTGACAGATGGTTTTAACTATGGACAAAACCTCGCGCTCAACGTTCAGACCATGAATATTGAAAAGTCTAGAGAACTTCCTAAGGGGACGTACACCTCTATTGCTGGTAATAAGGCTACCGCATGGGGTTTAATTGCTGCAGCAGAGAAATGCGGCAAACGACTTTTCTTAGGCTCATACCCAATCACCCCTGCGACCGACATCATGCATGAATTAGCAGCTCGCAAAGATATGGGTGTAATGGTTGTACAAGCCGAGGATGAGATTGCTGGTATATGTACAGCAATCGGCGCTGCATTTGCTGGCGACTTAGCGGCCACCAGTACCTCCGGTCCTGGGTTAAGTTTAAAGGGCGAAGCTATAGGTTTGGCAGTTATGGCCGAGTTGCCTCTAGTTGTTATTGACGTACAACGCGGCGGCCCAAGCACAGGTCTTCCTACTAAAACCGAACAAACAGACCTGATGCAAGCCGTATATGGTCGCAATGGAGAATGTCCTGCCGTGGTGATAGCCGCATCTAGTTCGGCAAATTGCTTTGATTTTGCATATGAGGCAGCTAAGATTGCACTTGAAAATATGACACCAGTAGTACTTTTAACTGATACATATTTGGCTAACGGAACAGGATTATGGCGCATACCTAAGCTTAGCGAACTTCCTGATATTCAACCACAAAGCGTACCAGACGAGTATAAAGGCAACTACAACCCTGCGTTGCGCGATGAACGCGGTGTGCGCTATTGGGCATACCCTGGGATGGAAGGATTTGAGCATCGTAATATCGGTTTAGAACGCGATGCAGAAAAAGGTGTTATTTCTACCAATCCCGAAAATCACGAGCGAATGGTAAAGATTCGTCAAGCTAAGATTGACCAGATAGCCAAACATATTCCTCTATTAGAAGTACAAGGTAACTCATCAAGTGACACCCTGCTTGTTGGCTGGGGAAGTACCGAGGGACATTTGCATGCTGCAGCCAATGAACTAGATTGTGCATTGGTACATTTCAACTATATTAATCCGCTACCTCAAAATACTGAGGAAATATTAAGAAAATATAAACATATAGTTGTTTGTGAGTTAAATAACGGCCAGTTTGCAGGATATCTACGTAGTAAGTTTGAAGGCATTCGACTATTGCAATACAACGAAATGACTGCTCAACCATTTGCTGTAGATAGAATAGTGAATTTTGTAAAAAACACCTTATAATAAAAAAGTATGGAAGCAAATCAATTTAAGAGCAATCAATTTGTTAAGTTCTGCCCCGGTTGTGGCGACCATGCTATTTGTATGGCACTACAAAAAGCCATGGCACAAGTAGGAGTGCCTACCTATCAAACAGTTGTTATCTCGGGTATTGGCTGTTCAAGCCGTATGCCCCACTACCTCAACACCTATGGTTTCAATACGATTCATGGTCGTGGTGGTGCTATTGCAACAGGAGTAAAAACCAGTCATCCAGAGCTCAGCGTTTGGCAGATGACTGGTGATGGCGACTGTCTAGCTATTGGAGGAAACCATTTTATCCACGAATTGAGAAGAAATGTAGATCTTAATATCTGCCTCTTTAATAATCGCATATATGGTTTGACCAAAGGTCAGTATTCTCCTACTTCACCAAAGGGTTTCGTAAGTAAATCTAGTCCATTTGGTACCGTAGAACGCCCATTTATCCCTGCAGAGTTGGTATTTGGAGCACGCGGTACATTTTTCGCACGCACACTAGACGTAGATATGCCTACCACGGTGGATTGTATGGTGGCAGGACATCAACACAAAGGTGCTAGTGTTATCGAGTGTCTAGTTAACTGCGTGATTTTTAATCACGGAACACACAACTGGATCGCTGATCGCGAAATGCGCGCGGAACATTCTATTATACTTCGTCATGGAGAAAAGATGATTTTCGGAAAGGAGAAAGACAAAGGACTAGCACTAGATTATTCACAAGGTCTTATTCCTCAATTGATTGTCGTATCTGCTGACGATGAGCGCGTTCTCACACACGATGCAACAACGCCAGATCCTACTCTCCACCGCATGCTCGCTATGATGGGAGAAGAAAATGGTAAGCCGATCGCACTAGGCGTGATACGTAATGTAGAAGAAGATTGCTATGATAAGGCAGTCAATGCTCAAATTAATGAAGTGCGTGCTAATAGCAAAGCACAAACGTTTGACCAGTTGACCGCTACCCTAGAACAATGGACAATTGATTAGTTAATATTTTAAAGGGGATTCCAATCACTAGGGCAACTAGTAACATTGAAACCCTTGCACAAACAACTCAAATGAAACATTTTATCCTACTCATTGCACTTGCAGTAACCACCCATGCGTGGGCAATAGACACGACTTCTGTTACTACAGAAAAGCTAAACACTGAGACCCCTGAACTCATAAACAACGAAGTTCCTGCTCCTTCTATCATTGAGCGTGTAGAGAGTTGGTATGCAACCCATATGAACTATGCGACTATAGCAGTACTTATGACCGTAGAGTCATCTTTTATACCGTTTCCTAGCGAGATTGTTATCCCTCCCGCTGCATATGTCGCTGAGGATCCGAATAGTAGTCTTCATGCTACCGAAAGTTATCCACTCAATGTGCTTCTCATCGTGTTTTTTGGAACACTCGGAGCTATGCTCGGTGCTATAATAAACTATCTGCTTGCCATGTGGCTTGGCAGACCAATTATCTATGCATTTGCAGATAGTAAATTAGGGCATATTTGCTTGCTTTCATCCGAAAAAGTTAAGAAAGCCGAAGATTATTTTAATGAGCATGGAAAAGTGTCAACCTTTATTGGTCGCCTTATTCCTGGCATTCGACAATTGATTAGCATTCCTGCTGGTTTATGCAAAATGCACTTTGGATGGTTTTTGTTTTACACATTCTTAGGTGCCAGTGTCTGGAACATTGTATTGGCATTACTAGGCTACCTTACTCGTGGTCAAAAAGAACTTATAGATACGTATAGCCATGAACTAAGTATTGCCATCATGGTACTATTTGGCATCGCCATCATCTACTTCGTAGCCAAGAACATCATTAAGCGTGCAAAAAAGCATAATCAATGATGTGCCCATCCCAAGGCAAAAACACTCACACGGCATCCTCGAATGGATGTCGTGTTTTTTATGCTAGAAAACACTGTTGCGCCTGAGGTTATCACATCATCTACAAGCAGAACATGCTGATTTTTCCATTCTTCTGGATAACGAATAGTAAAGATGTCTTCGACATTGGCACTACGTTTTCCAAACGTAGAACGCGATTGATGAGAATTATTCTTTATACGTACTAGATGGTCCGTGTCAATTGGGATATGCAACACATCATGCATACCTCTACATATCCATTCAGATTGATTAAAACCACGCTGACGCAAACGACGGGAATGCAACGGAATGGGGACTAGACGATCCACATCATCAAACAAATCTGAATCGATATATTCCTGCGCAGCCATTCTTCCTAGAACATAAAAAATATACGGATTGGGATTGCTACCGAATTTACCTGATTCTATCAACGAGCGAAGGACGTGTCCACGCTCTCGATTGTAGTAGGCAAAAGCAGCACCTCGCTCATAATTCACAGTTTTCTTCGAATCTTGCATCCACTCCGCAAATAGTATATCTATACCATTATTGGGCAATATCGCATGTTCTGTACGAGCGATAGAATCAATACAGGAGGAACATATCACATATTCCTCCTGTAATAATTTTCGTCCACAAGCAGCACAACATGAAGGAAACAACACCTCCAAGATAGAATGCCAACATGTAGAAAAAATAGACAACATTATTTCTGGTTAAGCCAACTCACAATCCCCTTGCGGTTTTCAACCAATGCTGCTAAAATTAAACCCAATAACCATCCCAATACCAAAGCTATAGCCAGAGATTTTATTGGTCCGTTTAGAGGACGAGCATCAACAACAAATTGTGACTGTAATACTACAGGTGCTTCAGCTAACGCAAGGCGCATGTCTGTAGAATTCAGCATATCTATCTCCATCCATATATCTTCCAAGAAGAGTTCTACCTCACGCGTTCCCATGATAAATCCAGACTTCCAGACATTGGTACCCAATTGAGGTTGATGATTATTTTCAAAATAAAATTTGGATGTTAGACTATCCAACTTCTCCAACTGATCGTGATGGAACTGAGAAGCGCGTTGCAAGTTCGTTTGAAATGAAGCATATGGGAGACGGATATACTCACTGTTATTAAGATAAGTGAGGATCGCTTCTTGTACCTGCGGTGTTGCATTAGGTAACTTGGTTTGATACTGCAACGCCAACATGTAAGGCACGCGCACGTACAACGTGTCCAATGCTGACATGCTTTTATCATAATCGATCACATCAATTGTACTATCACCCAAGAGATCAATCACATCAAAAGTTTCAAATCTAAATATACTTGCTGCAACCTCTGGCGACAATCCTAAAATAGATTCTAGATTTTGATGTTCAAAAGTAGTATTCGCCTGGTTTAAAGCCTTATATTCTTGCTCTACCAAATCTTTCGTAGGACCATTCAACACTGCCACTGCGTTTACCTTATAAATACGATTATCCTCGCGTGAATAGTACAATGCGGCTGCAACAGCCAACACCATTACGATCAACACTATCCACCATTGACGGTAAGCGAGTCGGATCATTTGTCCTAACAATTTAAGTAACCATACTGCTGCTTGACCTACACCACGTGCAACCACCGCACACAGGTCAAAGAGATTCATTTCTTTTTGTTGTTCCATGTTATAGATGACATTTATTTAGTTATTATCTTCTTATTTCGTTTTTACTATTTGCGTCCACGCATCCAACCTGCTAAGCCAAAACTCGATGATGAGTTACTAGAGGAATTAGTAGTATCTAAGTCATCACCAAAATCAATCACGATATCACCATTCTCATGCACTATTGGTTCTGTACGATTGATTTGCAAAGGTATCTCTATCGTTTTTTCAGAAGTCTCTACTTCCTCCACCGTGGCAGTTGTTACAAGCTCAGGACTAGTTGTCTCTTCATAGTGTATTTTGATAGCTTCTTCTACTGTTTTCTTACCGACCAAATCACCCAAGCCTGGAATATTTGATACTTCAAATCCAGTGGCAATAATCGTTACGCGCACTTTATCTTCCAATGTCTCATCCAACGACGCACCCCACTGCACTTCCACGTCCTCACCTATTTCATTAACAAAAGCGTGTATCTGATCTATCTCCGACATGATTAACGCATTCTCAGTCGTCGTATAAATTTGCAGCAGCAAACGCGTCGCGCCACGCACATCACTATTCACCAACGGAGAATGCAACGCCTCATGTATTGCTTGAGTAATACGATTTTCACCATTCGCCACACCCACACTCATAATAGCCACATTACCATTCTTCAATGTATTGTAGACATCCGCAAAGTCGGTATTAATATATCCTGGCACCGTAATAATCTCAGCTATTGCACGAGCCGCATTAGCGACTACATCATCTGATTTAGAGAAGGCGTTTAGCATATTCAAATCAGGATAAATCTGACGCAATTTTTCATTATTGATCACCAATATTGCATCTACCTGTTCCGCCAATTGAGCAACGCCTATCATTGCTTTTTTTATTTTCTTAGGACCCTCAAAAGCAAATGGAATTGTCACTATACCAACGGTCAAAATACCCATCTCACGAGCAACAGAAGCTACAACCGAAGAAGCACCTGTACCAGTTCCTCCACCCATTCCTGCAGTTAAGAACAGCATCTTTGTGCCATCTTCCAAAGCCTCCTTGATGCGCTCACGATTTTGCTCTGCATATTCCTGAGCTACCTCAGGCTTACCACCAGCGCCCAAGCCTGGACCTAGTTGTAATTTTGCTGGTACACTACTGCGTTCCAAGGATTGCTTATCTGTATTGCACACCAGGAAAGTTATATCTTTTACTCCTTGGGCATACAAATAGTTCACAGCATTACAGCCACCACCACCGACACCCATTACTTTGATAATTGATTCTTGAGCTATGTCTAAACCCAAATCATTAATTACATCTACCATATATCTATAGATTAATCATTTACACTTATTATTCCACATTGCTTTCTTGTTCTGTAAACAACGTCAAAGTCTTTTCTTCAAGCGTGCCTTTTATAATGTCAATTAGACTTTTACTCTTAGGCGATATCATTGGATGAGTAGTTCGGTAAGAAGCTCCCAACAACAAAGTACCAACCAACGATGAATAGACAGGCATACACATCTCATCTGGTGTATCCGACGTCAAGCAAGCTGCATGCGAACCATACATCACCTGAACAGGAGTCCTAGATTGAAGATATTGCACAATACCTTGTAACATAGCCCCACCGCCCGTCACATACAACACCTTAAAACGATCTGCCTCCTTATTTAGTTGTTCCAACAATGGTGCAACGATTTGCTCCAAACGAGCCGAGATTATTTCCGCTAATTCAGTTGCCTGTAACGCCACCTCTCCTTGCGGAGATACGACAGATGGTAATCGGAAACGATGATTCGTCTCTACCATATCTGCAGACGCAAATCCATATTTGCATTTAAGTAATTCAGCATATGCCACTGAAACACCTATTTGTTCTATATCACGGGTGATATCATATCCACCCATAGGAATCACCTTATTATACAAATACTGATTACCCTTGTAGATAGTCAATGTCGTAGTTTGAGCTCCTAAATCTAATATCGCACAGCCATTAGCTAAATCCTCGTCAGAAGCAATCGCAGTCAATACAGCATCTGGACGCACATACATGCGTTCCAAGCGTTTTCCAGAGCGGTGGATACTATCTAAAACCTTCTGTTCCAAATCTTTTTTACCAACAAAAGCAATATAGTGCCCTTCCACCAAAGCTGCTTGTTGAGTAGGCGTTGGCATTTCATCTTGCTCTATGCCATCTAATTTATAAAAATAAGGAACCAAATCCAGCACCGCTACATCCGAATTACGAGCTTCAATTTTCTGTTTGCACTCAACTTCCATTGAATCCAACAACTGTTGCGTTATTTCTCGTTTACGAATTTGATCACGTTTTGAGCACACGGCAACAATTTGCATTGTTCTACCACCCACACACATAAACGCAGAAGGCAACTCCTTCACACCTATGCGATTAGATAGTAATTTTAATGCCTCATTTATCATATAGCCAGCATCAGTAGTATTTACTACAATGCCTTTCTTCACACAATCAAATTTGCTAGAAGACTCTACACCCAACACGCGCAATACTCCTTTTCCCGTCATCTCTGCTGCCATTGCACGAACACAATGACTACCCATATCAATCGCCACCAACGGGACGGACTGTAAAATCTGTTGTTTCTTTGCCATAATTTATCTAATCCCTTAATACAACATTACTTTCTTCCTACAACTTGTCCTGCAAAACGCAAATCATACTCGCGATATTCTGGATAACCAATTTTTTCAAATCCCTGAGTGTACAATTTTTGCAACTTTGCTAATTTATCAGCATAGCCAGACAAATCACCTAATACAATCTTAGCATGCAGATCCTTCTGACTCAACACCAAATATCTTGTATTATAAACATATATGTCTTGGATTCGTTCTCCCCAATAGTGATTACTGTTCAACCACTGCACAAAATCAAAATACTCTTCACTTGCCGCACGTTTACTTATTGCCCCTCTAAACACTGGTACATCAGCCTCTATCTGCTTGCGCAAAGGCATCACACGACGATCAGAATCCACATAATAACATCCATCATTCCCCACTACTTTCAACACTGGTTCTCTTTGGGTTACGCACACATATACGCAACCAAATGGTGACTTGTAACACGCTGCACTGCGTACCATTTCATGATTCATCATGTATCCTTCAATGGCATGACAGTCTATCAGTGCCATCGCTTTGGATAACGGATAATGGTCACTTCGCTTCAAAAAGCCCTCTAATTCGTCCGTTTCGACAAACTGACGTTTCAAACTATCCTCTACCACGATACGCAATTCCGAACATGGAGAGTCATCATGTTGGGCAGAACACCACGCTCCCCCAACCACTACTGCCCCGCAGCTAATTACTACGGCAATAGTCAATAAGATTTTTTTTACCATACTTCTCATAATTAAGGTTTATATTTGTAATGCTTTTGTCACATCATTGACTTGTCTATCAATATCCCCTGCACCCATCGTAATCACCACACAATCTTTTCCTTGTGCCACACAAGTCTTCACACGTTCACGCAAGTACTTTGACAATATCTCTGGCACTACTAGCGCACGCTTCACTTGCACTTTCTCCATCAACCATTCGCTCGTAACTCCCTCTATTGGTTTCTCACGAGCAGGATAAATCGGCAACAAAGCCACCTCATCCAAAGTACTCAATACCGCAGCAAACTCATCTGCAAAATCCTTCGTGCGACTAAATAGGTGCGGTTGAAACACACCTATCACATACCTTTCTGGATACAATTGTCTTACAGACTCAACGCAGGCCTTCAGCTCCATTGGATGATGAGCGTAGTCATCTACATACGCAACCTGAGAGGTATTCACATGTATATTGAAACGACGATAAACACCTAAGAAACTACTCAAACCCGCCTTCAATTCTTCATCAGTTGCACCCATCAGCCATGCCACAGCCATTGCAGCCACACCATTCTCCACATTTACCCATACTGGCACGCCTAACTGTATATCCGCCACAATATGTTCAGGCGTATGAAAATCAAACCATATCTCCCCATTCCTCACCCGCACATTATCGGCATAAAAATCCGCATCCTCATTCACCGCATAACTATAGATCTTCGCTTTTAAGCTCTCATCTTTCAACTCTAAACCGCGTTTTACAAGTAAAGCATACTCCACCAAACCCGCATATTTCTCAAAACTTTCACGATATGCTTTCTCTGTTCCGTATATATCCAAGTGATCTGGATCCATGCTAGTAATCACAGATATATAAGGCGTCAAATGATGAAACGAACGATCAAACTCATCCGCCTCTACCACCACATTCTCACTCTTGTCCAACAACAAATTGGTGTTATAATTATTCGCTATACCACCCAAAAATGCATTTGCACCTACATGCGATTGATGCAGAATATGTGCCAATATCGTGCTAGTAGTTGTCTTGCCATGCGTACCAGCCACGCATAACGCGCGCGAACTGCGCGTCACAATACCTAGCACCTCCGCACGCTTAAGTATCTGAAAACCTTGTTCACGAAGCCAGACATATACAGCCATACCCTCAGGCACCGCAGGTGTTCTTACTACAATAGTTTTCGTCTTATCCAATCTTTGAACCCACTCAAGACTATCATCATACTGCACAGATATACCTTCAGTTTCTAACTGCCGTGTCAAAGGAGAGACGGTACGATCATACCCCAACACACGATACCCTTTACCTGCGAAATATCGAGCTAATGCACTCATTCCAATTCCGCCTATCCCTAAGAAATAATATGTATCTATTGTTTGCACTTCCTTATCTTGTATTGCACATTTTTTGCAGCCTGCAAAGTTACAAAAAAAAACGAATATGCACAAGCAAATTGAAAGATTTTCAAAGAAAAATCTTCTTTTCTTGCACATCTGCAAAAAAATCACTACCTTTGCGCCCAAATTGGCTCTTTGTGCCAATTACTAAACAACGCAGAACAATATTAAACAATACTGAACGCGCCAAAGGCGCACTGAACCACGCAATTATGGCAACACAAGAAGAAACCTTCAAAAAACTAGTCGCACACTGCAAGGAGTACGGTTTTGTATTCCCAAGTAGCGAAATCTACGACGGCCTTGGCGCCGTGTATGACTATGGTCAAAACGGTGTTGAACTCAAAAACAACATCAAGAAATACTGGTGGGACGCTATGACCATGCTCCACGAGAACATCGTTGGTATCGACGCTAGCATCTTTATGCATCCTACCACTTGGAAAGCATCTGGTCACGTGGACGCATTCAATGATCCACTCATTGACAACAAAGATAGCAAGAAACGCTACCGTGCAGACGTACTCATCGAAGATCAACTCGCTAAGTACGATGAGAAGATTGAGAAAGAGGTAGCTAAAGCTCGCAAACGCTTCGGCGAGAGCTTTGACGAGGAGATGTTCAAACAAACCAACGAGCGCGTTAAAGCCAATGTGGACAAACGCAACGCCCTCCACGAGCGCTTCGCTACTGCTCTCAACGATAGCAACCTCGAGGAACTCAAGCAAATCATCCTCGACGAGGAGATCGTTTGCCCTATCTCAGGCACCCGCAACTGGACCGATGTGCGTCAGTTTAACCTCATGTTTTCTACCGAAATGGGTTCTACTGCAGATGGCGCAATGAAAATCTACCTCCGTCCTGAGACAGCACAAGGTATCTTCGTAAACTACCTCAACGTACAAAAGACTGGCCGCATGAAGATTCCTTTCGGTATCGCACAGATCGGTAAGGCTTTCCGCAACGAGATCGTAGCTCGCCAATTCGTGTTCCGTATGCGTGAGTTTGAGCAAATGGAAATGCAGTTCTTCGTTCGTCCAGGAGAGGAGATGAAGTGGTTTGAGTACTGGAAGGAGTTCCGCCTTAAATGGCACAAAGCCCTTGGTATGGGTGATGAGAACTACCGCTACCACGACCATGACAAACTCGCTCACTACGCCAACGCAGCCACTGACATCGAGTACCAAATGCCATTTGGTTTCAAGGAGGTAGAAGGTATTCACAGCCGTACAGACTTCGATCTCTGCCAACACGCACAATATAGTGGCAAAAAGATTGAGTACTTTGATCCAGAGCTCAACAAGAGCTACACTCCATACGTAATCGAAACATCTATTGGTGTAGACCGTATGTTCCTCTCTGTGATGTGCGGTGCATACAAAGAGGAAGTGCTCGAAGGTGGTGACACTCGCGTGGTATTGAACTTGCCTGCTGTTTTGGCTCCTGTTAAGGCTTGCGTGATGCCTCTCGTGAAGAAAGATGGTCTTCCAGAGAAAGCGCGTGAGATCGTGGATATGCTCAAGTATGATTTCCACACTAATTATGACGAGAAGGATTCTATCGGTAAGCGTTATCGCCGTCAAGATGCGGTAGGTACACCATTCTGTATCACAGTAGATCACGACACCTTGAACGATAATTGCGTCACTATCCGCCACCGCGACACTATGGCGCAAGAGCGCGTTGCAATCAACGACTTGCACGCTATCCTTTCTAAAGCTTGCAACATGCGCGAAACCTTCAAGAAATTAAAATAATACACTTGACCAACTAGGTTTCTTTATAAGCCCAAAGCACCTCATTAACGAGGTGCTTTTGATTTTATTTCACACTTAATTGCAATAGTAATTATTCTTCATCCACCATCGCTATTTATTCTTTATCTAAGTCGCAAAGCCAAATTATTTTTTTCATCCACCATCTTTCGGTAAGGATATCAACAAAAAAAATCGCCACCTCTTACGAAGTGGCGATTGATATATTTGCTTCAAAAGCAATGCTATTAATGACGATTCAAACGTGCACCATCTGCCTCAGGGTTACGGCGATCTGGACGTGGACCACGACGTTCTGGGCGAGGACCGCGATCACCACGAGCTGGACGCTCTGGCTCTACATAACCCTCTGGTTTCTCCTTCAGCACCTTTGCGCTTAATTTGAATTTACCAGTCTTTTGATCAACCTCCATGAGTTTGATAGTAAGTTTATCACCCTCTTTGATGCCAGTCTCTTCCATAGTCTCGTAACGCTTCCAATCTATCTCAGAGATGTGGAGCAAGCCCTCTTTTCCAGGCATAAACTCTACAAAGCAGCCATAAGGCATGATAGACTTAACTGTTGACTCATAAACTTCGCCTACCTCTGGAATAGCCACGATAGCTTTGATCTTAGCGATAGCAGCATCCATAGACTCTTGGTTGTTGCTTGCAACCTCTACTTTACCGCCCTCTGCGATCTCTTCAATAGAAACCACAGCGCCAGTCTCAGCTTGGATACCTTGGATAATCTTACCACCAGGACCGATCACAGCACCAATCATATCTTTAGGAATGATAAAGCTTACAATGCGTGGAGCGTGAGGTTTGAGTTCTGGGCGAGCCTCTGGCATAGTCTCAACGATCTTGTCAAGGATGTACATACGTGCCTCGTGTGCTTGCGCCAACGCGTTCTCAAGAATCTCATAGCTAAGGCCATCCACCTTGATATCCATTTGGCAAGCTGTCAAACCATCGCGTGTACCGGTGGTCTTGAAGTCCATATCGCCCAAGTGATCCTCGTCACCAAGGATATCGCTCAAAATAGCATATTTTGTACCCTTGCACTCAGAGATAAGACCCATCGCAATACCAGAAACTGGTTTGATAGGTACACCAGCATCCATAAGAGCGAGAGTACCCGCACAAACGGTAGCCATAGAAGATGAGCCGTTAGACTCAAGGATATCGCTCACTACACGGATAGTGTAAGGATAATCTGCAGGAACTACAGTCTTGAGTGCACGGCAAGCGAGGTTACCGTGACCAATCTCACGACGACCTACACCACGTTGTGGGCGAGCCTCACCAGTAGAGAATGGTGGGAAGTTATAGTGGAGCAAGAATTTCTCGGTACCTTGGATCAATGCCTCATCCACCATCTTCTCATCGCGGCTGTTACCAAGAGTAACAGTAGACAATGATTGTGTCTCACCACGGGTAAAGATAGAAGAACCATGAGGTCCTGGTAGTGGAGAAACCTCACACCAGATAGGACGGATATCGGTAGTCTTACGGCCATCAAGACGCTTACCCTCATCAAGGATAGAGCGACGCATAGCCTCTTTCTCTACATCGTGGTAATATTTATTTACGAGTGCATCGATGTCATCCAACTCTACACCAAGAGCCTCAGCGCGAGCAGCCATATACTCAGCTTTCTCTACCTTGAAGTCTTCGCGAATTTGGGTGAACATCTCCTCGCGGTGATGCTTATTGGTATCTGCAGCAGTAGCTTGCGCATAAGCACGAGCATAACTGAAATCATGAACAGCTTGTTTCAACTCATCGTCGTTGATCTCGTGGCAGTACTCACGCTTAACGGTCTTACCAAATGCCTCCATCATCTCAATTTGAGCTTGGCATTGTGGTTTGATAGCCTCGTGAGCCACCTTGATTGCCTCGAGCATATCTGCCTCGCTAACCTCTTTCATCTCACCCTCAACCATCATGATATTGTCGAGTGTAGCAGCCACAACGAGCTCAATATCAGCCTTTTCGCATTGTTCGAAAGTTGGGTTAATCACAAACTCACCATTCACACGAGCTACGCGCACCTCTGAGATAGGACCCTCGAATGGGATATCAGAGCAAGCAAGAGCCGCAGAAGCTGCCAAACCTGCGATAGACTCAGGCATGTCAATACCATCAGCAGAATAAAGGGTTACGTTTACGAAAGTGTCAGCGTGATAATCGCTTGGGAAAAGTGGACGCAAAGCACGGTCAATCAAACGAGCAATCAAAATCTCGTAGTCAGATGCTTTACCCTCGCGGCGAGTAAAACCGCCTGGGAAACGACCAGCTGCAGAAAACTTCTCTTTGTACTCAACGGTAAGCGGCATGAAATCCGTACCTGGAACCGCAGTCTTTGCGGAGCAAACTGTAGCAAGAACCATGGTATTGCCGAGGGTCGCCATTACTGCGCCGTCTGCTTGCTTAGCCAGCTTGCCTGTCTCGAGCGTGATCACACGCCCATCAGGAAGAATAATCTCCTTTTTTACAATATTCATCTTTTTAATGTGTTTTTAGCGGATACGGTTTGTATCCAATTAGTTATAGACCATAAAATGTCGCGGCAAAATTACTACTTTTTTCTGACATACACAAAAAAAAGCCCACAAATTTTCAATTTGCAAGCTTTTTTCGTTATTTTTTCAGATTTATGCCAAAGACGCCAAATATTTCTCGGCTTCCATAGCTGCTTTGCAACCACTCGCCGCAGCCACAATAGCTTGACGATAATGAGGATCAGCACAGTCACCCGCAGCATACACACCTGCAACATTCGTACATGGGCTATGACCATCAACTTTGATATATCCCTCACCATCACGCTCCAGGTACTCACCAAACAAATCTGTGTTTGGCTTATGACCGATCGCCAAAAAGAAACCATCAATAGCAATATGACGAATCTCCTCCTCTGCAGTGCCTTTCTTGTACACCAAATCGGCACCTTCCACCTTCGTTTCTCCCGTGAGATTCAATGTGTTATGCTCAAACAAAATCTCAATCTTTGGATTATCAAACACGCGTTTCTGCATGATGTCTGATGCACGCAAATATGGTTTGCGAACAATCATATATACCTTCTCGCAAAGACCAGCCAAATAGTTCGCTTCCTCGCAAGCTGTATCACCACCACCTACTACTGCCACAGTCTTTTTGCGGTAGAAGAATCCATCACAAGTAGCACATGCACTTACACCACGACCCTTATAATCTTCCTCGCTTTGAATACCCAAGAATTTTGCACTCGCACCTGTCGCAATAATCACAGTATCAGCCTCATACAATTGATCATCTTCCACCCAAACCTTCTTTGGTGAACAAGAAAAATCCACCTTTGTAACTATCCCTGACACGAACTCCGTACCAAAACGCTCTGCTTGACGACGCATATCGTCCATCATTTGATAAGGCTCAACGCCATCTGGATAACCTGGGAAATTCTCCACCTCAGTAGTAATCATCAATTGTCCACCCACCTGCATACCTTCAATGAGAACAGGTTGGAGATTTGCACGTGATGCATAGATTGCGGCGGTATAACCTGCAGGGCCAGATCCGATAATAAGACACTTCATAATAGCTATTTACTATTTTTCAATTTACAATTTTTAGTCATTTCGGCTGCAAAGGTACTATTTTTTTCTCATTCGTGCAAACATAATTCACTTTTTCTACAAAAACTATCAATTCCTATATTAATACTTAGTGATTACTTAGTGATTACTTAGTCATTAGTTAGCCATTACTTAGTTATCAAGCTACCTTTACCGATAAAATACGCAAAAAATACCATAAATCGTACGTGGTACTTTGCCAAATCGTAAATTTTCCTTACCTTTGTACGCAATATATATAATGAATATGAAAAATATCAAACTTTTCCTTACCGACGTAGATGGTTGTATGACCGACGGAGGAATGTACTATACAGAAAGTGGCGATGAATTCAAGCGATTCTGCGTCTATGACGGAATGGGTATTGTACTCTTGAGAAAGGCTGGTATTCCATGTGGTATTCTTACCAGCGAAAATACGAATATCGGACTCAAACGCGGCAAAAAACTCGGTTTGGAATACGTATACACTGGAGTAGGACGTGTAGTAGATGGCGTCAAGATGACCAAACTAGATGCTGCAAACAAAATTTGCGAAGAGATGGGTATCACATTACAGAATGTATGCTTTGTCGGAGATGACGTCAACGATCTCGATCTTTTACAACATGCAGGAGTGGCTGCCTGCCCAGCCAATGCCGTAGAAGTAGTAAAAGCTGTCCCTGGAATCATCCACCTCACAAAAAAAGGAGGAGATGGAGCCATCCGTGAAATAGCAGAAATGATCTTAGCGGCGCAACCATCTTAACAAACAACGGATGTCCAACATTAGAAACTACAATATAGATATTGCCAAAACATTGGCCATGGTACTAGTAGTCATGCAGCACGCATGGTCTATGCTAGACCTAGACAACCCTACTCTAGGTCTGCTATGTAGTGCCTACAGAGCAATTGTCACTGTGGGTGTACCGCTATTTGTATTTCTCTCTGGAGCATTGTTGCTTTCACGACCTATTATACGAATAAAGGATTTCTACAAAAAACGTCTTGTTAGACTACTTATCCCATTCATCATTCTCGGGCTTATCGTCTATTTGATATCCTTATTATCAGGCACTTACACATGGTGGGATGGAACATGGGGTATGGCTATCAACAAGTACATCCCTTGCTTACTAAACAACGAAATCAACATCTTCCATTGGTATGTCCACATGCTCCTCGTATTGTACTTACTGACACCGTTTTTACAACGAATAGTTCAAACAATCTCAGTCCGTGAGTATGAATTTCTCTTGCTAGGATGGGCATTAGTGATGCTACTTCGCCAGTATCAACCACAAATGTACATAATATCATTCATTTCGCCACTCATAAAATACTTAGGTGTCTATCTAGCAGGAAATTATGTAGCACAATACCGAACGAACAAAGCGAAGTATTTGTATTCTGCAATCATTCTTTCGTTGATAATATACACCATCAACACACTTACCGACTGTTCCATACAAATAGGTGTACCATTGATGGCAATTGCTTTAGGAACACTCTGCTTAAATATACCTAAGGAGCGAATAACATCTCTAAAAGGAACATCTATTTTCGTCAACATTAGTCGCTACAGTTATACCATTTATTTACTGCATATCATACTTATTCGAGTTATATACAATTTAACTTCCATGCATTACACCTCAGATTGGATTTCTGTGATTCCTATATTTGTAACTATAATTGTGATGACGATTTTTTATGCAGGATGTTGGGTGTACGATAAAATCAAGTGGTTACCTAACTCCCTCATTGGCATAGGATAATCGCAATTAAATCACTACATAAATTATATCAATTGTGATAAACATTGCAGTCATATTAGCAGGAGGAATTGGAGCACGAGTGGGAGGTAATACCCCCAAGCAATTGCTTCCTCTCGCCGATGGTCGCTCAGTACTAGAGCACGCGGTATCTGCCTTTGAGCAATCGCCTCATGTCCATGAGGTTTGTATTGTTATGCATCCCGATTATATTGCTTACGCAGAACAAATGCTACTTGCCAACGCATGGCAAAAAGTCCACCACATCGTCCCTGGTGGAAAAGAGCGTTGGGAATCAAGTGTCAATGCCATCCGTGCTTGTAGTGAGGTTAAAGGACTGAACAACAAGAGCCCATTGCCAATTGCCAATTACCCAAACGAAGTGAATCTTCTCCTCCACGATGCGGCAAGACCATTCGTGAGTCAGGAGATTATCACTCGTGTTTGCCAAGCACTTGAAGAACATCAAGCGGTAACGGTCGCCATCCCATCCACCGATACTGTCTATGAAATGACAGACAACAACGTGGCTCGAATCCCCGATCGATCTACCATTATGAGGGCACAAACGCCACAGGCTTTTCGTTTGGAGTTGATAGCCGAAGCATACACCAAGGCACTCGGAGCAGACATTTGCGATGAGCAGGCATGCTCTGCATGCCATTTACCAGCAACAGACGATTGTGGTATCGTGCATGAACACATGCCTCACATCCCAATCCACATCGTCCTTGGCGAAGAACAAAACAAGAAAATAACATTCAAAGAAGATATATGATTAACAAGAATTTTTGCATGAGTTCCTATCTTGCTTTCCGCTATATCGAGCGCGAAGGCTTGGATTTTTATCCTGGACTTCATCACGAGAATATACCATTGCCTGATAGCAAAGATTTTACCTATGTTCACACAGCTGTAGAAATTGATCAAGCCATCCAAAAAGTCTTTGACTCTCTCAAGGGAGAGAAATTAGGCATCTGCCTCTCTGGTGGTATGGATTCCGCTATCTTGGCGTCTTATATGCCTGGTTGTGATGCGTATACTTTCCGCTTCTTGGGTGGTGAGTACCAAAAAGAGGAGTTGGCTCGTGCAGAATACTATGCTCAATACTATGGCTTGAACCTACATTATGTGGATATCGATTGGAATACTGTACAAAACTGCCTTGAACCAGTTATGCGCTCCAAGCATGCACCTGTTCACTCTATCGAACCACAACTCTATCAAGCCGCTCTCCAAGCCAAAGCAGATGGTGTGACACGTCTTATTGTAGGCGAGAGTAGCGACCTTATCTTTGGTGGTATGGATCAACTCCTCTCCAAAGACTGGAGTGTAGAGGATTTCTCCAAACGCTATACTTTCCTTGATCCAGCATTGGTGCTCAAACAACCAGAGGATATGTCATACCTCTACGAGCGTTATCGCCAAGAAGAGAAGATCGATTTTCTTCAATTTATGGACGATGTCTTCAGCCGTGAGTCTTCTAGTTCTTACTATAATGCTTTCAAAACGGCTGGCATGCCATATACCGATCCATATGCATTGCTTCGTATGGCAGATCCATTGGATTTGGCTCGTGTGCGCAATGGTGAATCGAAGTATTTGGTACGCGAACTCATGCAAATGAAATACCCTGAGATTCCCGTTCCAAACAAAGTTCCAATGCCTCGTCCGGTAGATGCATATTTCAAAGATTGGTGCGGTCCAAAACGCCCCGAGTTCCGCCGCGATATTGATATGACCCAGTTGACTGGAAATCAAAAATGGCAGCTATACTGTTTGGAGCAGTTCCTTAATATGTACGAGCCAATCAAAGTGGGTTATACCACAGGTGTATATGATCTTTTCCATATCGGTCACTTGAATCTACTGCGCAAAGCCAAAGCGCAATGCGATTACCTCATCGTAGGCGTATCCACTGACGAGTTGGTTAGTTACAAGCACAAGCAAGCGGTCATTCCATTTGAGGAACGCAAAGAAATCGTAGCGGCTATCAAATATGTAGACGAAGTGGTGACCCAAGAGAATATGAACAAAATGGAAGCTTGGGAAAAATTCCATTTTGATGTGATGTTCGTAGGCGATGATTGGAAGGGAACCGACAAATGGAACAAGATCGAGGCTGACCTCAATGCCGTAGGTGCGCAGGTGGTGTATTTCCCTTACACTAAGGGTACATCTAGTACACTGATAAATGAGACGTTACACAAACTTAGAGGAGAATAATGAAACAGTTTGCTAAGTTCATAGCATACCTCTTATGTTACATGGTATATCCATTGTCTTATCTCATTCCTAGAACGAGTAAGATACTAGTCTTTGGTTCGTATAGAGGTGCTTTCAACGACAACTCCAAATATCAGTTTATCTATGCTAACGAGCATATTAAGAGCCGCAAACTCGCTTGGATTTCCACTAAAAAATCCACCGTCACACATATCCGTAGTCTGGGTTATACTGCTTATCACGTAGTTTCATTCAAGGGACTTTGGTATGCGCTTAGGGCAAAATATTGGTTTGTCAATTCCTATTCATCCGATATTGCTTTCTGCCTTGCAGGTAGTGCTAAGATCGTCAATCTTTGGCACGGAGTACCGATGAAAGCCATCGAATTTGGTATTACCAAAGGTGATTTAGCCAAACGCTATGTTGAGCGCGATATCCGCGACACTTTTTTTCACCCTGCACCTTTCCGCCGTCCAAACTACATGGTTTCTACCACTGACTTTTTTGATAACGTATTCTCTCAGTCTTTCCGTATAAGTAAAGAGCAATGTATTCAAACGGGTTGTCCTCGTAATTTACTCTTAAACAAACCATTAGAAGAGGTTAATCACTTTATTCAGAGATACGAGTCTGACGCTACCAAACAGCTTGTTACACATATCCAACAATATGACACCGTATTGGTATATATGCCTACTTGGCGTGATTCGCAGCGTGAGTGTTTTGCCAATGGGTTTGACCTCAATGCCTTAAATGCTTGTGCAGCGGCACAGAATACATGTGTATTGATGAAACCACATGCCAATACCATCATCGACAAATCTGTACAATATAGCAACCTCATTTTCTTGGACGGCAACATGGATATGTATTGCATTTTGCCATATACCCATGTGCTCATTACCGACTATTCGTCTATTCTCTACGACTACATTCTCATGCCTGATAAGCATGTAATCCTCTTTCATTATGACTATGAGGAGTATGTGAATAGTCGCGAGTTTATCTTTGACATCCAAGATAATATCGTGGGAAGAAAAGTCTATACTTTCAACGAACTCATCCACGTAATCTCTACCAACGATTACACCATGGACACAATAGCTCGCCAGAAGATATTGGATAAATTCTGGGGTGAGACAAGTGGTAAGAATAGTTGTGAATTAGTCTTCGAAAAACTTCAATTATTGGATTAACCGCCCAACAATCCCTTAGTCACATTTCTGCGGAAGAGCACCAGTTTCCATCCTTTCATAGGATGACCTTGTAGTGTATAGATGCCTAGCAACGCAAGCGTTCCTCCCCATTTAATACTTTCAGAGAAGAGGCGCTTGAAGTATTTACCTTTTGATATCGCACGCGTGCGCATGCGCTCGCTACGGCCTATTTGCAAGGTCAAGCGATTGAAATAGTCTTCTTCTAATTTCGTTTGAGGAATAATATGATGCAGTACGGGCGTAGGCAAATAGAGGACTTGCATATCCAAGGCATGCATCTTATCAAAAATATCCTTTTCCTCCGATGCTAGTAATGCATTACCTTTGCGCCCTAATTCCGTATTAAAAAGCCCTACTTGATCAAATACTTTTTTTCTATACGCTGCATTACCACCACCTGGATAACGACCTGTAGGATATTCTCTCACTTTATCACCATAGTTCATCCAAGCTGTTAATAAAGCTTTGGTATAAGGCGACATCCACTCCGGTTCTTCCGTTTCGTATAAAGGTTCAATAGGCCCTCCTGCTGCCATAGTTTCAGGATGAGTCGCAAAATGTTCCGCATAAATACGGATATAATTAGTATCTACCAACGCATCATCATCCACATAGACGATAATATCACCCTTTGCCGTTTCTACACCCTTATTACGTGCAGCAGAAAGTCCTTGCTCTGTTTCCACCACATAACGTAGCGTAATCTCTGGATGTTCAGCTGCAAACTGCTCACATACCCCACGAGTATTGTCCGTACAATTATTGTCCACCAATACAATCTCATAGTCCCCTACGGGATAATCATTCTTAGCAATACTCTCCAATAAAGGAGCGATATATTTCTCTCGATTATATGTACAAATAATAATTGATAACATATGACACCTCCTAGAATACTCCATTTATCTATACTTTCCCTCATCCGTATCATCAAGGATACTTAGATAACTTTCATAACGTGATATAGCTATTTCACCATCCCTTACTGCCTTATACACAGCGCATCCAGGCTCTCCTGTATGCTGACAGTTAGAATATTTACAATCACGGCTAACCTTAAATATATCACGAAAATAATGTCCTACTTCGTCTTTTTCTACATCCAACAAACCAAAACCCTTTATTCCAGGAGTATCAATAATCCATGAATTAGTATCTAATTGGTGCATCTCGGAGAAAGTAGTAGTATGCATACCCTTATGATGAGCAGAAGATATAGCACCTGTACGGGCAATATCTTTACCAAATATTGCATTAAGCAAGGTAGATTTTCCTACTCCGGAATTGCCAGATAAAAGCGTAATACGATTCTCAAAGATAGCGGACAAATCCTTACTATCCAAACGAATAGCTGATATCGCATAAGTAGGATAATCCAATGATTCATATAATTGACGAAGGGCTGATAATTGCTGACACTCCTCTTCATTTAGTATATCAACCTTATTGAAAATCAAACAAGCTGGCACACGATATGCCTCACATGTTGCTAGAAAACGATCAATAAACGTAGTAGAAGTTTTAGGATGATTGATGGTTACAACAAGTGCAGCCATGTCCACATTTGCTGCTAAAATATGTGACGCATAACTAAGATTTGTAGCACGGCGAACGATATAGTTCTGACGATCGTAAAGTTCTGTAATCCAGTTTGTACCATCCTCACCTTGAATTACTTCCACATAATCACCTATTGCCACAGGATTGGTAGAACGAATGCCGCGAATGCGGAAATTACCTTTTACATGGCATTCAGCAATGGTACAGTCGGAAAAATAAACTCCGTAACTCGTTCCCGTTGTTTTTATCACAAGTCCTCGCATAATATTCGCCCTTATTCTGTTTATTATTAGAATGCTTCAGTAGCTGTTAAATAAAAACTATATGCCTGGATAGTATTCCATCTTGGATCAACATTACTTCGTGCAACATCAAAACGTATATTAACTTTTGCTTTATTGATCGCAGCTCGTAATCCTAACCCATATCCCACTTTTGGCATTGCCCAATGCCAATTATGAAAATCATACACATCCCCTATACCTACAAATATCGCAGCGCGAAAGATACTCCAAATTGGCACGCGTAACTCTGTTTGAAATGCTAGCATAATATCATCCCTAAACATATCACTATTAATCCCCCTCAAACCATCTTGTCCTCCTAAGCGAGGTAACATGGGATATAACGTTCGATGCGAAATGTAATATTCTGATAACATAAAATATCCTTTTAGTTGCCATGCTATTACAAGGTCATATGGTAGAGAAATATACTGTCTCAAATCTGCAGACAAGATTCCATTAACAGTAGCATGTTGACCTTCTGGTATATCTGCTTTATTGGTTAATGCAGCGAGTGCCGACATCTTAAAAAACAGACCTCGAGTAGGATAAAACACGTTGTTACGCGAGTCATACTGTACTACGGTACCTAATGCCGTTTGCACCAATGGATTCACAGTCGTATATTGATTGGGAATGGAAAAATCTGCAACTAGCAGATCCACCATTGGTCCCACAGAGAAGTATTTACCAACAAAAATAGGAGCCTGAACATTGAGATAGCCACGCTGCATCTGATACGAAATACCTCCACGTAGCATACCGATTCCTGTATCACCTTCGTTTCCTACTCCATAATAAGTTGCAGGGCGATTGCTGTATCCTGCCTTAAATTGAAGTTGCCATAGTCGATTCCCTCCAAAATACAAATTGCCTTGCGCATTAATATACCATTGATGTCTCAATGAGTAAGTTCCATCTAGCTGCACAATAGATATTCGTTCTTGGTTGGGCAAACAAAAATATCCCTGAGCAGCAGCACCAAACTCCCATGTTGATTCTGGAGAATAATTAACGACTGGTATTCCCATTGCAGGCAGATTCATCACGCTATCAAGCGAAATAGCATGAGACATTGGAACAACCAATGCCCATGCTATTGCAGTCGTTAATATTCGATAGCTCTTAGCCAATATCCTATAACCGATATCCGGCAACCGAACTTATACAGTCATGATTTCCTTCTCTTTTGCTGCGTAGATCTCGTCAATTTTCTTCACGAACTTATCATGAAGTTTTTGAGCCTCATTCTCAGCATCTTTCTCGGCATCCTCTGGCAAACCCTCTTTAATTTGTTTTTTAAGGGTTTCAATTGCATCACGACGAGCATTACGAACACTTACCTTAGCATGCTCTGCTTCGCCCTTACATTGCTTTGCAAGTTCCTTGCGACGTTCCTCTGTCAATGGTGGAATAATCAAGCGGATGCATTCTCCATTGTTGTTAGGCGCTAAACCGATATTGGAATTAATCAATGCACGCTCTATTTCTGGCAACATCTTTTTCTCCCATGGCTGAATTTGAATGGTTCGCGCATCTGGAGTTGTTACTGTTGCGACATTAGCAACTGGCGTCATCTGGCCATAATACTCTACGCGTACAGGGTCAAGAATTCGTCCACTAGCTTTACCCGCACGAATATGCGCCAAAGCATCGTCTAAGTACATCACAGCAGATTCCATCATTTCCTCTGCTTCTGATAAAATTTGTTTTGGTTCTAACATGATTATCAAGGTTTTACAAGTGTTCCTATTTGTTGTCCATTCATAACTTTTTCTAAATTACCAATCGTATCCATATCAAACACATAGATTGGCATATTATTCTCACGACACATCGTAATCGCAGTTAAATCCATCACTTTTAACTTCATATCCAAAATCTCATCATAGGTGATTTGGGTATATTTAGTTGCAGTTGGATCTTTCTCTGGATCCGCAGTGTAAATACCATCCACACGAGTTCCTTTCATCATTACATCTGCTTTCAACTCAATTGCACGTAACACAGAAGCAGTATCCGTCGTAAAATATGGATTACCTGTTCCACCTGCTACTATAACGATATTTCCACCATTAAGCAAACGAATTGCCTTATCAGTACTATACAACTCGCCCACAGGCTCCATACGCACACTCGTCAGAACACGAACTTTTTGACCTATCGCCTCTAGAGCAGAACAAAGCGCAAGAGAGTTTATCACGGTTGCTAACATACCCATTTGATCGCCTTTTACACGATCAAAACCCTTTTGTGATCCACTTAGACCACGAAAAATATTTCCGCCACCGATAACAATAACAACCTGCACACCTGTGCTAGCGATATTTCGGATTTGCTCAGCATAATCTGCTAGACGTTGTTCATCTATGCCATAACCTTTGCTGCCCATAAGACTCTCTCCTGAGAGCTTCAATAGTATTCTTTTATACATAAGCGTCCTAATTTATTTTGGGTGCAAAAGTACAAAAAAATATTTATATATGCAAGAAAAAGATGAATTTAGTGTAACTTATTTGCGTAAGTGCAAAAAAATAAGTACCTTTGCAAATATTTTTTCGAATAAAGAAACTACACTCATATATGAACAAGAAACTACACGTTGACACACTTTGCGTACAAGCTGGATATAACCCTGGCAAAGGAGAACCTAGACAGGTGCCTATTATCCAAAGCACAACATTCAAATACGAAACTAGCGAGCAAATGGGTAAACTATTTGATCTTGAGGAAAGTGGATATTTCTATACCCGTTTGCAAAACCCGACCAACGATACTACTGCCGCTCAAATCGCAGCAATGGAAGGTGGCGTAGCTGCTATGCTAACATCATCAGGACAAGCAGCGAATTTCTTCGCGTGCTTCAATATCTGTCAAGCAGGCGATCATATGATCACCACTACTAGTATCTACGGCGGTACATACAATCTGTTTGGTGTAACCTTCCCTAAGATGGGCATCGAGATTACATTCATTGACCAAGATGCCACTGACGAAGAATGGGCTGCAGCATTTCGTCCAAATACCAAGTTGGTGTTTGGAGAGACTCTATCTAATCCAAACGTACGTATTCTAGATATTGAGCGTATTGCTAAGATCGCACATGACTACGGCGTACCATTGATTGTGGACAATACCTTCCCTACCCCTGTAAACTGTCGCCCATTTGAGTTTGGCGCAGACATTGTAACCCATTCTACCACAAAGTATATGGACGGTCATGGAGTGCAAGTAGGCGGTGTAATCGTAGATAGCGGCAACTTCGATTGGGAAGCACAACACGATAAATTTGCTTGTCTCACAGAACCAGATGCATCGTATCATGGTCTACGCTATACCGAAGCATTTGGTAAATTAGCATATATTACCAAGGCAACCGCACAACTAATGCGCGATTTAGGTTCTATACAAAGCCCACAAAATGCCTTCTATCTGCACCTTGGTTTGCAGACATTACACGTTCGTATGCCTCGTCATTGCGAAAGTGCCAAGAAGATAGCAGGATGGCTCGAAAAGCATCCTGACGTTGCATGGATTCGCTACCCAGAATTGGAGAACGATCCAGAACATGCACGTCAGCAAAAATACATGCCTAACGGCAGTTGCGGTGTGATGGCGTTTGCAGTAAAAGGGGATCGTGCTTTCGCTGAACGTTTTATGGATAGCCTACAGCTCGTAACGATTGAGACACACGTAGCAGACTGCCACACATGTATCCTACATCCTGCTTCCCACACTCACCGTCAATTGAGTGACCAGGCCCTATTAGCAGCAGGAATTGATCCTAATCTTATGCGACTCAGCATTGGCTTAGAAAACGCAGATGACCTTATAGCAGATTTAGAGAATGCACTTACACAAGCTCATAATAGATAATTTTGCTTTTGAAGCTGGGGGGAGCATCTCGCAACTCGAGATAGTGTATCACACCTCACCACGCGAATATCGAAAAGGTGACCACGTGGTATGGCTATGTCATGCCTTGACAGCGAACTCCGATCCACTAGATTGGTGGCCAGAAATGGTAGGAAACAATTGCTGCGTAGATCCTGAGAAGGATTTCGTAGTATGCGTAAATATTTTCGGTTCTTCCTACGGAACTACAGGACCAAGATCAATTAAGAACGTACCAGAAGAAAATCAAAATTCAAAATCCACAATTCAAAACTATCTCGATTTCCCTAAGTTCACCGTGCGTGATACGGCGCAACTTTTTACTTTGGTTCGCAAGCATCTAGGTATTGAGCTAGTAGATATGCTAATCGGTAGTTCAATAGGTGGTTTCCACGCCTTAGAATGGGCGATCATGGAAGGCGAATGTATCTGTAAAGCGGCATTTATCGCTACTGCTCCACGCGTATCTCCATGGCTAAGCGCATGGATGGAGGTACAACGTATGGCGCTAGAAGCAGATCCTACATTCCGCGCCTGCGAGAATCTAGATGGAGGACGCAAAGGTCTAGAGGCTGCTCGTGCTATTTCCCTCATATCCTACAGAAGTTTTGATGGATACAATCTCACACAGTACGAAACAGATGACGATTGCATGTTTGCTTCGCGCGCAGCCAGCTATGAGCGTTATCAGGGCGAGAAACTTGTAAAACGAGGATTTGACGCCTACTCCTATTACTACCTGCTTTGGTGTGTAGATAGCCAGAATGTAGGGCGTAAGCGCGGAGGAGTAGCCGCAGCATTAGCACAAATAAAAGCAGAAAGTGTAGTAATCAGTATCACCTCCGATGGACTATTTCCTCCATGCGAAAGCAGCGAATGGGCGAAGCATATTCCTAATGCCAAGTACTACGAAATCGAATCACGATTCGGGCATGATGGCTTCCTGCTAGAAACCGAACAAATAACAAAGATACTAAACAAACTCTAATTACCAAATAAAAGCGTCAGGACTGAACCCTGACGCTTTCTTTATGTAGAATTTCCATCACTTCTTGAACAAACTCCTCACGCAGTCCGTATTCCTTAGCAATGATTTGACAATGCTGCAACACCTGCTGCCATCGGTCAGACTGTATAACCTGTTCTCCGTGCTGACGCTTCCATTCGCCTACTTTACGAACCACCTCAGTACGCTGGCCAATGATCTCCCACAACTGCTCATCCAGTTGGTCGATCTCCTCACGAAGTACCTGCAAGCCCTTCATTACACTTCCAAACTCCTAAATCTCCACTGCTTAACCAAGTTGAGCAATCGCCTCTTTAAGAGTGGCGATACGTTTCTCGGCATCGGCTTTCTTCTTGCGCTCTAGCTCTACCACCTCTGGTTTCGCATTTTGCACAAAGCGCTCATTGCTGAGTTTGCCCATTACGCCGCGGAGGAAGCCCTCTTGGTGTGCCAACTCGGCTTGAAGTTTCTTGAGTTCTTCGTCCACATTGATGAACTTCTCCAATGGTACGCTATACTCGGTAGTGCCGATGATGAAAGATGCGCTACCGGCGCTCTTCTCGGCACCTACTGCCAACTCTACGTTCGCCAATTTCACTACCACTGCTGGCAACGCCTCTGGGCAAACGAGGGTCAACACCTCCTTAGGAGAGATATTCTTTTGTGCGCGGATATTGCGGATAGAAGAAATAATCTCAAAGTACTGCGCAGCAGCTTGCCTTATAGCCTCTTCGCCTTTCGCCTGCGGGGTCACCGAAAAATCTGCTGATTTTTGGGGTGCACTTTCGCCTACTTGCTCCAATGGAGTCACCATGAGGCTCTCGCCCTCTTTGCGCTCTGCAAGGTTTTGCCACAACTCTTCGGTGATGAATGGCATGAATGGGTGGAGCAACTTGAGCATGGTGTCGAGGAAGCCGAGTGTCTTATCGTAGGTTTCACGGTCGATAGGTTGACCGTATGCTGGCTTGATGATCTCAAGGTACCAACCAGAGAACTCGTCGCAATAGAGTTTGTAGATAGCCATCAATGCTTCGCTCAAACGGTATTTGCTGAAGAGGTCAGCGATCTCTACTTGCGCCTTAGCGAGTACTGCTTCGAACCACTCTACGCCCCATTTGTTGGTCTCAGGCATAGCGGCATCAGCTACCTCCCAACCTTTGACAAGACGGAAGCAGTTCCATATCTTGTTGCAGAAGTTGCGTCCTTGCTCGCAGAGGCTGTCGTCGAAGAGGATATCGTTGCCTGCAGGAGCGCAGAGCATCATACCCATACGTACGCCGTCGGCACCAAAGCGTGCAATCAAGTCGAGTGGATCAGGGCTATTACCGAGTGACTTAGACATCTTGCGTCCGAGTTTGTCGCGAACGATACCGGTGAAATATACGTGACGGAATGGCATCTTGCCGATATACTCGTAGCCTGCCATGATCATACGTGCCACCCAGAAGAAGATGATATCTGGACCTGTCACGAGGTCAGCGGTTGGATAGTAGTAGTTGATTTCCTCGTTGCCTGGGTTCTCGATGCCGTCGAAGAGGCTGATAGGCCAGAGCCATGATGAGAACCATGTGTCAAGTGCACCTTCGTCTTGCACCAAAGCATCTACGCTCAAGCCGGATTTCTCAGCAGCGGCCTCGATGGTAGGAGCTACAATGATCTTGTTCTCTGGATAGTTCTCAGCGCCTGTCTCAGCGAGAAGTGCTTTCTCGTAGAAGGCAGGAATACGGTGTCCCCACCAGAGTTGGCGAGAGATACACCAGTCCTTGATATTCTCAAGCCAGTTGCGGTAGGTGTTTTTGTATTTAGTTGGATAGAACACGATATCGTCGTCCATTACTGGTGGAAGAGCGATATCTGCAAAGTGTTGCATGCGGATAAACCATTGCAGACTCAAGCGTGGCTCGATAGGCACATTGGTACG
>JAZLDS010000005.1:0-56631 GCA_045614865.1 Paludibacteraceae bacterium | reverse complement strand
TTTGAGGTCCTCTTGACGGTAGTAAGGCTGTACGTTGAAGCCTTCTGAAGTGCGCCATACGAGCTTCTTATCGAAGTCAGCGCCTTTGAGGTCAGCTACGATTTTCTCCTTCCAAGTCTTTGCAGAGATGGCTGGGAATTCAGCTAACATGTTCAATTTTTCTTCTGCCATGATTTAAGAAAATTAGTTAATATGTTGTTTTTTATGTTTTACAGCAGTTTTTTTCGCAAATTTCGCCTGCCAAGTAGCCGAAACTGCAAATTTCGCGACAAAGGTACTGCTTTTTTCGCATATACGCAAGTGCGCGGGTACTTTTTTTATAAAAAAATATATAGACACCCCTCTCCTACAAATTCCCTAAGAAAAAATAATCTCAGAATTTGCATATTTCATTTTTTTTATCTACCTTTGCAGACGCAACCGAAAAGGTTTGCAATAAGGTACAAAAATCATAACAATAATCGTATGAAAAAGGTTCTATTATCTGCATTGTTAAGTGCATTAGCACTTAGCAGTATGGCACAAGAGGCAGCACCTGCTGCTAGTGATTCCACCGAGGGATTTCACTTCACTACAGTAGATAGCATTGCTATCACTCCTGTTAAGGATCAAAACCGCAGCGGAACATGCTGGAGTTTCTCAACCGTTGGTTTTCTAGAGAGCGAGCTCATCCGTATGGGTAAAGGTGTATATGACTTGAGCGAAATGTTCGTAGTTCATCACACAATGGTTGACCGTGCAGAATATGTAGTACGCATGTATGGCAACGCTGGCTTTGCTCCTGGTGGATCTGCCTATGACGTAATCTATTGTTTGAAGAACTATGGTATAGTACCTCAAGAGGCGATGCCAGGTATTCAATACGGCAGTACCCCTGCAGATACATTACCTGTCCACACAGAAATAGACGCTGTGGCAGGTAGCATGGTAGATGCAATGACTAGCAGTCGACTCAAAAAACTCACTCCAGTGTGGAAGCAAGCACTTGCTGCAGTATATGACACCTACCTCGGTAAATGCCCAGAGACATTTACATACAATGGTAAGGAATACACCCCTAAGTCTTTTGCAGCGGAGCTCGGTCTAAACCCTGATGATTATGTGAGCATCACCAGCTATACTCACCACCCATTCTACACCACATTTGCGCTGGAAGTTCCAGACAACTGGAGAATGGATCAAATGTACAATATCCCTTTGGATGAAATGATGGAGGTAATAGACAACTCTCTTGCCAAGGGATATACCATAGCGTGGGGTGCAGATGTAAGCGAGATGTGCTTTACCCGTAAGGGTCTGGGCGTAGTACCGGAGGAGGAGAAAGCTGCTGATTTGACTGGTAGCGATGCGGCTCGTTGGTTGGGATTATCAACTACAGACAAGCGTGAAGAGCTCACCAAAAAGCCTCTCCCAGAGAAAACCATCACACAAGAAATGCGCCAAGAGGCATACGATAATTGGGAGAATACAGACGACCATGGTATGCTCATCTTCGGTAATGCAAAAGACCAAAACGGTAAACACTACTACATGGTAAAGAACTCATGGGGAACCAAGAGCACATACAAAGGTATTTGGTATGTCTCTGATGCCTACATGCAATATAAGACCAATAGCTTGCTCGTTCACAAAGATGCTATTCCTAAGCACATTAGCAAGAAATTAGGTATCAAATAATCCTTATATTGATCCTTTAGAAACGGCAGATAGAAAAACTATTTGCCGTTTTTTTATTGCCAGAAAATGTATATACATTTGCATATATAAGAAAAAAGTTGTACCTTTGCAGCCCAATAAAAACATTAATCCTAAAACTTAAAATTGAGAAGATTATTATGACATTTACACACCTACACGTCCATTCGCACTACTCCGTTCTTGACGGTATGAGTAAGGTACCTGACCTCGTGGACAAAGCCATCCAAACAGGCATGCCCGCTATCGCACTCACCGATCACGGATGCATGTACGGAATAAAAGAACTGCTCGACTGCTGCAAGAAGACCAACAAGAAATTGAAAGAGAAAGCAGCAGAGGGAGGCACAGATTTTGTGCCTTTCAAACCCATTGTGGGCGTGGAGGCATACTGTGCACGTCGCCACCGTAAGTTACGTGACAAAGAACTGAAAGCCGTCAATGCCGAAGGCAAACAATATATTGTGGATCAAAGTGGTTGGCACCTGATCTTGCTAGCAAAGAACATGCAAGGCTATCGCAACCTATGCAAGATTGTCAGTGAGAGCTTTATGGACGAGAGTTACTACCGCCGTCCCCGTATTGACAAAGAATTGCTGGAGGAGTACCATGAGGGGCTCATCTGCTGCTCAGCCTGCTTGGGTGGCGAGTTGTCGCAGAAAGTAATGGAGGGGCTTGCTGGTATGAACAAAGAAACGATGCGTTTCGCTGAAGCCGAAGAGACTATCAAATGGTTTAAAGGTTTGTTTGGCGAAGATTATTACATTGAGATTCAGCGCCATCAAACCACTAAGGAAAACGCCGACCAGCATGTATATCAAGTACAACGAGAGGTCAACCCCATATTAGTTTCTTTGGCAAAGAAACACGGAGTGAAAGTTATTGCAACCAATGATGTGCACTTTGTGGAAGAAGATCACGCCGAGGCACATGATCATCTGGTGTGTGTATCCACAAACCACTTCATTGATGACGAAAACCGTATGCACTACACCAAGCAGGAATGGTTGAAAACCCCAGCTGAAATGGCGGAGATCTTCAGCGATATTCCAGAAGCATTAGAGAACACCCAAGAGATTGTGGACAAAGTGGAGATTTACGACATTGACTCTGGACCACTGATGCCAAAATTCCCTATTCCAGAGGAGTTTGGTACAGAAGAGAGTTATCGTCAGAAGTTCACCGAACAAGACCTCTTTGAGGAGTTCACAAGGGATGAGAATGGTAACGAGGTGCTAACGGCAGAAGCAGCAGAAAAGAAGGTCAAGACCCTAGGTGGTTATAACCGATTGTATCGTATCAAACTGGAGGCTGATTACCTAGCATATCTGGCATACAAAGGTGCGCACGAGCGCTATGGTGAGACGCTGACAGAGGAGCAAGAAGAACGTATTAAATTTGAGCTCCACATTATGAAGACCATGGGTTTCCCTGGTTACTTCCTCATTGTGATGGATTTTATCCGTGCTGCTCGTGAGGAGCTGGGAGTAAGCGTTGGTCCAGGTCGTGGTAGTGCGGCTGGTTCGGTTGTAGCATACTGCTTGAGAATCACAGACTTAGACCCTCTAAAATACGACTTACTGTTTGAGCGTTTCTTGAACCCAGATCGTATTTCATTGCCTGATATTGATACTGACTTTGATGACGCTGGACGCGGCAGAGTGCTGGATTGGGTGAGTGAAAAATATGGTCATACCCAGGTAGCCCATATCATTACCTATGGCACGATGGCTACCAAATCGGCCATCGCAGACGTGGGTCGCGTACAGCGTATTCCGCTCGCGCGCGTGAATGAAATAAAAGGATTTATCCCTGATAAATTTCCTGATAACATCAAAGATGATAAAGGTAAATCACCAAAAGTCAATCTAAGGAACTGCTACAAATATGTAGACGAACTACGTATGCTGCTGAACGGCGACGAGCCACAGATACGTCATATGCTGACTTACGCAGCACAATTAGAGGACACGATCCGCCAAGTGGGCGTACATGCTTGTGGTGTGATTATTGGTGCAGATGATCTGACAAAGTTTGCTCCGCTAAGCACTGTAGAAGATCGTGAAAGTGGCAAACGTGTGCTAGTGACCGAATACGACGGACACGTAGTAGAGAGCGTAGGATTGATTAAGATGGACTTTCTAGGTCTAAAGACCCTGACCATCATCAAGGAGTGTCTAAAGAATATCTATAAGGCACATGGGGAAACTATCGACATCGACCATATATCCATTGAAGACGCAGACACATACAAGCTCTTCCAAGAAGGACGAACAGTAGGTGTATTCCAGTTTGAGTCCGCAGGAATGCGCAAATACATGAAGGAACTCAAACCAACCGTAATGGGCGACTTGATTGCGATGAACGCGCTATATCGTCCAGGTCCAATGGACTATATTCCACAGTTTATCCGCCGCAAACATGGCTTAGAGCCTGTGACTTATGATATACCTGTAATGGAGAAATACCTGAAAGACACCTATGGTGTAACGGTATATCAGGAGCAGGTGATGCTCTTGTCTCGCTTGCTGGCTAACTTCACCCGCGGCGAGAGCGACCAGCTACGTAAAGCGATGGGTAAGAAGATCTTAACGATGTTGGCCGAGCTGAAACCAAAGTTTATCAATGGCGGCAAGAGCAATGGTCATGACGAAAAGATATTGGAGAAGATATGGGCTGACTGGGAGAAGTTTGCATCGTACGCTTTCAACAAGTCGCACGCAGCATGCTACTCATGGGTAGCCTATCAGACGGCCTACTTAAAAGCCCACTACCCTGCCGAGTTCATGGCTGCCAACTTGACCGTAGCGAAAGACGATATTAAGGATGTGACAAAATTTATGGATGAGTGCAAATCGATGAAGATCAGCGTATTAGCACCAGACGTAAATGAGTCAGAAATGAACTTTACCGTAAACAGCAAGGGCGATATTCGCTTTGGTCTGGGCGGTGTAAAGGGTGTAGGCGAAGGTGCAGTAGAGGCCATCATCAACGAGCGCGAGAAGAACGGAAAATACAAGGATATGTTCGATTTTCTTGAGCGTGTGAACCTACAATCTTGCAACCGAAAGACTGTGGAAAGTCTAGCATTAGCAGGTGCGTTTGACTGCTTCGATGGGTTCTATCGCGAACAATTATTTGGTAGCAACGCTAAGAATGAGAACATGCTAGAGGTGGTGATGCGATATGGCAACAAGTTCCAACAAGACAAGCAAGAGCGTAGTATTTCGCTATTTGATGGTTTTGATTGCGGTGGCGTGGAAGTACAGCGTCCTGAATTGCCCGTAGTCCCTCGTTGGTCAGCTATCGAACGATTAAACAAAGAGAAAGAGCTCATTGGTATCTTCCTTTCTGCTCACCCGCTTGACGAATGGGAATTTGAGGTGCGCGAGTTGTGTAATATGACGGCAGAAGATATGAATATGTTTGAGGCGTGGACATCTCCCGCAGCACGAGTAAATGCCAGCGTACAAGACAATGAAGACAACGAGGAGGAAAAAGCCAAACATACCCCAAACCAATGGATAGAAAAGCATGCAGGACAGCCTCTACATATAGCAGGTATCGTAGTAGCAGCGGAGGATCGAATGTCGCAAAAAGGTAATCCTTGGGGAAAATATACGATTGAAGACTACAGCGGAAGTTACCAGTTTAGTGCTTTTGGGGAGACCTACCAGCGATTTGCAGCATTGCTCAAACCTAATGTATATGTCTATCTTACAGGAGTTATACAGCAACGTGGTGCTAACTTCAAATACTTCAAGCCCAAACCTATTGAAGAAGCAGAGTACGAGTTCGCTCTACAACAGGTACAACTCATTAAGGATGCACAAAAGGATCTTCGGAGCATAACTCTACATATTCCGTTGGAAAATATACAGCCAGATCTAATTGATGAGCTGAATGAAATCATTAGAATGAATCCCGGAGAAACTTCACTGAGGATACAGGTGTTCGACACCATCAAGCAGAATGTCATACACTTCAATGCCAACCCTATCAAAATGACACCACAGCTTTATCATAGCCTCAGAGATTTGGAAAATGAGGATATACTACGTTATAATATCAACTAACAAACATGAAAAGAATGACCATCATCGACTTTGTCGAACAATATACTCATCAGTACAGCGATCTCACTTTCCTACGAGAAAAGGTGAACGGCGTATGGACTGAAACCAGTTTCCGCCAAACCCGCGAGGAAGCATATCGCATTGCAGCCGGATTGATTCAACTCGGGCTAAAAAAAGGGGAAAAAGTGGCACTGCTGTCTCAGGGTAGAAATCTATGGATCACTAGCGAATTGGGTATTTTGTATGCAGGCGGAGTCAATGTTCCGCTCAGCATCAAACTGACCGAGAACACAGACCTACTCTTCCGTTTACAGCACTCTGATGCACGATTCGTCATTGTCAGCCGACAACAGCTAGACAAGATTAGAGGTATCATTCACCAGTGTCCACTGGTGGAAAAGGTTATAATATTAGATCCCATAGACGAATACCTCGCCAACGAGATGCCGATTGATCAGCTCATTCAAATGGGCGAAGATTACCTGCAGTATCATATGGAGGAATTTAGAGCCATCTACCAATCTATTCAACCAGATGACTACGCAAATATCAGTTACACCTCTGGTACGACAGCTGATCCAAAAGGTATTCTTCTTACTCACCGCAACTACACGGCCAACGTAGAACAAGGAGCAAGCGTGATCCAATGCCGCATGCATGACATTATGCTCATCATATTGCCACTAGACCACTGCTTTGCACACGTAGCGGGCTTCTACACCATGATGTATTATGGTGGTAGTATCGCTACAGTACCTGTCGGAAGAAATGCTATCGCAACTCTCAAAAACATACCTATCGCCATTCGTGAAATAAGACCTCACCTTATGCTATCCGTACCTACGTTAGCACGTAACTTCCGTAAAAATATCGAGGCGTCTATACATGCAAAAGGAGCTGTTATTGAAAAGTTATACAACTTCGCACTCAACAATGCCATCCAATACTACAAAGAGTACCATAACAAGGGGGGAAATCAAGCATGGAGACTCCCTCTCGTAAGGCTATTTGATAAGATCATTTTCCGCGCGGTAAGAGAAGCATTTGGTGGAAGGATGAGATTCTTTGTCGGTGGTGGAGCATTGCTTGATATCGAATTGCAACGATACTTCTGTGCAGTAGGTATGCCTATGTTTCAAGGGTACGGACTCAGCGAAGCTACTCCTATTATATGTGCCAATTCAGAGCACCACGCCATATTCGGATCTAGCGGAAGAATCGTATCTCCGCTAGACCTCAAAATATGCGATGAAGATGGCAACGAAGTTCCACACGGACATAAAGGTGAGATTGTCATTCGAGGCGAAAACGTCATGGCAGGTTATTGGAAGAACCCTACCTCAACCGCCAAAACCGTAGTTGATGGATGGCTTCACACAGGGGACCTAGGATATGTTTCGGAGCAGCACCCTGGCTACTTGTGGGTTGTAGGACGATTCAAATCATTGCTAATTACAGCTGACGGAGAAAAGTATAGTCCAGAAGGGTTTGAAGATAGTCTAGCAGATGGTAGCAAATACATCGAACAAGTCGTGCTACATAATAACCAAGACCCATACACCATCGCCATTATCGTACCCAATAAAGATACACTGAGATCCTTTGTCAAAACCCAAGGATTACAGCCTGACTCTACAGAAGCCAAGCAAGCTATGCTCAAAAAGATACAGGATGAAGTCAACGAATATAAAAATGGTAAGTTCGCCAACCTTTTCCCTGAGATGTGTTTACCTAAGGCTATTATCGTTGTACCAGAACCATTTACCGAGCAAAATCATATGCTCAACTCCACCATGAAAGTGGTGCGTAATAAAGTGGAGAAGTACTACGAGGAACGTATACAGTACGCCTATACCACAGAAGGAAAATCTCTATTCAATCCACAAAACATTCGATCCATATAACCCGTCATGCTTATCATTTTCCTGCTCATATCTATCCTTATCATCGCTCTAACTAGAGGCATCTCCCTGCGCGAGAGAATCACCATCTTCTCCAAGGGAGCGGGACAACCTAACCTGCTACTCATGGTATGGATATTCATCCTTGCTGGCGCATTCGCTGCATCGGCAAAAGCTATGGGAGCCGTGGATGCAACAGTCAACCTCACACTGCAACTGCTACCAGCAAGATTCTTATTGGCAGGACTATTTATCTCTGCATGCCTCGTTTCACTATGTATGGGAACCAGCGTCGGAACGATTGTCGCATTCATGCCTATTGCTAGCCAACTGGCAGATAAAACAGATATGGCTATACCGGTAATGGCAGCAGCTATCGTTTCGGGGGCATTCTTTGGAGATAACCTGAGCTTTATCTCCGATACCACCATTGTAGCTACCCAATCACAAGGATGCAAACAAAGCGATAAATTCAGATACAATTTTCTGCTTGTGTTGCCCGCAGCAATCATCGTATGCATATTATATCTCTTCATTGGCTCCGAGGCACAACATGTGGAAGCGGAGGCTGTCATGTGGTGGAAAATTATTCCATATGCCGCCGTACTTATCGCAGCGGCGGCGGGAGTCAATGTTATGATTACGCTGATTGGTGGAGTCATGCTTACCGGGATAGTCGGTATAGCAGATGGTAGTTATCGGTTGTTAGAATACACACAAAGTCTTACTACAGGCATCATGGGCATGAGTGAACTCATCATTATATCGATGATGGCGGGAGGCATATTCGCCATTATCACCCATCTAGGGATTATGCAACGAATCATCCAACTCATGACCAATAAGCTACATTCCAAACGCAGTGCAGAAGCAAGCATATGCACGCTTGTAGCGTTGGTAAACGTACTTACAGCTAATAATACCGTAGCTATTCTAAGTGTTGCAGATCTGGCAAAACAGATCGCTCAGCGTTTTCAGATCGACCCTAGAAGAACTGCATCTCTCTTAGATACCACATCCTGCACCGTACAGGGGCTCTTGCCATATGGTGCACAATTACTCATGGCTAGTTCGCTAGCGGGGATTACCCCTACTAGCATGTTACCCTATCTCTATTACCCCATGCTCATTGGAGTAACAACAGCCATGTCCGTGCTGCTGAAAAATAAACGATAATTTGTAACCTGCAGAAAAGGTGTGGTATTAGGTTATTGAAAGCCTATCTATATCGAACGATAACATAGCAAAATAAATTGCTCTTTTTTAGGGCATTTTTTTGTATATATCGTAATTTTTTCGTACCTTTGTGCCCAAAATTAAAACTATCTAATTAAAGTTGAAAACAAATTTCAAGATAACAATATGAAACGACTGATTATGATTAGCATGGCGATGGTACTATCAATGACCATGCTACAAGCGCAATCGCGCGAAGGACTGACTGAATATAAACTTGCTAACGGACTAACCGTACTGCTATGGGAAGATCACGACCAACCAGACGTGACCGGATACGTAGCTGTAAAAGCAGGTGCGATGGATGAGCCTGCCGAATACACCGGATTGGCGCACTACCTAGAGCATATGCTCTTCAAAGGTACACAACGCATCGGTGCATTAGACTGGGAGAAAGAAAAACCTCACTACGAGGAGATCATCCGTCTTTACGATGAGTATGCAGAGACTACAGACGAGGCAAAGAGACTCGAACTTACCAAGAAAATCAATGAGGAGTCTATCGAAGCAGCTAAGTATGCTACTGTAGAAGATTTCTTCGTATTGCTAGATGGAATAGGCGCAACCGAAGTAAATGCTTACACCAGCTACGATATGACTTGCTACCACAATTCATTCCCAGCATCTAGTATGTACAAATGGCTTACAATCTTCTCTGACAGATTGATTGACCCAGTCTATCGTACCTTCCAAGCCGAATTGGAGAATGTGTTTGAAGAATACAACATGTACCAAGACAATGTAAGTACACACACCCGTCAACACCTCTTCAGCAAGCTCTATGAGGGTCACCCATATGAGCGTGATGTGATTGGTTTGCCAGAGCACCTTAAAAACCCACGACTCAGCAAGCTTATTGAGTTCTTTAATACATGGTACGTTCCTAATAATATGGCACTTATCATCGTAGGTGATTTCGATGCAGAGAGCACCAAACCAATGATTGAAGAGACTTTCGGTCGCTTGGAGTACAAGCCATTGCCAGAGCGCCCTACCTACCCTAAGACCTCTTTTGCTGGCAACCCAAAGCATAAATTCAAAGTAGGATACTACCCTACTATCATGTGGGCATACGATGGCGTGAGTATGACGCATGAGGATTTGCTACCTCTGCAGTTTGTTGTTAACTTGCTCAACAACAGCACCAATACTGGTTTGCTAGATAAACTGAACATTGACGGTATTGTATCTTCTGCCAGCGCCACTGTGGACGCACGCCGTGACCAAGGTCGTATCTTAATTCAGGCTATACCATACTACGACGCTGCTCAACAGATGTACGAGTCCAACACCGCTACCGAAAAGATCGTAAATGCCGAAATCAACCGCCTAAAGACTGGTGATATACCAGAATGGTTGATTCAAACCGTGAAAGCGGAATATGCACAAAACTACAAACTAGCTTTTGAGAGTTCCAACACCAAGATGGAAGCACTGGTTTCTAGTTTCATCTACGGTACACCTATTGACGATATTTTCACTGATAACGACAAGGTGCAAGCCCTTACCAAAGAAGATATCCAACGTATTGCGAAGAAATACTTTGATGCCAACTATATGACCTTGGCATTTGACGAAGGCGATCCTAAGAAGAATAAACTGGCAAAACCAGAAATTAAGCCTCTGGACCTCATCAATAGCCAAGAGACTGAGTATGCCAAAACATTCAAGGCATTGCCACAAGGCGAACTAAAGCAAACATTCATGGACATGAATGATGTTCAAGTACTAGATATTGATCAGAATGTGAAACTGCACTACGCAGTTAACCCTAAGAACAATATCTTCTCTCTGGAGTTGATATTCGGTATTGGAACCTCCAAAAAACCTATGTTGGAATATGTAACATCACTGATGAACCGTGGTGGTATCATGCCTAATATTGAACCACAAGACTTCCGTCGTCAATTGTCAGAATTAGGTGGTCGTTGCGCATACGGCGTAAATGACAGTTATTTCTATGTAACCATTATTGGCGATGAAGAGCACTTGGCAGAGATTTGCCAATTGGTACAACGCCAAATGTTGATGCCAAAGTTCGATAAGAAGCAATTTGACGCAGTACGCGGTAGCGAACTATCTAGTCGCTTTATGATGCCTAAGATGGATGGTCTGCAAGCTAACGCACTACGTGAATACGTTCTATATGACAAAGAGTCTAACTACATTAATGTAGTACCATTCATGGATGTTTATTACATGGATGAGCTCAAACTCAAAGTAGAGTTCTTGGATGCAATCAAATATGCGCTGAACATTCACTACTGTGGTCAAAAACCAGTGGAAGAAGTGAAGGATATTCTAACCAAGAATCTCCCATTGCAAGAAGGTGTACAGCCATCTACTTCACCTGAGATCCGCCAAAAGAAAAGCTATGATAATACCCAAGTATTCTTCTTAGCAAACTCCAATGTACAACAATCGACAATCTATTTCTACTTCAATGGCAAGCCATATGATAAGGAACAATCAGTATTGTTCCAAGCTTTCAACCAATACTTCTCTGGTGGATTCACTGGCATCGTATTGGATGAAATTCGCGAGAAACGTTCAATGGCTTATACCGCATCTGGTAACGCAGTACGAGGTCCATTGCCAGGAAAAGAGTCATACTTCATGGGCTATATCGGCACACAATCAGATAAGGCTGTTGATGCGATCAACGTGTTTATGTCGCTGCTAGATTCTATGCCAGAATATCCAGAGCGTATAGAGAGCGTAAAGACAGCTCTATTGCAAAATGCACAGACATCTAAACCATCATTCCGCAGCAAGACCGAAGCATATGACAGTTGGCGCGAAATGGGATATGATATGGATCCTGCAAAGCACAACCAAGAAGCTATCAACAATTTGACATTCGAACAAATAAAGCAATTCTACGAGGAAAATATCAAAGGTCAACCCGTATCTATTATCGTGATGGGTGATCCTAAATTGATTGACCAGAAAGCATTGCAAGCTAAGTATGGAAAGATTGTAAAAGTAACAAAAACGAAATTGTTTGCTCCACTAGATCTGGATTTCTAAAAACATGCATAAATCTGGTTTTGTAAATATTGTGGGAAACCCCAATGTGGGCAAATCCACATTGATGAACGTATTGGTAGGTGAGCGTCTGTCGATTATTACGTCAAAGGCGCAAACCACCCGCCATCGCATCATGGGTATAGTAAATGGAGATGACTTTCAAATGGTTTATTCCGACACTCCTGGTGTGTTGCAACCCAACTACAAGCTTCAGGAGCAAATGTTGGAGTTCTCTCGCTCTGCACTCATAGACGCAGATGTGTTATTATATGTGACAGACGTACAGGATAATCCCGATAAAAACGCTGACTTCCTCGACAAAGTTAAACGACTGAAAACCAAGGTCTTCCTAATTATCAATAAGATTGACTTAACAACTCAAGAAACCTTGGAACAATTGGTAGAATATTGGCATCGCGTTTTGCCAGAAGCCACAGTTTTTCCTATCTCAGCACAGCAAAAATTTGGAACAGATCAACTGTTTACTGCAATCCGTGAGGCATTACCAGAGTGTCCCCCATTCTTTCCAAAGGACCAGTTGACCGATAAATCGTCTCGTTTTTTTGTGGATGAGATGATTCGCGAGAAGATTCTGCTGAACTATGACAAAGAGATACCTTATAGTGTCGAGGTAGAAGTGGAGACTTTTCATGACGAAGAACCTGATGAGCAACATCCAGAAGGAATTATCCGCATCGGTGCAGTAATCTTTGTGGAGCGTGACAGTCAGAAGGGTATTATCATAGGGAAAGGTGGCAAAGCTATCAAACGTGTAGGCACACAAGCCCGCCGTGAGATAGAAGCCTTCTTTGGCAAGCCTGTATTCTTGCAACTCTTCGTCAAAGTTGACAAAGACTGGCGTTCATCGCAAACACGTTTACGCCATTATGGCTATGATTTGAACTAAAAATACGCTCCCAAATGAGGAGCGTTTTTTATGATGTATGGTATAGAGTATAACAGCTGGAATTAGATAAAGCAGCAACATATACGGAAACCACTTAGGTACAATGCAAATACCGCAGCGCCGATACCTACTAACATAGCCACAATAGCAATGGCCCATTTACCGGCCTTAGGCAGACCTTTCTTCTTGATCTTCAGTATAGGATATTGCGCCTGCTCAGTGAGCGTATTGCCAAAGAGCACATTGACGACGGCATCAGCGTTGATAGCCCATCCGTTGGCATTCAAGAGCGGAGCCAAATTGCGCTTGCGTAGCTTCATCCATGCTAACACCATAGATGGACCACTGATTACTAACAATAATGAGATGATCGCGAGCGGAATAGCCCACCATCCTTTATCCGATAAAGAATCTACTCCTTTTGCTAAATCAGTAAGGAACGAACCTAGATATCCAATAGCCATACCGATAGCAGCAAAGATACCAGCAAATTTAGCTATATCAAATGGCGCAGGAGCAGCAGCTTTGTCAGCGCCAGCAGTAGGTTGTAGCTTAGCCGTCATATCAGCAAAGGACTTTTGCTCCTTCTCTGCAGCAGATTTAGTAATAAGACCTGTCACCCACTCTCCTAATTTGCGATATGGACTCCAGAAGGCTTGACCAATAGAGATCGGATTATCGATGATCTTCACTACTTCAGCTTCCCAATCACGACCTTGACGGTCATAGAAGAGCGCGTTTTTACCAACCTTCAAGTTGCGAATATCTCCGATTGTCATAGCCGCTACTATCTGCATGGTTTGTCCAGAAGCATGATGCTTACAGTTGCAATAGATAAGATACATACCGCTATCAGGTGCTTGTGCATTATGTTTAGCCATGTCATTAACCTTGAGACAGAGGTTGCATGCACGCTGATCTATCACCAATGTACCTGCTTGGAAAATCGCCCATGGTAATTCATCATCTGCTCCACGTCCTAGCAAGGCTTTGCCGCGTTTGGCATAGAAATCTTGGAAAGACACAAAATTACGCAGCAATGTGCAGAAATCACGGCAGAGCAACAAAAGCTTTTCTAGTGGTTGATATTGTAGCTTAGCTGCAGTCAGGGCAGCAGCATTCGCTGCTTCCACTGCCGATTTAGCTGCTTCATATTCAGCAATTTGTTTGCCCATCTCAGCAAATTGTTCCTCGGACAAACCCGGAACTGCTGCATCTGCAGGCAAAGTAGCCAAACCATGTGTTTGCAATTTAGCTGTTTGGAAATACTGTGCATACGCCTCTTGACATGCCTTATATGCAGCTATCACGTCAGACGTATAGGGTGCTTCTGGAGCAGGCTGTGCCTGGATAGTAACTCCTGAGATTGCCGATTTTACCGCATCTAGCGTAACTACTCCATCGGTAGCAAGCGTTGCCGCTACAGATGCCAATGCTTCATCTGCAATATTCGCAAGCGACACTGATGGTTTTTCCTTAAAGAGCAACTGTGGATCTTTCAACACGCTGCAGAGCCACTTTGCAGTAGTAACTACATCCGCAACATAAATCTTACCATCGTTATTGGCATCCATGTATTTAAGACTCTCCTCTGCTATCTCAAGCCCCGCAACTGGGCATGCCAGAACTGTCCATAGTTTTTCGTCTAATTCAGCCAAATGCTGAATATCCTTGCCAGAATTGATTACAACTCGGGTACTTCCGCCTATATTGGCGTATGTCCAATTATGTTTCATATACACCTATAATATTTTATGCGGTTGCAAAGGTAGTATTTTTTTTCGAGATAAACAAATAAAGAAAAAGATTTCGATTTTTTTTGCTTTAAAACTTGCATATATGTAAATTATTTTGTACCTTTGCACACGAAAACGTTAAAACTATAATATTATTAACTATAAATGAATTAGTTACTATGATTCGCACTACATTCAATCAACTTCGTGAGGTAAAAGACAGTTTGCCAAAGGGTAGTTCAGCCGTAATCGCTGAAGAGTTAGGAATTTCTGCAGATGATGTTCGTGCATATTTCAATGGCACCGCAACAGCAGGTTATCATATTGAGCAAGGTCCTGATGGAGGTATCGTTGTATTGGAAGATACAAAGATCTTGGATGTAGCTCTTCGCCTTGCTTGGGTTAGCAAGCATGGACTTTAAGCATTTTTATTGAAGAAATGAGAAATAAGTTTATTCTTTTAGCACTGGCGCTATTGTGCGTCGGTGCTTTTCCGTACCAAGCTCATGCCAATGACTCCGATGGTCACGGGGTTTCATTGGAGGTAGGAGCAGACTTGGTAAGTAGTTATCTGTGGCGCGGTCAAAATCTAGGAGGACTATCCATTCAACCTTCGGTTACCTTAGACTGGAGAGGATTGTATCTATCTGGTTGGGCTAATATCGGTGCGGACAACTGGAAATTCGAGGAATTAAACCCAGAAATGGATATTACGATTGGTTATGATAATTATGGTTTCAAATTAGACCTAACCCACTTGTACTATTTTGGCGGTTCAAAATACTTTATGGGACTAGGTGATCCTAATAATAAGTTAGGAGACAGTTCAATGGAACTGCATGCAGGTATAGATATTGGCGAATGGGTATCTCTCGTTCCTCTTACCATCGACTGGCATACAACAATATTGGGCTGGGACCCCGTCTTGGGAGATGATGGTCAACCTGTTTTGAACGCGAACGGCAATGCCAAACGTGCCTACTCTACTTACATTCAAGTTGGCTATGATTTTGAACTCCCATTGGACATCATTCTTGGTTTGAAAGTTGGTTTTACCCCATGGAAAGGTTATTATAGTGATTATCAAGATGTTTGGAAAAGTGGACGCACAGTTGGTATCAACAATATACAACTTCGAGCAGAGAGAGAATTCGAACTTCGACACCTATATATAAATGTATGGGGCGAAGCGATGTTTAACTGCTACGGAGTGACCAAAAACAATATCATCAACACTATTGGCCACGCAGATTCACAGAAGTTGAATGCATGCATTGGAGTTGGGGTATATTTCAACAACGAGTGGTAAGATAAATGAAAAAGTGGATCGCTTTTGGATTTATGGTAATAGCAGCAGTCATGCTGCTATTATTGCCTTATAAGCCTAAGAAACAATATTACCACCATCAAGGTAATACCTTCGGCACCTATTACAATATTCGTTACGAGGGAACAGAAGATTTGCACAACGCAATCAAACAACGCTTGCAGGAGTTTGACAACTCGCTGAGTATGTTCAACCCTAATTCCGTGATTAGCAAGAGCAATCGCAACGAGAGCGTCGCTACAGACTCGCTCTTTGAGCGTATGTATCACGAGGCACATACCATCAGTCAACAATCAAACGGCGCATTTGATATCACAGTAAGACCATTGGTCAACGCCTGGGGATTTGGAACAAAAAACCAGGAGCCAAAAACCAAGACACAGGAGATAAACATAGATAGCATCAAGGCGTTTGTAGGATACGAGAAAGTACGTTTAGAGGATCATCACTTGCAAAAAACTGACGAACGTATCACATTGGACGCTAGCGCAATAGCCAAAGGCTATGCCTGCGATGTTGTGGCTGACCTACTACGCAGACATGAATGCGACAACCTACTCGTGGATATAGGAGGCGAAGTAGTATTACGGGGTATTAACGAGAAAGGAAAACCATGGCGCGTAGGCATCAGCAAACCCAAAATAGATGCCACAGGCATGGAAAATGGGTTGCAAGAAATCATTGAAAGCAGTAATTTGTGCATGGCAACATCAGGCAACTATTTGCAGTATTATTTCGTAGATGGTGAACGTCGTAGTCATACCATTGACCCACGTACAGGATATCCCGTCGAACATTCATTGCTGAGTGCTACCGTGACCGCCAGCAGCTGTATGCGCGCAGACGCTTTAGCCACAGCATGTATGGTATTGGGTAAAAAAGAAGCACTCAACATGATTGAGTGCATTCCTGATGCTGCCTGCTATCTCATTGTATCAGAGGGAGATAGTTTACAGATTGTTAGTTCTTCTAGATGGCTAAAATAATTAGCCCCACTAGATTATCTAGATAATACTTTTGCAACAGTCTTTGTCACATTACTCATCGCAAAATCGCGTTGCATAGCCACCTCCAATGGTACTGTTTCTTCCAAGATAGGATAGATACCAGCAAAACCCATTTGCAAAAGACTATCACACATCTCAACACATCCACCAATTGCTATCACAGGGATGTGTTGTTTTTTTGCACGTGATAGAACGCCAGCGGCTGTTTTACCTTTGGCTGTCTGGAAATCCACTTTACCTTCGCCAGTAATCACTAGGTTAGCACCTTTGATGGTAGCATCAAAATCAATAGCATCAAGCACCATGTCGATACCTTTCTTGAGCTTCGCATGAAGGAAGGCATAGAAAGCACCTCCCATACCACCTGCAGCACCGGCACCTGCTACTGGCACGACATCCACTGCATACTTATCCGCAATCACTTTCGCCAACGAAGCCATACCAGAGTCTAAAAGGCTAACCATCTCTGCATCAGCACCTTTCTGAGGAGCAAATACAGGCGCTGCACCCTCTGGACCACAGAATGGTGTATCCACATCGCATGCTACTGTAAACACCGATTGTCGAACACTATCAGGCACTTGCGAATCGTCAACACAAACGATATCATGCATACGTCCTCCACAACAATCTTCTATCAACAAGCCCTGAGCATCATAAAAACGGAAACCCATCGCTTGTAACATGCCAGTTCCTGCATCATTAGTAGCACTACCACCTATTCCGACCAAGAAATTGCGACAACCACGCGAAATAGCGTCCATGATCATCTCGCCTGTTCCATAGGTAGATGTAAGCCAAGGATTACGCTCCTCTGGCTTGAGAAGTGGCAAACCGCTCGCTGCTGCCATTTCTATAATGGCAGTTTCACCAGCAAGGCCATAGCATGCTACTATTTCGCGCCCCAATGGATCGCTCACATTAACCTTGACGATCTCACCACCCAACGCATCCACAATAGCCTCTACAGTACCTTCGCCACCATCGGCCACATTCACTGCAACTACCTCACAATCTGGCTGAACCATACGAATACCCTGTTCGGCGGCTTGAGCAACATCCACAGAACTCATTGATCCCTTAAACGAATCAGACGCAACAACTATTTTCATTGATTTATAATTTACAAATTATACTTTGTTAGCCAAGAATCATATACATCGCAACACTGCAGATGGTCAGAATCAATCCCACGATTGACTCGTATGGAATGAGTTTCAATCGCTCCTTCACAGAGAATCCCATGGATCCACCAGTAGCATGGAAGAATGAACCGTGTGGCAGGTGATCCAAAATAGTCGCACCCGCATTCACCATAGCAGCTCCCCATACTGCCACTACTCCAGCTGCTATAATCGCATCGGCAAAAGATGCTGAAGCGATAGTCGCACCCGCCGTTGTAGAAGCTGTTGCCGCTGACATCAACGCACCTGCGATAGGAGCCATAAAGGTACCACCGTTGCTCCAACCTGCTAACATTCCAACTAACACATCCTTGATAGCGGATGCCTTAATAATACCGGCCAGAGTACCCGTACCTACCAGCAAAATAGCGATACCAGACATTTTCTCCAAACCATATCCCAGACAAGTACCCATATTCTTCCAGTTACCTGTAGCTATGATACCCACCACACCGCCAACTGGCAATGCAATCATTGGATCAACCACAACACCCACGATAGGACGCAATGCCAAGAGTACAATCGTCACGATTGGTCCCAACAAACTGCGCCACAAAGAAGGCAAATTCTCATCCTTATCACTTACTACATCTGCCTCCATCAAATCACCTTTTGGCATTAGCGGAATAATAACAAACACCGTAACCGCCAAACCAATCAATGCAGGTAATACACCTGCTGCCATAACAGAAGATAACGGAGCATCAAAATTCTCAGCCGCTATAATGGTATTTGGATTAGGAGATAGAATGTTTCCACATTTACCACCACCAATCATCGCCAAGAGAAGTTTGAACTTAGACAAACGGAGTTTGCTACCTGTGATGATAGCAATTGGGGCAATTGTGATTACTGCCACATCAATAAAAACGCCCATAGCTGTCAGCAATAACGCCGACAACGCCAAAGCCAAGTATATATACTTCTCTCCAAGCGCCTTGATGATGCTTTTTGCGATAGTAGATGCGGCACCAGTCTTAACAAGCATTCCTGTGAGCACACCAGCTGCTATGATACGCACAATAGCTGGGGTAATATCCTTAACACCCGCTATCATCTCAGCCACGGTAGTTTCAAGTCCCCATCCAGCTAATAAGCCACCTACTACGGCACCGATCATCAAACTGTAAACAGGCGATAATTTTCTAATAATCAAAACAATTGATAACAAAAGCCCTATCAGGGCAGCAAGAGCACTATTCATTTTTTTTCAAAGTATTACAATTTCTTGCAAAGGTACTATTTTTTTTTGGTTTCAACAAATAAAAAGACAAAAAATAGCGTTTTTCTTGCGCATATCGTATTTTTTTTGTACCTTTGCAGGCTGATTTGTATTTTGACATAAAATGGTCATTTGGAAATGAAAAATCTATTGCATAAAACGAAGCGTATATTGTGTGTACTTGTTGGTGCACTTTGTTTGGTAGGCTGTGGTGAGTACCAACAATTGCTCAAATCTAAAGATCCAGATTTGATGTACCAAAAAGCACTCACATACTTCAATGACAAGCAATATGTAAAAGCACAAACCTTGCTAGACGAGGTAACACATTACTACAGAGGAAGTGACCGCGCACAAGACGTACTAGCTTATCTGTCACGCTGTTACATGGGGCAGAAAGACTATATTTCTGCTTCAGAATACTATCAAGCATATATTCGCAATTATCCAAAAGGTAGATATATCGTAGAGGCACGTTTCCAAGTTGGACACTGCTATTACCTGGACGCCCCAGATGCGCGATTGGATCAAACTGACACCAAGAAAGCCATCGAATTCTATACGCAATTCGTAGAATTGTACCCCGATAGTCCTTATGCAGAGCAAGCATATCAGGAAATGAATGAATTGTACGATAAATTGGCGTACAAGGAATATCTTACTGCCAAATTATACTACAATCTGGGTACATACCTTGGCAACAATTATCTCAGCGCAGAGATCGTAGCCAAAAATGCTATTAGAGATTATCCTACGAATAAGCATCAAGAGGAACTGAATTGGATTGTCCTACAGGCAAAATACCAACAAATGGTTCACTCTGTGGATAACAAAAAAGAAGATAGAGCTCGAGATACAGAAGATGAATACTATAGTTTTATTACCGAGTATCCAAACTCCAAACATCTATCGGCAGCTGAAAAAATAAACAAAGAACTAAAAAAAATACTACAACAATATGATTGATTACAAGAAAAGTACTGCCCCACGTACAACTATCACAAGGGACATGAATGAGCTTACTGAAAAAGTAGGCAACGTCTACGAGACCGTAGCTATTCTCGGCAAACGCAGCAACCAAATCAGCTCTGCTATGAAGAAAGAGCTCGATGCTAAGTTGCAAGATTTTTCAATTCCACAAGATTCTGCTGATGAGACTTTTGAGAATCTCGAGCAAATTGAAATCTCTAAAAACTACGAGCAATTGCCTAAGTCCACTTTGATTGCTACACAAGAGTTTATCGACGACCAACTGATTTATCGTGGTAGCAACCGCGACGAGTTGTTGAAGTAAGGGATCTAAATCCTTGAGTTTAGCGGGGAAACATATTCTAGTAGGAATCAGCGGAGGTATTGCTGCATACAAGATTCCTGAACTAATCCGCCTACTGAAGAAAGCAGGTGCAGATGTGCAAGTGACAACCACCAAGCATGCCTTGGAGTTTGTCACTTCTCTTACGCTGCAAACCGTCAGCGGACACAAAGTTTACTCCGATGTCTTTGCTGCTATCAACGAGCATAGCACAGAGCATATTTCCCTACCCGACTGGGCTGATCTAATGATTATTGCACCCGCCACCGCTAACGTACTCTGCAAGATGGCCAGCGGAATAGCCGACGACGCACTTACCACTACGTTTGCTGCAATGCGCAAACCAGTGCTTATCGCGCCTGCTATGAACACCAACATGTACGAATCTCCTGCTACTCAAAAGGCTATCAACGAGTTAGCACGATGGAACAACATCACAATGCTTGATTGTGCTAGCGGAGAATTGGCTTGTGGCACTACGGGTAAAGGTCGTATGCAGGAGATTGATGTCATAGCTGCCGCAGCTGAATATGCGCTTGGCCCTAAAACACTGGCCAACAAGCATGTGATTATCACCGCAGGCCCTACACAAGAAGCCATTGATCCTGTACGATATATTACCAATGCATCAACGGGTAAAATGGGATATGCTCTCGCACGCGCGTGTATAAATAGAGGTGCTGAGGTAACATTGATTAGTGGCCCATGCCAAGTATCGATGAAAGCATATCAAGAGTTTGCTCCGATAAAAATCGTGAATGTGACATCTAGCGCAGAAATGTGCGACGCCACAGTAAAAGCTTTTGACCACGCTGATATAGCTATCTTATGTGCGGCAGTAGCTGATTTTACACCAAAAGACACTGCTGACAAGAAAATCAAAAAACAACCTGGTCAAACCGAAATGACCATTGAACTAAAGACCACCACCGACATTGCAGCCACATTGGGTTCACGCAAAAAAGAAAACCAACGATTGGTAGGATTTGCATTGGAGACCCATAACGAGCAAGCCAATGCCGAACGTAAATTACAAGCCAAAAACCTTGATATGATTGTGCTAAATTCCCTCCAAGACAAAGGAGCGGGATTTGGGGTTGATACCAATAAAGTAACCCTACTCTATGCTGATGGTACAAAAAAAGACCTCCCACTTCTCATAAAGCAGGAGGTCGCAGATCGAATTATTGATCAGTTGTATTAATTCTTCAATTTATTCAAGAGGCTACCCAAGATAGATTTTTCTTCTGTTTTCTCCTCTTCGTTTCCAGATTTCACATCTTCATTGGCTACTTCAGGAGTCCACTCTTGACGCTCCTCAATATTGCCTAATTGGCTTTGCACAAAGGAGATAACATCATTTAGTCCCTCTGTAAAGTGTGCAAAATCCTCCTTGTAAAGAAACACCTTATGCTTCTCGAATTGCGGTGGCTCTGCCTCACCTGTTTGCTTACGTTTGCTCTCGGTAATACAAAGATACAAATCCTCATTTCGAGCTTTCTTTACATCCAAATAATAGATGCGCTTACCTGCCTTCACAGAACGTGAATACACAATCTCTGGTTCATTCTTACCTTCAAATCTACGATTTTCCATCTCTTAATCTTTCTTGGTTGTTAATTTTCTGCAAAGTTACTACTTTTTTTCGAATTTTGCAAACCTATCGCGTTTTTTTTTGAAAATATTAGAAAAATTTGCATACCTCCAAAAAATGTAGTACCTTTGCACAACTTAATTCATTATTCATCGTTTTTTTGGTAGAATATGCTCACTCATCTTCACATACGCAACTACGCTCTCATATCTCACTTGGACATTGATTTTCAAGAGGGGTTCTCTGTCATTACTGGTGAGACTGGTGCCGGAAAAAGTATCATACTTGGCGCACTCAATCTCGTAATGGGAGCTAGAGCGGATACCAAAACCATTACCGAAGGAGAGGAGCGATGCGTCATCGAAGCTACGTTCCAAAGCACAGATGCTGCTAATCAAACACAAGAAAACCAAGAGATTATCATTCGCCGAGAGTTGAACCAGAATGGTCGTTCACGCTCCTTCGTCAACGACGAAGTGGTTACTCAAGCCGAACTCAAATCACTCGCCCGCCAACTCATTGATATTCACTCACAACATGAGAGTTTGATGATCGGGGACGATCTCTTTCAGATACAGGTCGTAGATGCCATCGCATGCAATTCTGCAGAACGAGAGGCATACGAACTGGCTTACACTGCCTATCTGCAAGCCAACGCTGCTCTACAAGAAGCACAAGCGCTCGCCAAGAAAGCGCAAGCTGATGCCGACTATCTACAATGGCAGTACAACCAACTATGCGAGACGCAACTACTAGCTGGAGAAATGGAAGAGCTGGAAGAAGAAGAGTACCGCCTGTCACATGCAGAGGAAATACAAATATCTCTAGCTCAGGCTATACAGCAGTTAGATAGCGACAACGGAGCACTAGGGCTAATCCATTCTACCAAACTAGATAACGCAGATACCACACTCGCAGAACGCCTTGATAGTGTGGAGATTGAGCTCAAAGACATCCTTTCCGATATCCAACGTCTATACGACAGAACAGAACTAGACCCCATGCGTTTGGAGCAAGTGCAAGAACGTATCAGTATGCTACAAACGCTTATGAAAAAGCACCATCTATCCACGATTGAAGAGCTCATCACATTGCGAGATGAACTCGCTACACAGGTGCAACGTCTGGAGAACATGGACGAGGAACTAGAGAGCTTAAAAACGGCTCTCACAAAACGACAGCAAGAGGCAGAACAGGCTGCAAATGCTTTGACCACATCGCGTAAAAAAGTTTGCGAAACCATCGCTACACATCTTGTACAAGACATGCAACGATTAGGAGTACAGCATGCCAAGGTCGCTGTCGATATCCAACCTACAGACGACTTTACAGAAACTGGAAAAGATAGCGTGCAATTCATGTTTGCAGGCAACCTTAACCAATCGATCCGACGTGTAGCGGAAGTGGCTTCAGGTGGAGAAATCAGCCGTTTAATGCTGTGTATCAAAGCATTAATCGCAGACAGCAATGGGCTTCCTACTATTATTTTCGATGAGATTGACACAGGGGTTAGCGGAGCTATTGCTAGCCAGATGGGAGAAATAATGCGTCAGATGGCTGCTGCTCGACAAATCATCACCATCACACACCTTCCTCAAGTAGCCACACGTGGTGATCAACATTACCTGGTTTACAAAGAGGACACTTCGATTCGAACTGAAACGCACATTCGTCAATTATCGGAGCAGGAGCATACTGCTGAAATCGAAAAAATGCGAATGTTATAGAATTTCACCCAAAACTCAAAATTCACAATCAAAGAGTTAGTGATTAGTTAGTTATTAGTTAGTTATTAGTTAGTTATTTAGCTACCTTTACGCTATAATTCACACATATATACTTATCACTTACATCTCATAGCTTATAACTTATTTTTTAAATGTACACATATGAAAAAAATTTTATCCACATTATTCTCCACCCTTCAGAGGGGAGCTAGAGGGGGACTTCTTTTTATTGCCTTTATAGCAACCCCCGCCCTTTGGTCACAAACAGAAGTCAATGGAATTTTTTACAATATTCTAGAAGACTATAACCTTGAAGTAACGATGGGTTATGAAATGAACTATTGGGGGGAGGTATACCTAAAAATGTACTCTGGTTCCGTCACGATTCCTGAACATGTCCTCATCGATGGTACTATTTACAACGTAACTGCTATTGGCAGAGAAGCGTTCTGGAGTTGCAGTGATTTGACTTCCGTTACCATCCCCAATAGCGTAACGAGTATTGGAGAGGATGCGTTCTCCGGTTGCTCTGGTTTGACCACTGTAACTATCAGTGAAAGTGCAAAGTTAAAAAGCATTGGAAGTTATGCTTTCGCTGGTTGCTCTGGTTTGACTTCCATCACCATCCCTAACAGCGTAACGAGTATTGGATCTCATGCGTTCATAAGTTGCTCTAGTTTGACTTCTGTCACTATCCCTAACAGCGTAACCAGTATTGGAGAGGGTGCGTTCGGAGATTGCTCTGGTTTGACTTCTATCACTATCCCAAACAGCGTAACGAGTATTGAATATGGTGCGTTCGCTAATTGCTCTAGTTTGACTTCCATCACTATCCCCAACAGCGTAACGAGTATTGGAAATTATGCGTTCAATAGTTGCTCTGGTTTGACTTCCATTACTATCCCTAACAGCGTGACGAGTATTGGAGAGTATGCATTCGCTGGTTGCTCTGGTTTGACTTCTGTTGTAGTCGAAGAAGGTAATATCGTGTATGATAGTCGTGAGAATTGCAATGCTATCATTGAGACCGCTACTAATACTCTAATAACAGGTTGTCAGAACACTACCATCCCTAACAATGTAGCGAAAATTGAAGATTATGCGTTCCAATATTGCTCCAATTTGACTTCCATCACTATCCCTAACAGCGTAACGAGTATTGGAAGTTATGCATTCTCTGATTGCTCTGGTTTGACTTCCATCACTATTCCAAACAGCGTAACGAGTATTGGAGGTGGTGCGTTCTATGGTTGCTCGGGAAATTTGACAAAGTTTGTATGTTATAATTCTAGCGACTACCTATTAAACACATTTAAACTTTACGATAACCCTCTACTAGACACTGTGGCAGCACCTGCTGCATTCTTCGACATTTCAGAAAACAACTGGGCTGTTTCACCTAAAAATATCAAATATGTGGAAGTATTAGAAGGCGAACTTACTGATGATGCTTTTGGATTTATCAACCGCAGTTATAAGACACTCAAAGTGCTTGACTTGGCTGGTGCAACGAATACCACTATCGCAGACGAGGCATTCAAGGGTTGCTATAACCTTGATTCACTCTACCTCCCTGCACAACTACAGTATATCCCATATATGGCGGTAGCAGATTGCAAGATGTTACAATCAATCACGATCCCTGCATCTGTAGAAGAAATAGACCATAGTGCCTTCGAAAACTGCCGTAGTCTGAAATCTGTAACCTTCGAAGGTGGCGAAGCACCTCAAGGTGGTGCAAACTACGCTGCTGCCGAAGGCTCTTCTCTCTGGCGCATCGGTAGTTGGGCATTCTACAACTGCCACCAGCTGGAGCACCTTACCATCCCTGAGGGTGTGACCACAATTGGCGATGCGGCTTTCTATGGCTGTACCTATCTCCAAGATATGACCCTTCCAAGTACCATACAAGAGATTGGCGACAACGGCTTTGCGCTCTGTGCGAAACTCCAAAAGATCCATTCTAGAGCCACCACACCTCCTGCCATCCAGGCCAAGACATTCTTTGACGTGAATCGCCAAATCCCTGTCTATGTACCAGCAAAGGCGGTAGAATCATACAAGGACGACCCTTACTGGCAAGAGTTTGATATTCTAGGAGATAGCAACGCTCCGACTGCTCTTGAGAACACCCAATATTCGACAACCGACCATCGCAAACTCCTCCGCAATGGACAACTTATCATTATTCGTGAAGGTAAGACGTACAATACTCTAGGCGCAATAATCAATTAATAGACTAATAATTGATTATTAAACATATAAATAGTGCGGACTTCTCAGTCCGCACTATTTGAATCCAGTATATCTTTTTGTGGGAAACTAGTTATAACTTAATCTTTGAAAGGACTATATAAAAACAAAATAACCACTCTATTTTCGAGTGGTTATTTCTTGGTTAGTCGGGATGGCGAGATTCGAACTCACGACCTCCTGCTCCCAAAGCAGGCATTCTAACCGGGCTGAACTACATCCCGCACACTTCCTTTTCGAAAGCGAGTGCAAAGGTACTGCTTTTTTTTGACATGACCAAATATTTTTGCAAAAAAATGCAATATATGTGCATTTTTATTGCATTCTCACACGAAAACACCCTACCAATAGATATGAATACGGTTTTAGGGTATAATCATGGATAGTACAAAGGTTGCTTAAAGCTAGCTAAATAAGCCAGCATAGATTCATACTCTTTAATCCAACATCTGTCCAAAATTATTGGATAGTTGTATCATTTGATCATACTCCTCTGGCGACAAGTCATAGAAATAGTAATTACGTGGATCAATCGGTTTGCCATTGAGGCGTACCTCGTAGTGCAAGTGAGGTCCCGTAGATTTACCCGTATTTCCTACCAATGCTATAATATCTGACCGGCGTACTTTTTGTCCCTTTCGAACCAACGATTTGTAGAGGTGAGCATACAAAGTCTCATAACCAAATCCATGATCCAAAATAACCGTATTACCATAACCCTGTTTCCAACCAGTAAACTTCACGGTAGCATTACCTGTAGCAAAGATCTCCGTACCCGTAGGAGCTGTAAAGTCCATACCTTGGTGGAACTTACGTACATGATACACAGGATCGATACGCATACCATAACCCGAAGCCACACGTTTCAAATCCTTGTTCATCACAGGTTGAATAGCTGGGATATTTTCCATGCGAACCTCCTGTGTTTTTGCCAATTCAAGCACTTCGTCGTATGACTTAGCCTGCACATACAATTCTTTCTCCAGTACATCCACCTTCATCGCCAAATCTGCCGATAGTTGGCTGTTCGTCATTTCTGCTAATTCCTCGTAATAAGCTATCTTGCGTTGCGTACCCTGACGAATACTCAGCGGAATAGGCTCTGCCCCAAATAGCACACGATAGAGATTATCATCTCGTTGCTGCAAATCTGACATCACAATCTGCATTTGATCCACCTGACGATTGAGTGTGGATAACTGCGACTCTAGCAACTGCTTTTCACGCAACAATTGTTTCTCACGAGGAGAAGGGAAGAATATCAAAAACAAGTATAAGAATAAGATACCCAAAACGATACCTCCAAAAATATAAATACCCGTTTGACGCAACCAATAGCGCAAACCATGTTCTACTTGCTCCAATACAAGTTTTTCGTGATTAATCTTATATTTCTTTTTAGCTGTCATAGCAATAATTATGTTTTTAGCGTTGTTTTGTGCGCTTAGATGCAGCAGAAGCTGACTTTTTCGTTGATTCGCGCCCTTCTTTCCACCAGAAGAAATAGCTATTCTGCTTTTGTTTCTCTTCCTTCGTTTTAGCCACATATACAGGTTCCATCGTGTACGGATTTATACCTGTGTAGAACATCGTTGTCGCCAATGTCATTGGCGTTGGCGTAAAATCTTGCACCTGCTCTGGACGATAGTGCAACTGTCTGCAGCGCTCTGCCAATTGCTGCATATCTTTGTTGGTACATCCTGGATGAGAAGATATGAAGTATGGTATCAACTGTTGTCTCATCCCAGCCTCCTGATTTACTCGTTCAAAGAAACGATGAAAACGTTCGTATTGCGCCCACGAAGGTTTACGCATGATTTTCAGCACGTTATCCGAGGTATGTTCTGGTGCTACCTTTAGACGTCCGGACACATGGCGTGTGATAAGTTGCTTACCATACTCCTCGTTCATCAAATCATAGCGTACACCACTACCGACGAACGCTTTCTTGATATATGGTAGTTGATCCACTCTATTATATATATGCAACAGCGGTGCAAAATCTTGGTTAAGGTTCTTGCAGATATTTGGATACAAGCAACTTGGACGTGCACATTTCTCACACAGACTCATATCCTTTCCGTGCATACCATACATATTCGCAGAGGGGCCACCCAAATCACTCAAATATCCTTTCCATTCCGGTAGATCCTTGAGCAGATCAATCTGTCTAAGAATGCTATTTTCTGAACGAGAAGTGATTTGCTTACCTTGGTGAGCCGAAATCGTACAAAAACTACACCCTCCAAAACATCCTCGATGCATACATACTGAGAATCGAATCATTTCATATGCAGGTATATGTTTATCTTTGTATTTAGGATGTGGATGGTATTGAAATGGCAAATCATAAATAGCATCCAGTTCCCCCGTACTCATTGTTGGATATGGAGGATTAACTACTACATACTGATTACCAACAGGTTGTACTATCGTCGCTGCATTAATCTTATTGCTCTCTGTCTCAATCAATCGGAAATTAGAAGCATGTACCTGTTTGCTTTTTAAGGCATCCTCATGACTGTGAAGAATAACAGACGAAGATTGAGATTTGTGAGATGATATATTGGATGTCAAATAAGCAGTCTGAGGAATATCTTCTGCGATTGCTCCATTTTCATGGCCCACAGTCTTATTCTGTAATCGCTCTGCTATTGCCAGAATCTGTTTCTCACCCATACCATAAACCAACAAGTCGGCTTTTGAATCCACCAAAATACTTGGCATTAGTCTATCCGACCAATAATCATAATGTGTCAAACGTCGCATAGAAACTTCTATGCCGCCTATCACAACAGGCACGTCAGGATAAAGCTGCTTAAGTATATTACAATAGGTTATGGTGCAATAATCTGGTCGCATACCAGCTCTACCTTCAGGAGTATATGCATCATCCGATCGCAAACGTTTAGCGGCAGTATAATGATTCACCATAGAGTCCATACTGCCTGAAGTGACTGCAAAAAACAATCTTGGGCGACCTAGTTTCGTAAAATCACGATGATCACCACGCCAATCAGGTTGTGGCACAATCGCCACTTTGTATCCAGCATGTTCCAATACACGACCTATCACCGCAGCACCAAAAGCTGGGTGATCAATATAGGCATCGCCTGAGAAGAGGATCACATCCACTTCATCCCAACCACGGAGTTGCAACTCCTTTTTTGTGGTAGGCAAATATGCTTTTAAATCAAAGGTAATCAATGGGTTAAGCTGATTGTTAATTATTTACTTTGATATAGGTGATTGTTCCTTCACTACTTGTAAAAACACATTCTGTGGCACTCAAAGGCAACGGTGTGTTCAAAATAGAATTTCCTATCTTGTGACGCCATAACACTTTGCCCGTTTGTGCATCCATACCCAATAGCAAACCATTCTTTGTACTTACCCATAATGTGCCATCTTTCTCCAATGGCATAGCTGGATTATGTTCATACCCAAAATCAGCATGGGTTACCCAACGTGTGACTGGCTCTAACGTTCGAGCATCCATCGCTACGACAGTATCCCACATACATTTAGAATATACAGTATTGCCATCTTCGCTCAGTCCCACTGTCTCACGTACTTTATACTCCTTGGTACGCCATACTTGCTCGCCAGTTTCTGCATCAAGACATGTAAAATAACGATCTGGAGCAGTAAAAAACACTTTTCCATTAGCAGCAACTGGCCATACACTAGCTGGAGATAACTTAGGATTACTCTTACCATTATTCCATTTCCACACCAATGAACCATCTACAAGATTCAAAGCATAGAAATAAGTATCCCACGTTCCAAAATAGAGTTTATCATTATACACCAACGGACGAGTCAGGACATAATTATTTAATTCATCAAACGACCATTTCACTTCGCCAGTATGAATATTGATAGCAAACATTCTGCCATCTCCTCCACCAATGTATGCCACTCCCTCATGAATAGTAGCAGCACCCATGACTGCTTGTTGGGTAGTAATATGCCATAATTCCTTACCGGTCTTAGCATCTAAGCCATAGATATTATAATTTGCACTACCAAAGACAACCACGCCATCACTAACTGCAGGACTACCCACAATACGCATACCTGTATCAAATGTCCAATTGGTATTACCATTCTTCAAATCTATCGAGTATATCACACCTACATCATCACCAATGAATAAAGAACGACCATCCGTCACAGGAGTGGAATATACTCCACCCTTCAAGGATTTATGCCATACACGATGTACATTGGCATACTCGCTATTAACATCAAAATTAGGTCGCAACTCTTCATTCGATGGACCATATACTTTCTTCTCAAAAGGCAAAGTTAACCATGGTTGAGTAGGCAATGGAAGTGTGGCGATGGGTGTACGCTCAAAAAAACGGATACTATCTGTGATGGATATAATGGAATAGCCATTGATTGTATCCTTAGCACGTAGATTCGATCGACTAAGCACATCTGCTATGCCATCACAATCATATAGCAAATTACGATGGTAATGTCCACCCATCACACATTGCACATTATGCTGACGAAGCACATCCGTTACATCATACCAGTTATCTACATCGCCATTTTTGAGTGGATAGTGTGTACAAACAAATATGGGAGCATCACCCGCAGCTGATACACTATCTAGGTTATGCTTCAGCCAAGCTATATCTTGTGGAGCCACATGTCCATCTGCCATACGAATTACTGGTCCCGAATTAAAGCCAATAAAATACATGCCATCATGCGTAAATGCAAAGCGACTATCACCAAAGACTCTAGTAAAATCCATCACACCAGACTCCGACCATGTTGTCTCATGATTACCCGAGGCTGCATAATAAGGTACATTGAGTTGATCCAAAGCCTTTTTTACAGCTTCGATAGAGGCACGATCGCCAGATTCTGTCAAATCGCCAGTAACTACCACAAACTCAATAGCTGGATTTCGATTGATATCTTCTACTGATTTTTGTAAATCTTCCATGGGTAGTGGGTTGCTAGTACTGATGTGCAAATCAGTCAGCAACGCAAAGGATAAACACAGGATAGAAAAAATCTTCATAATTCTTAGTTCTAAATTATTCCAACTGTAAATTCAATTTTGTCTTGAGATCGGCTAAATGGGGATTTTGCTTAGCTAATAGTTTATACTTATCTGCAGCTGTATATGCCATATTAGATCGATCTATCTCAGCCACATCTACTTGTAGTTTCAAATGGTCATTTTTCAGCGTATCACGCACAATAGTCATTACCTGCTTCCCAAACCTAGCAAATTCCTGTTTCTGCCAAGGATTAGCGACAGTGATTTTGCAAAGCTCTGGTGTTACTAATATAGGCTGACATGCTGTAATCATAGCCAATAGACGCTCTTCACCCTTGAAGTGACGATTAAGACCAACCCACGCGTCAAGGAGTTGGTCAACCGTAAAAGGGTTGTTACGCAATGTCTTTTCTTCTACTACTACATGGGGTTTCTCTTCCTTCTTAGGTTCTGTGGAAATCATACCTATATTTCCCAATGAAGGCATAGCCCCTAATGTAGGAGGAGGTGCAGTAGCAGGTTTGGGTGCAGTAGGAATAGCTTGCTTAACAGCTGGAGTAGCAATAGGCTTGGCAACAGCAGGTTTAGCAACAGGTTGCGGTGTCTGCTGTGTAGTAGGTTTAGCTTGTGTTGGTGGCGTAGTAGGATGTGAAGCTACAACAGTAGGTTCCATAAGCCTACATAATTTCACCAACGCCAACTCAACTGTCAAACGTTTGTTTTTAGCTGTACGATAATTGATATCGCAAGTATTTATCACGTCCAATGCATTGAAGAGCCATTTGGCATGACAACGCTGCGCTTGCTCTTGATATTGCTGTTGAATAGTATGTGAAGTTTCCAGTAGTTGAATAGTAGCGACATCTTTACTCACAAGAACATCACGCAAGTGTTGTGCGAATCCTGTCACGAAATGACCTGCATCAAAGCCTTTTTGCAACACCTCATTTAAGAGCAAAAGAGCAGCACTTACATCGCTAATCAATGCAGCCTCTACCAGACGAAAATAATAGTCCGTATCTAGCACATTTAGCACTGCAATCGCCTGCTCGTAACTGATAGTCGTCCCGCAGAATGCAACCAATTGATCAAAAATACTCAACGCATCACGCATACCGCCATCTGCTTTTTGCGCTACCACATTAAGCACCTCTTCGGTTGCACTAATTCCCTCTTGATTCGCCACAAATTGTAAATGACGAATAGTGTCTGCTATGGTAATTCTACTAAAATCATATACTTGGCAACGACTTAATATTGTAGGTATCACCTTATGTTTTTCAGTGGTGGCAAGTATGAAGATAGCATATGAAGGTGGTTCCTCTAATGTTTTCAGCAGGGCATTAAACGCGCCAGATGAGAGCATGTGTACCTCGTCGATGATATACACACTATATTTGCCTATCTGTGGCGGAATGCGCACTTGATCAATCAGGGAGCGTATTTCTTCGACGCCATTGTTTGATGCTGCATCTAGTTCGTGTATATTAAATGACCTTTGCTCGTTAAATGCCATACATGACTCGCATTGATTACAAGCATCATGCTCCGCCGTTGGATTAAGACAGTTAATTGTCTTAGCAAAGATACGTGCACAAGTAGTCTTACCTACTCCACGAGGACCACAGAATAGATATGCATGCGCCAAGTGGTTTGTACGAATCGCATTGCGAAGCGTCTGCGTCAACGCCTGCTGTCCCACTACACTCTCAAATGTAGTAGGGCGATACTTTCTTGCTGAAACGATATAATTCTCCATAATAAATAATTAACGCGCAAAGGTACAAAAAAAAAAGCATATGCGCAAAAAAACTTTGTTTTTTTACACATATTCTTAATAAAAAAATCCCCGAGTCTTTCACTCGAGGATAATACTGAAATGTCAGTTCGCAATTTATCCTTTAGAAATTGCGCTACTTGGGCAAACATCAGCACATGTGCCGCACTCTGTGCACAAGTCAGCGTCAATTGTGTAAATGTCACCCTCAGAAATAGCACCCATTGGGCACTCATCGATACATGTACCACAAGCGATACAATCTTCAGAAATTACGTAAGCCATAATGATATAAATTTATTGTTAAAAAAGTTTTTAAATTCTCAAAAGTTCTAAAGTTGGGTGCAAAGGTAGTATTTTTTTTGCATATATGCAAGAAAAAAACATAAAAAATCATTTTATTTCTTTTTCTTTACCATTTGCATAACGGCTTGAAGTTTGGCATTTGGAGAAGATAAATTCTTGTCTATTAGTCCCTTCTGCTTAGCATATGTAGTCCAATTTTTAGCACCCTTTTCCTTCAACGGGAGCCCCAATTGTAGATAATGGCAATAGGCTATTCCCAACGCATCAGTAGCATCAAGCTTCTTAGGCATATCCTCATCTGCAATATGCAAAACACGTTGCAACATTGCAGCTACCTGCTCTTTGGAGGCATGCCCATTTCCAGTTATTGCCATTTTTATCTTCATCGGAGAATATTCCTGGACGGGTACATCTCGCGATAATGCTGCAGCAATAGCGACTCCCTGTGCATGTACAATTTTGATCATTGTTTGAGGATTTTTATCCACAAATTGAGATTCAATAGCTAAAATTGTAGGGTGATATTTATCTATCAACTCTTGTAGAAAAAAGAACTCTTGCTGTAAACGGGCATATTGATCTTCTATCTTATGTACATCATGTACTCCAAAATTAAGTACTTCTACCTTCTTCCCTACTGTATGAAGAAGTGCATAACCCATATACAATGTACCCGGATCAACCCCTAAAATAATATGTTCGTTCACCTGTTTATCAACCATTACTCAGCGCTATTCATCCATTATTTTGTCGTACCTCGTACAATCAAATCTGTATGAACAATCTCCGTATGAACAACACGTGTGTCCCCTTCCAATCGTCGAAGCAAGCACTCCATTGCATGGCGTCCTATCTTGAAACCACGTTGCCCTACGGTGGTCAAATTAGGAGAAGTAATTTGGCATAGCGGTGCATCTGAGAAACCACATATTGACAAATCCTCTGGCACTCTCTTACCCATCTTCTGTGCTGCGTGCAATACACCTGCCGCACAATCATCGTTCACACAAAAGATAGCATCTGGCGGAGTTGCTCGTTGCAGAACCTTAGGAGTCTCCTCCAACGCAGCAGCAAGCGTATCACAAGTCACTATAGAATCCTCTTTGATTTCTAAATCATACTTCTTCAACGCATCACGCCAACCTTGATAACGACGGTGTGCTACCTCCAGTTGCATTGGAGAAGAGAAGTACAATATACGTTTACATCCTGTTTGAATCAAATATTCCACGGCATTGAATGCACCTTCATAGTCATCACACACAACTTGAGCGCAAGTCAAAGAAGGACAAGGTCTATCATATAACACCAAAGGCACACCGCTACTGATCACATCCTGCAAATGCTGCAAACGCTTTGTTTGCTTGCTAACCCCAACCAACATACCCGCAACTCGACTATTCAATAACATCTGAACACTTTGCTCCTCCTTTTCGCTATTTTCATGCGACTGGCATATTAACACATGATAACCATGCTTATTCGCAAGCTGTTCTATACCATCTAGTACCGAAGAAAAGAAGTGATGATGCAATTCTGGAATCACCACACCAATCGTAGTATTCTTGCTTGTACGTAAATTACTAGCCATCATATTAGGCTTATAATTCATCCGTTGCGCACAAGCACGCACTAATTCTTTAGTATGAACACTAATCTCAGGGTGATCCTGAAGCGAACGACTAACCGTACTAACAGATACACCCAGTTCTTTAGCGATGTCTTTAATTGTTACTGATCTCATATTCGGTTGCAAAATATCATTATTCCTCTCTTCTTTTCAATGCTCCGCGCAAAAAAACCAATACAGCACCTGCACATAACACATAATCAGAATAGGGCTTAAAATCTAGTACACTCATTACCGCACCTATCAGGACGACTGACATACCCACTATCAATAGTATCTTACTCCACTGCATATTACATCTTTTTTAAATGATTCTCAATTAGATATTCACTCTACTACGTATACCACTTCGCCTTCTGCATGCATCTTATACATCTCACGTGCAAACTGCTCCAGACTATCAGGATGTTCTAGAGAGTTCAAGACGCGCTCTGATATTGCAGTTTCTGCTTTGGTCTGCTCTATAGTACGACGCATCTCGCGCATATCTATACTGCGTGATACTTGATTAAGCAAACTTTGGTCACCAATAAAGATCATAACAACAGCAAACACATACAATGTGATTGCATACTTATTGATCAGCATTTTGCGCACTTTGTGCCATTTGTTATTCTGTTCCATATCATTTTGGTTTCGGTTTTCGGCTACAAAGGTAATAAATTTTTACGATTTGGCAAAGTACACAGTATTTTTTTTTAAAATATGTGTGTAAAAAATAATCAAAAAGGTATTTTTAGTGATTCAGCTATTAGATAAAGATCAAGTAAAATTTGCATATATCCAATTTTTATTGTACCTTTGCAGAAAATTTATTTCCTTGAGCAACCAAGATACTCATATTACCATCAAGGGCGCACGCGTGCACAACTTGAAGAACATAGACGTTCAGATACCTCGAGATAAACTTGTGGTAATCACAGGTTTATCTGGCAGCGGCAAATCATCTCTAGCCTTTGACACTATTTTTGCCGAAGGCCAACGCCGCTACATGGAAACCTTTTCGTCCTATGCTCGTGGATATATCGGTACAATGCAACGCCCTGATGTAGATAAAATCACTGGTTTATCTCCCGTTATCAGCATAGACCAAAAGACCACTAGTCGCAATCCACGCTCAACGGTTGGCACTGTGACTGAAATATATGATTATCTACGACTGCTATATGCTCGTGCAGCAGAAGCATATTCTTATGTGACGGGCGAAAAAATGGTACAATATACTGACGAACAAATCGTTAGCCTTATCCAAAAAGAATATATAGGAAAGAAATTACTGGTTCTTTCACCAATGGTTAATAACCGCAAAGGTCACTACAAAGAGCTATTTGAGACCATTCGCCGCAAAGGCTATTTACATGTTCGAGTAGATGGAGAAGTACTGGAGATAACACCGGGAATGAAATTAGATCGCTACAAGAACCACTCCATAGAAGTTGTAGTAGATAGATTAAAGTTGAAAGGCGATGAGGAAGATTTGAAACGTCTGCGCTCTACAGTAGATAATGCGATGAACATAGGAAGCGGAGTAATGGCAATAAGCATCGTTGATTGTAATGTAGATATCCAGAGCGGCCCTAATACTTCGTTACGCTATTTCTCACGTTATTTAATGTGTCCTAGCACGGGTATGAGTTATGCAGAACCTGCCCCTCATACGTTCTCATTTAACTCTCCCCAAGGCTGGTGTCCAACATGCCGTGGGTTAGGAAAAATAAAAGGAGGATTAACCGATGAGGTATCAAAGCAAGAAGATGGAGATGCATTAAACGAGATTATTCGTGATGATGAGAATTGGTACACGCGCATGGTGGAATATATGGAGTCAGATAATACAGACTCTGAATCTGATACAGGTGAAGAAGTATGGTGCGAGTGTCCAAACTGCAAAGGACAGCGTTTGAATCACGAAGCACTAAGTTTCCGCATTGCAGACAAAAATATATCCGAACTATCTTCTATGGACATTACGGATTTGCGCGGATGGTTAATGAATGTCCCTTCTTCACTCAATAGTAAACAACGTGCTATTGCAGAACCAATCATCAAAGAGATTATTTCCCGCTTAGGTTTTATGCTCAGTGTCGGTTTATCTTACCTTTCACTATCTCGTTCATCCGATAGTCTATCAGGTGGAGAAAACCAGCGTATTCGATTAGCAACTCAGGTAGGCAGTAAATTGGTGAATGTACTTTATATTTTGGATGAACCCAGCATCGGTCTTCATCAACGTGATAACCAACGATTGATTGACTCACTGAAACAATTGCGTGATATGGGTAACTCTGTGATCGTAGTGGAACATGACGAAGACATGATGCGTCAAGCTGATTACATCGTTGATATTGGTCCCAAGGCAGGTCGTTTAGGTGGTCAAATCGTATTCGAAGGGACGCCAGCCGAATTACTCAAGGCAAATACAATGACAGCAAAGTACCTACGAGGAGAGTTGACTGCAAGGTTAGAGCAAGGGACTAAAGTAACTGATTATGAGCAATATAGTATCACACTAAAAGGTTGCAAAGGAAATAATCTAAAGGGAGTGGATATATCTTTCCCACTAGGAAAAATGATAGCTGTAACAGGTGTGAGTGGAAGTGGTAAATCTACGCTGATCAATCAAACATTATACCCTATCCTAAGCCAATATTTCTACCGTAGCCTGAAAAATCCTCTAGCATACGATAGTATTGATGGAATTGAATACATAGATAAAGTAATTGCTGTAGATCAATCACCTATCGGACGCACACCGCGTAGCAACCCTGCAACATATACAGGTGTATTTACCGACATTCGTAACCTATTTGCTCAACTACCTGAGAGCAAAATACGTTCTTGGAAAGCAGGTCGTTTCTCTTTTAACAACACAGGAGGACGGTGTGAGGAATGCAATGGTAATGGTTACAAAACCATCCAGATGCATTTCTTGCCAAATGTATATATTCCATGCGAAGTGTGTAGTGGGAAGCGCTACAACCGCGAAACGCTAGAGGCTCGTTTCAAAGGAAAATCAATTGCAGATGTACTCGAAATGACCATCAATCAAGCTGTAGAGTTTTTTGACAGCCAACCATATATCCTTAAGAAAATCAAGACATTACAAGATGTAGGATTAGGATATATCAAGTTAGGACAATCATCCACTACACTATCTGGAGGAGAGAGCCAACGCGTAAAATTAGCGACCGAACTGGCTCGCCCTAGTACCGGTAAGACTTTATATATTTTAGATGAACCTACGACAGGATTGCATTTTGAGGATGTACGCATGCTATTAGGTGTTCTACGTCAATTAGTTGACAAAGGCAACACCATCATCATTATAGAACACAACCCAGATGTAATCCGTTCGTGCGATTATTTAATCGATATGGGACCAGATGGAGGACGTGATGGAGGAAAGGTAGTAGCTACAGGTACAATCGATGAGATTCGTAATAATCCTGAGAGTATAACAGGAAGATATATATAGAAAGCATCTGTCTAACCACTAAAAAAACAAACCCCTAAAGTTTAGCAAAACTTCAGGGGTTTGATATTTTTACAATGCTCGTATTTTCTTTTCCCAATTCCATGCACTGAGTAACACATCTTCAATAGGCGTATCTGCAGTCCAACCAAGCACACTGTTGGCTCTATCCGGATTGGCCCAAACTTGTTCGATATCGCCTTCGCGACGCCCTACAATCTCATAAGGTAGGTCCACACCTGTAACGCGGATGAATGTATCTAATATCTCTAAAACACTCAAGCCTCGTCCAGTACCCAGATTGAATGTCTCAACTTGCTCTTCCGTTTTGTGCATGAGCATACGCTCTACCGCTTTAACATGCGCTTTGGCCAAATCCACGACATAAATATAATCGCGAATGCAAGACCCATCAGGGGTATTGTAGTCATTACCATATACCTTGAGTTGTTCACGCAATCCTGCTGCCGTTTGTGTTACAAATGGCAAGAGGTTTTGTGGAACTCCATTTGGTAGTTCGCCTATCATTGCAGAAGGATGTGCACCTATAGGATTGAAATAACGTAATATGGTAGCATTCAACAGGTTATTAGCATGTGCCTCATCCACAATAATCTCTTCATTAATTTGCTTTGTGTTTCCATAAGGCGATAAGGCTTTTTGGATTGGGGCCGACTCATCAACTGGTAAATGTTCGGAAGTTGGCTGACCATATACTGTACACGAACTAGAGAATACAATGTTATGCACATTGTGTGCCTTCATTTGTTCTAGTACAGTAACCAATGACATAAGATTATTGCGGTAATAGGTGAGTGGCTGCATCACTGATTCGTTAACAGCCTTACTAGCAGCAAAGTGTATGACACCCTCTATATCAGAATATTTTTCAAATACTTCAGACATTGCTAGTGCATCATTGCAATCTACAAGTTCGAATGCAGGACGCCTTCCTACGATAGCAGTAATACCATCTAAAACATTAACGTCGGAATTACTGAGATTGTCCACTATGACAACCTCATACCCTTGTTGCATCAGTTCCACAGTCGTATGCGAACCTATGTAACCAGTGCCACCTGTAACTAGAATACGAGCCACTATACTATCTATTAGAACAATTTGTTAGGATAAACACCAGCTTCTACCAATGCTTGGATCTTATCTACTACCATTTGGCGATCATCAGCATAAGTAACGCCAAACCATTTAGCAGGAGTATCCAACACTTGGCATGTAGCTTTACCAGCTTTAATCAGGTCATTCACCAAAGTAGGAATATAAAACTCTGCCTTCAACTCTTGTGCATTCGCAGTTAAGAAGGTCTTGAAAGCCTCTTCTGTGTACTCAAAGTACTCTGGAGTAAAGCCCCACATGTTCATACTTACAGGTGTATCAAAAGGAATCTCAACCTCGTTTCCATTCTCATCAGGAAAAACAATATGTCCTTCTTTAGACTCAATAGCAGTACGCTCTACAACGTCAGTGAGGAAGCCCATTTTATCTGTGGCACACACACCACGGCTCACGGTTCCGTGCTCGCTGAGTGTATTGCCTACACGATAACCAGCCATGCAGTATTTACCTTGTTCGCCATTAACGCTCAACAAGAATTTAGCCATTACCTCAAATGATTCCTTACCATAGAAGTCATCAGCATTGATTACCATAAATGGCTCATTAATAATATCTTTAGCCATCAATACAGCGTGGTTTGTACCCCATGGTTTAGTACGTTCTGGATTACGAGTAAAGCCTTCTGGTAGATTATCAATACCTTGGAAGCATACCTCACATGGTACATGATCTGCATACTTGCTGAGAACTACACGACGGAAATCCTCTTCGAAATCTTTGCGAATAACGAACACGACTTTACCAAATCCTGCACGCATAGCGTCAAATACGCTATAATCCATAATTGTTTCACCATTTGGACCAAGACCATCCAATTGTTTCAAGCCTCCGTAGCGACTACCCATACCTGCCGCTAGAATAAAAAGAGTTGGTTTCATTTTGTATAAATTTAATGTTATTATTAGTTATCTAATTCTATTTCTAGTTTGCCATTTCTCTTGCGATGTTTAGCCCATAAGCCATATACCTCAGAACAATTACCTGCAGTTGTAAAGGCCTTAATCTTGTTATCGCGCATATATGCGAGTACATTAGCAAACTCTTCTTGTGTCAAGAGCGCTTGTATCTCAATATACTCTTCGCGACTATAACCTCCCTCAACACGATAAAGGGAGCAACCACGAAGTAAGTCTTTGACAATATATTGACGTACTTGCTCATATTCAGTAGTAATGATACAAACACGCTTACGACGATCCATTGAAGCTGTAAAATAGTTAACAACAACACCATTGATCCAAGTTCCAATTAATCCAATTACAACCATTCGGAAGTCATTGATTAAGAATGCTGTACAACAAATTATTGCACCACCTATAGATACAGACATTCCAATATCAAAGTGCATGTATTTGTTGATAATTTTGGCCAAAATATCCAATCCACCTGACGATGCATTAATACGGAATAATATAGTTTGACATATAGATAGCAATAATACAAAGCAAACAAGATCAAACCAAACATCTCCCATACCTAAACCAGCTGACATCACAGATTCCTTTACCTGCTCTAAAACCTCACCCGTACGACTCAATAGGTAAGGATTACCATTTGGATCTAAAACAGTGGCACCAGTCTTGAGCTGATCTAAAACAGATTGATTAGTAATCACTTGATGTGTAAAATTAGTATAAGGATACAACTTATCACACAATTGTGTTAAAGGACCGAGAATCATAGCAGTATAGACTGTTTTAGCACCAAACTCGTTACCAATCAACAAGAAAGCCATGATCAACAAAACCGCATTGATACCCATTACCCAATACGAGAACGTATCGGCATTTCCGCCAAAGAGAGTGTTCAACACAATACTTAAACCCGAAATAGTACCAATAATTAAGCTACTTGGCATTAAGAAATAGTACACCGCAGCAGCACCAATAGCAATACCTAGGTTCATCACTATGAATTCTTTCCAGAATTTCTTTGTACCTAGAGCATGCCAAAATTCTATTAGCAATTCTTTCCAATAATTCATTGAAAAGTATTGTTTAATCGTATTATCCATGATAGTTAATTTATGTTAATCTTTTATTACTAATTTAGCAGTACGACGGGTCAATTGGCTTAACAATATATCCCTACCTTCTTGCTCTCGCTTGAGAATCTCTGGTGTAGAACCTCTCACCGTAAGCAAACTCAAATTGTCGTTCCATGTTACGCGATATGCAACTTTTAGTTGCTCAATAGCTTGTTCTACAAACCTACTATGATCTACACACACAGAAATTGTTACTGCACTTGATTGAATCAGTGATACCTTCAAACGATTCTTATGAATGATATCAAAAATATGCGTTAGACTCTCCTCCAAGACAAAAGAGAAGTCTTTAGCACGCAGTGTAATAAGCACTTGATTGGTACGCCATATATAGACTGGAACTTGGATAGGGTCTGCTTGGGAGGTGATAACCGAGCCCGCAGCAGTATAATCGCCAAAAGGCTTAACATACAATGGAATATTCTTATTCTCCAAAGGACGAATCGTCTTAGGGTGAATAACCTGTGCACCGCTATATGCAAGTTCCACTGCATCGTAGTAGGTCAAACGATCAATCTTCACGGTATTGGGCACCAATCGTGGATCAGCATTTAATATGCCAGGCACATCCTTCCATATCGTAACTGATTCGGCACCGATGAAGTTACCTAGTAAAGCAGCGGTATAATCCGAACCTTCGCGACCCAATGTCGTGCGCTGACCATCTGCTGTTCCTCCGATAAAACCTTGTGCCACCACTACTTGTGGACGACTAGGGCGATTCCAGCCTGCGGCAATCACTTGCGCCGAAGTCTGCATATCTACCACCGCCTCGCGATAGGTGTTGTCGGTACGCAAGAGTTTAGGCATATTCCACCATTCGGTAGGGATACCACTCTTGAGCAAGAACACAGCCACAATTTGTGTGGACATTATCTCGCCTAGACTGACAATCTGGTCATAGTTCTGGTCATAGCTACAAGTATGGTCATACTCTGGCATCATAGGAAAACGGATATCCTCATTAGGTTTGAGCCCAAGCTCCATTGCCAGATGCACATGCATATCTAGTATTGAGAGCCATTCGTTGTCCGCAACCTCTTCATTCTTCTCTGACAGAGCGGCCACTAATCGCTCCAACGCATTGGTTGTCTTGCCCATAGCAGATACAACGACCATCAAGTCGTCGCCCGCATGAGCCACTATCTCCTTGAGGTTTCGAACGCCAGCAGCGTCCTTAACCGATGCACCACCAAACTTATATACTTTCATTCCTCTTGCCTTTAATCTTACACCTACAAGAGATTAGCCATCTTGATAGCCGTCACCGCGCCTTCAACGCCTTTGTTGCCCAAGCGACCGCCAGCACGGTCCAATGCTTGCTGCTTATCCAAGGTCGTTAATACAGAGAAGATGACTGGGCAAGAATTAGGCTGATAATATCCTCCAGCTCCGCCACCCTGTGCATTCAACAAAGCTACACCTTGCGTTACCGATTGACATACATAGTCAAAGTGTGGAGTATCACCTTGGATCACACAGCCGATAACAATAACCGCATCTGCACGCTTCAGCATACCAAACTTCTTCCTGCCACTCACATAGAGAGCAGCTCCATAGGTCAACTCCACTGTACCAGGCACATGCATCACATCGATATGCTCCTCCTTGACACCATGTTTAAGCAAGGTATCAATAGCACCTTGTGCCAATGCGTGGGTAATCTCACTATTCCAATCGGCTACTACAATAGCATAGCGCTGACGTGAAAGCACGTCAGCGCTAGGCAGTTCATTCGCATTATATTGCGACAAATCAGTTGTCATGATCCGACAATATTATTCAGCAATAGCGATATATTTCTCAACGTCTTGAGCCTCGGTAGAAGCTGGATAATCAGCCTTGATAGTCTCAAAAGCTTTCTTAGCAGCAGCTTTGTTACCCATCTCGAGGTAAACAAAACCAGCTTTCTTCAAGCTCATAGGAGCAATCAAATTGTTACCAGACTTAGCAGCAGCCTCAAACGCCTTAGCAGCCTTGCCATACTCCTCAAGCTGAACATAAGCATCACCCAAGAGTTGCAATGCAGCAGGCTCAATGGTAAGGTCATTAGCAGAGAACTTGCTCAAATATGCTGCAGCATCCTCGTATTGACCTAATTGATAGTAGCAAACACCAGCATACAATGCTGCTAACTTACCACTTTGATAGAGTTTGTATTCATCTGCAATTGCTTGGAAGCCAATGCAATCTGCATCATCTCCGTTCAATGCTGCTTCCCAATTACCTTGCATAAAATAGGTCACTGCCTTTGCATTCTCATTGTTTACTTCTACTGCCTTTGGCTTAATCACATAAGTGTTCAATGCCAATACACCTACTACGAGAACAACCACTACGGTTACTGCCCAAGTCAATTTGTTTTGATTTTTTTCGATCCACGCGCTGGTGGTGTTGAGGGCCTCTTGTACATTCTCAAGATTTTGATCCTCTACAGTTACTTTTTTCTTTGCCATATTCTTGTTATTTTATAAATTTCAACACAGTTTTTCAATTAACCCCGCAAAGGTACTACTTTTTTCTCACATATACAAATTTTTCGTTATTTTTCATAGAAAAAATTACTTACTTCTCACCCATTAGTCGCCACTCACCACTTAATACCAAAATCCTATTCCTAAAGACACAAACTCGACCTTTGTTAAATGACTTTTCATCATACCCTGTACGAAAATATTCCACGGAAGATGATATCGCAATACTACCTCAGTATATAACCAACCATCTGGATTTCTTGGAGTGCCTGCCTTAAGAAGATTATACGCATAAAAAACTGGCTTATCAAGACGTTCCGCAGGCAGACCATCTTCTTCCCATCGAGGCTCCAACTCTTTTACGGGATCATACATGTAGGCACCTATGTGCAGACCTGTCGTAAAATTCCCCACCACAAATTCTGGCTGTACACTCAAACCGACACGCCAACAATCTCCCGGTTGAGCTAATAAAAGATTTGTCTTTACAAAATTCGTTTTTCGTGGTATATACGCCCCATCGTAAAACACATCCAATCCACCACCTAATCGAAAAATATTACACGCATGCCAATAGGCAGCAGCATGCATCGAACTCACAAAAAAAGTCTGTTGATCCGCATGATACACTTGTCTTCCACCAAACGTTCCTGACACAGCAACAGACCACTTCTTTTCCTCAGTCAATGACTGAGATGTAGAAACTATTGATTTTTCATTTCCATCCTGATTATCAAACCTCTTGGTCACACCCAACTCACCCGCAAAAATATTATATCCCGAATTAGGCTGGCGCACACTACCATTACTAATATGATACCAACCTCCCGACAAAGAGATCCCCCATCCCTTCATCAGAGGGAAAGACATATACATCGCTTCTGGGAAATACAGGTTTGTTATACTACCAATACACGAATTAGCATCCCCTAAACTCACAAACATCTGATCTTCTGACACTGTATTGCGATATGTCTTTGTCATAAAAGCAGCGCCTAAACCAGGACGTAAGCCTAATTCAAAATACTTTAGTTTAACAAGCGGAACATCCATATATATATAAGGTGTTATCGCATGTCCCAATTTTTCATGCCCCATATTCCAATATCCTAATCCAACACCTATAGAAGCCTCATTCCATTGCTGCAGAGAATGCCAATTGGGAGCAAAAGACACACGAACATCTGCTCCATATATAGGCGCATGCCACTCATCAGGAGCTTCTACCACTTTATCCACTTTTCCATCAGGCATCACGCCACCGGTCAAAAAAGAAGCAGATATAGAATGTATAAAAAATAGTAACGAGAGTATCATCCCATACGACTAATGCGGGTCAACTCATTCTCATCTAGCAATTTGATCTTTCGTCCATCCAAACTAACCAAACCTTCAGAAGCGAACTGCGAAAGCGTACGAATTGCATTGGATGTTGTCATATTGGACATATTCGCTAGATCCTCACGGGCTATATACATAGAAATAGTCACCCCATCACCCTCTAAACCATAGGTTTTCTTTAGAGAAATGAGCGTTTCAGCCAAGCGTCCACGTATATGTTTTTGGGTTAAGTTTACGGTCTGTGTTTCTGAGATACCCAGATCTTTTGACATAGCGACGAGTACTGCATAGCAGAACTTAATATTGCGTTGGATTACCTCTAAAAAAGCATCACGCTCTACATAATACAACACAGATGGCTCCAACGCAGTAGCAGAAGTAGAATGCGCATCACCGGCCATGGCACTACGATAACTAAACGTATCATAGGGTTTCAACATACGGATGATCTGTAGTCGTTGCCCTACACCTTCTTTGGAGAGGCGAACTGTACCACGAACCAACATGACTACATGGCGAGTCAATTCGCCTTCATTATATATAGTCTCGTTCTTACGAAAATATTTAGTCTCAGTATGTTTATCTATAAAGTCCTTCTCGTCTGGAGTTAGATAATCCCAGACGGCGTTAAGCTCCCAGAGTTTGCCAAAATCTTCTTGTACCTTACGCATACGTTTGCATTATTTTAACAGACCTACCTTCAATTTTGCTGCAAAGATAGTAATTTTTATCGAAACATGCAAGAAAAAAAGTAAAAAAACATAAAAATACACATAAATCATCGTTTCTACTTTGCCAAATCATAAATTTTCAGTACTTTTGCAGTCGCAAATATTATTAATTGGACTAATACGCTTTTTTTATGAATATTTCAGTGATTGTACCTCTATATAACGAGGCTGAGAGTTTACCAGTGCTCCATGATTGGATTGTTCGCGTGATGCAGGAACATCAATTTACGTACGAGATATTGTTCATTAACGATGGTTCATCAGACTCGTCATGGGAGGTTATCAAGAAACTGCGTGAAGCTAACGAATATGTCCATGGAATATGCTTCCGTCGCAACTATGGTAAATCAGCTGCCCTTTATTGTGGATTTGAAGCAGCTCAAGGGGATGTAGTTATTACCATGGATGCTGATTTGCAAGACTCTCCAGATGAGATTCCTGAGTTGTACAATATGATCACGCAAGAGGGATATGATCTCGTAAGTGGATGGAAGCAAAAGCGTTATGATAATAAATTCACGAAAAATATCCCTAGTAAATTATTCAATGCCACTGCACGTTGGGTAACTGGTATCAAACTACACGACATGAACTGTGGACTGAAAGCATATCGAAAAGATGTTATAAAAAATATAGAAGTCTTTTCCGAGATGCACCGCTATATCCCTTATCTTGCTAAGAACGCAGGATTTACCAAAATCGGAGAAAAGGTAGTACAACACCGTAAACGTGAGTTTGGTATGAGTAAATTTGGACTCAATCGTTTTGTCAACGGATACCTTGATCTACTCACTTTGTGGTTCTTGAATAAATTTGGCAAGCAACCTATGCACTTCTTTGGCTTAGTAGGAAGCATTATGTTTATTTTGGGATTTATTGCCATCATTGTAGTTGGAGCTATGAAACTACACGCTCTTGCCAACGGAGTGCCTGCAATGCTTGTAGGTGTTAATCCATACTTCCACCTTAGCATATTGATGATGATTCTCGGTTGTATGCTTTTCCTTGCTGGTTTCCTAGGCGAACTTATTATCCGCAACTCTTCAGAGCGCAACAATTATCTAATCAAAGACAAATTTTAAGTGAGTACAAGCGAGATATTTGATTTATATCGCACCCGCACATCTTTCTCTGAAGATGATATGGCGGATTTCTATGTCTACACGCAAGATACCTGTCAACCTTGTGATGGGCTAATGGCTATTGCTGGATTGACTATTAATCTACTTGAGAATCCATGGAATAAAGACAACTTAATGCTGCTTATCACATGTTGTGATGGTATTTCCTCAGAAGGTTTTGAGCGTGTCGTTGTAGGATTATTGCTCGTGATGATGCAACACGATAATTACATCCGTCGCGATCGAGCATTACTGGGTGAGATTCAAGAGGTACTAACTTACGCACCAGAATTGAGTTATACAGCATTGAGCAATATTGCACGTACATCACAGATGAAGCGTATGGAGCAATTCAATGCACAGCTGACGAAAGAGTTACTACCATTGATGAACAACAGAGAGTCAAACGAGTTTTACGATATAATCCGTAGCCGCCAAAACGAGATGGAACATATCGCAAAAATGCAACTCGATCAAAACTTCTTGATTTTCCGCGAATTCTACTCTACTCCTTTCTTCCGCGAGAAAGCATCCAATTGGTTGCTTCCTTGGAGTGAAGATGCGCTACTTAATATTTCAGAAGAGGATCGAGAAGAGATTGAACGTATGATTAATCTATGGCCTATGTGCGATAGTGATAAATATGCACTATGCAATATGTACCACTCATTTAAGCAGTTGATTAAGAGCCAATTATCAGTAGACACACTACAAGAAGTAGGAATTGATATGCAAGGTAAAAGTATCATTACCAATGGCTATGTACAGCAACTCTATCGCTATTTTCGCTTATCCTCATATGCCAATGGTAAGCCTTTTGACTTGGCCCAGAAACTTCGCGAATTACTAGTCTATCGTTTGGTGGTTGTAGGTGAAAAAGCACAACAATCCATCAACAAACTCCTAGCTTAAATACTCTAGGCGCATACACCTTATATATAATTAGGAAAGAAACATTACTGATTTCCCCATGATGCAGGCCATGGGTTATGCGTAATACCCGCCATCTTGGTCATCTGCAGATGTGCTACTTCACGCAAGTGCTCTACTTCGTTCTTGCGTGGTTGTGTAGTATCAGGAAAGATTGGTTCACCGATAGTCACAGTCAACAATGGTAAATCTTTTGGACCAAACAAGCGAAAAACACCTTTCCTTTCACGATAAGTAATCACGCAGGGCAACAATGGTTTATTGTACTTATAACTCATAGTAAAGGCTCCTTTCTGAAATGGACGAAGTGGCTTATACATATCCCAACGACATGCTTCTGGAAAGATATGCATCCACCACCCACGACGATTAAACTCGTCAAATGCCTCATTAAACTTTTTCAAAGCAGACATATTGGTCGTAGAATCAGGAATAGGTACACCACCTGCTATACGCATAAAGAAACCATCTTTGGTTCTGAAATTAGGAGCAAACATAGGTATTCTAGTTGTATGAATACCTCTTACAGCAAGCAACACGCATGGACAATCTAAACGATACACATGATTCGCTATTGTGATAGCGCCGTGAGAAAGTTGCTTTCTATATTTTCTCAGAATCTCACGACCACGAATACGCAACCCCATTTGCAAACGTAATTTGATACGAAGTACGATATGTACCACAAAATAATACCCCCAAATGGTATTCAACTTATAAATCAAGCTATCATCCAAATATGGATAATGCTCATCAAAAACAATGTTCTTAGTTTGCTTAGGAAACAATGTTCGCTCATAGGGATTTTCCTGAGGATATTCTAAGGCTGGCTGAGGAATGAATACGCCATCCTCTACGGTCATTTCTTGATACTGCTTGTTCATAGTAATGAATTTTGCTGCAAAGATAAGACTTTTTTTGGAAATATGCAAAAAAAGTAGTACCTTTGCGGAAGATTTTGACAAATAATAGTATCTATGCGTAAATTTATTTTCATGGCTACACTTGCCCTACTAGCATCCTCATGCCACACCAAGGAGGACACATCCAAAGCTCCAATTAGAAAACCAGAGATCACCATCGAAGGTGGACGACTGACTCCAGAAGCACTTTGGGCTATGGGTCGTATTAACAACGTAATACCAAATGCTGAAAATGGCGAAATTGCATATACAATAAGCTATTACAGTGTAGAAGAAAACCGTTCCTCCTCATGGATTAGAGTATGCAAAGAGGAAAATGGAAAGTTAAATATGACAAAAGAGTTCGTGGGCTATGAACCTGCATGGTACAAGGATGAACTATGTTATATTAGTGGCGACGGGCAATTGATGATTGGTAAAAAAGCTCTCACGGGTTTCGACAAAGATATCGATGGTTATCTCCTCTCTCCACAAGGAGATAAGATTATACTCATCGCACAAGTTAAGACAGTACCTGCCACAGTAGATAAACATCCAGACCTGCCATTGGCTTCGGGACGTGTAATCGATGATCTAATGTACAAGCATTGGGACGAGTGGACAGAGACAGCCCCTCATCCATTCTTATGTGAACTCACAGTAGAGAATGATCAACTCAAAATTGTTAACTGTGTTGATCTGCTAGAGGGTACAGCATACGAATCCCCTATGAAACCTTTTGGTGGAGTAGAACAACTAGCATGGAGTCCTGATGGACGACAGATTGCATACACATGTCGCAAAAAAACGGGACTAGATTATGCAGTATCTACCAACTCAGATATTTATCTATACGATCTAGCTACAGGCATCCACAGTAACTTGACAGAAGGCAATGGTGGCTACGACACAAATCCTAGTTACTCGCCTGATGGACAATGGATTGCATGGCAATCAATGGAGCGAGATGGCTATGAGAGTGATGAAAATCGTCTCATGATTCAAAACTTGCAAACAGGAGAAAAGCGTTTCCTCACACGTGGTATGGAAACCAACGTGGATGCATACTACTGGAAGGATAACAACCACCTCGTTTTCAGCGCAGTATGGCATGCTACTAGTATGCTCTATAAAATCAACCTAGAAGGAGAGCGCGAGTGTCTGACTACAGGACAATACGATTACGTGCCAGGCGGTAACATAGGCGATACATACTACTGCCTACGTCACTCCATGCGAGAAGCCAATGAAATTTATGCATTTAGTCACACATCTAATACCTCATCAACAATCACCCAACTTACCCACGAAAACGACAATATTTATTCACAAATAGAAATGGGTCGTGTGGTGCCACGTTGGCAAAAAACTACTGACGGCAAGCAGATGCTCACATGGATTATTTATCCACCACATTTCGATCCTAGCAAGAAATATCCTACTCTGCTCTACTGCGAAGGAGGTCCACAGTCACCTGTTAGTCAGTTTTGGAGTTTCCGTTGGAACTTCATGATGATGGCTGCTAACGACTACATCATTGTAGCTCCTAACCGCCGTGGCTTGCCAGGATTTGGTAACGAATGGAACGAACAAATTAGTGGTGACTACTCAGGACAATGTATGAAAGATTATTTCAGTGCCATTGACGAGTTTGTTGCCAGTGAACCATATGTAGATAAAGACCGTTTGGGTTGCGTAGGTGCATCATTTGGTGGATTCAGCGTATATTGGTTGGCAGGTCATCACAACAAGCGTTTCAAAGCATTCATTGCTCACGATGGTATTTTCAATATGGAGATGCAATACCTCGAGACCGAGGAGAAATGGTTTGCTAATTGGGATATGGGCGGAGCATATTGGGATAAGAACAACAAGATTGCACAACGTACCTTCGCCAACTCACCACACTTGTTCGTGGATAAATGGGACGCACCTATTTTATGTATCCATGGTGAGAAAGACTACCGTATCCTTGCCAACCAATCCATGGCGGCATTCGACGCAGCAAAGATGCGTGGTGTAGAGGCACAACTGCTCATCTTCCCTGATGAAAATCACTGGGTACTCAAACCACAAAATGGTATTCTCTGGCAACGCACCTTCCTTGCTTGGTTAGATAAATACTTGAAATAGTTTAGAGAACGGCTGCGTTGCAGCCTACAGTTTAAATATTAGAGATATGATAAATCTCACGGGTAAAACAGCTCTTGTTACAGGTGCATCACGCGGAATAGGTCGTGCGATAGCATTGATGTTTGCACAACATGGGTGCAACGTAGTATTCACATATAATAATAGTATTGCTGCAGCTCAGCAACTGACAGAGAAAATTAATGAGTTAGGCGTACAATCGCTTGCTATTCAATGTGATGCAAGTAATTTTGAAGATGCACATCAAGTGGTAGAACAAGTGGTAGAGCGGTTTGGAGCGCTAGATATCTTGATCTGCAATGCTGGCATCACACGAGATACATTACTTATGCGAATGACCGAACAACAATGGGACGAAGTTATCAATACCAATCTCAAATCGGTATTCAATTATTGCCATGCAGCCACTCCACAAATGATGCGCCAGCGTGCAGGAAGCATCATTGCGATGTCATCAGTTGTGGGTGTAGAAGGCAATGCCGGGCAAGCCAATTATGCTGCCTCCAAAGCAGCCATCATTGGTTTCATCAAATCTCTTAGCAAAGAATTGGGTAGTCGCAATATCCGTGCAAATGCTATTGCACCAGGATTCATACACACAGACATGACATCATCCCTACCCGAAGCTACTCGAGATGAAATGATCAAGCTGATTCCGCTTCGTCGATGTGGAGAAGTGGAAGAAGTTGCCAAGGTGGCTCTCTTCCTTGCTTCCGACCTTTCATCCTATGTATCAGGGCAAGTAATCTCCGTCAATGGAGCCATGGGCTAATGAGATAACATATCCTTTATCCACATTTTCTATCGTTTGAAAAGCCACCTTGGTAAGATCCACCAAGGTGGTTTTTAAATCGGATATAATACCCGTTCCTATCATTTTTAGACATGCCTCTTTCTGTGTCCAAAAACGAGTAAAAGCAAGATTCTGATTCGCTGCAGCGGCAATCTCAGTTTGCTCTGCATCATTCATCGTCTTTGCAATCAACCTTGGTTGAACATCGCGAATAGTCTCTATATCTATTCCTATTGGCTGCTCACTCACAGCCACAGCAATCCCTTTCTTGCAATGCGAAATGGAAAAATATGGACCGCTTTCCAAACGTGGTTGACCATATTCATTGTAGTGAAAAAGAGGCGTAGAATGTATGGTGTAAGTTGTAGAGGCAAGAAGATCCATAAGCATCTCATAAGATTTGAGGCAACAGTATTGCCCCAATAGGTGCTTATATGCCAGTGCTTGCTCCCTGCGTTGAGGACTGACAATAGCCAACAAGCGAGCTACTTCCTGCTCGCTGCATTGAGTCATATCATCAAATACACAAAATTGCATGGTCAATTATTTAATGACTGCTCCAATTCATGCCATAATCTGTCATCAGGCACAGGAGCCGTAATGCTAATGGGCAGTTTACTAACAGGATGAATAAAGTCTATTTTACGTGCATGTAGCGATATTCCCCCATCAGGATTGCTGCGTTTTGCTCCATACTTCAAGTCACCTTTAATAGGACATCCTATCGCAGCCAATTGACAGCGAATCTGATGATGCCGGCCTGTTTCTAGGTTGATTTCCAACAAGTTGTATCGTTCTCCACGAGCAATCACCTTATAGCTCAGCACAGCACGCTTCGCATCTTTGGTACCAGGTTTTACCACAAATGACTTATTCTGCTTTTCATTTCGCCATAAATAGTTCTCCAGCCTCATTTCTTCATCGCCAAATCTTTTCATTGCCTCACTCTCTACAATAGCCCAATATGTCTTCTGAATCTGCTCATGTGATTGGAACATTGCATTCAATCTGGTTAGAGCTTTACTAGTACGAGCAAATAAGACAACACCTGTAGTAGGGCGATCCAAACGGTGCGTCACCCCAAGAAACACCTCGCCTGGCTTTTGGTATTTCTCTTTGATATATGCCTTTACCGTTTCAGAAAGCGGTGTATCACCAGTCTTATCGCCTTGCACGATCTCGTGGCAAGTTTTACTAACGGCTATAATATGGTTATCTTCGTATAATATGGTCATATCTCACTAACTAACTTATTTTCTGATATTTAGCATTCTATCTACCTCTTGCATGGGCACCATTACGAAATCTCGTTCGTGCATACGAGGATGAGGAAGTTGAAGATTTGGTGAATTTTGAATTAATAATTGTGAATTTTGAATAACTTGCAGCAAGTCAATGTCGATGATACGGTCATGATATACACCATTGACAGACTTTTTTGTGCGCCCCATATCACGCTCTATCTGTTGAGTCAAGAGTAAGAGTTCTTCTGGCGAAAGTGGTGTCTCATAAACTGCTACGATATTTGCAAACTCATTATCCGACACAAACCCCTGTGGAGCACTATGATACACCTCAGAACATGCCAATTGTTCTCCCACTAACTCGTCCAACCTACGCAATGCTTCTTGCAGATTCGCTTCGCGATTTCCAATATTCGTTCCTATGCCAAAGTATATAATCATTCCTATTCGTTAAGAAGTGTATCTTCTTTCCCTCTTGTAGTTCTTCCTATTTCCGTTGAGATATATCGTATTTTGAATCTTCATTCTACTGACTTTAATTCTTTGCAAAGGTAGTAAAATATATTCACATACACAAATTTTTACAAAAATTTGAATATAGATCCAGGACACACCCATGATCAGGCGAGTGGTAATCGAGTGGTTTGCGAGTTAGAAAATAAGTGAAAGACAACAAATTTGGTTGTTAGACTTTGCCAAATCATAAATATTTACTACCTTTGCAGACGCAATGAATAAAATCCTCCTACATAACGCTCTTATTGATTGGTACGAGATTAATCATCGTATCCTACCTTGGCGTGAGACGGAAGATCCATACAAAATCTGGATATCGGAGATTATTCTTCAACAAACACGCGTAGCACAAGGTATGGAATACTACCATCGACTAATTACTAGGTTCCCTGATATTCAATCGCTTGCGGATGCAAATGAAGATGAAGTGCTACTTTATTGGCAGGGATTAGGATACTATTCGAGGGCCAGAAATATGCATAAGGCGGCGCAGTTGATGAAAAATCATGAGATTTTTCATCAGGCGATGAGGCTATTAGGTGATAAGGCGAAAGGCGAGAAGGAAGGCGATGAGGCGAGAAGGCTAAAGGCGAGAGGCGAGGAGATATTCTCTGCGCTCAAGAGTATGCCTGGTGTTGGCGATTATACCGCGGGAGCAATTGCGTCGTTTGCTTTTGATTTGCCCTACCCTGCATTGGACGGCAATGTGTATCGCGTGTTGTCGCGATTATATGACTGTGAGATAGCGTTTGATACCACGCAAGGCAAGAAGCATTTTAGAAAGTTGGCGGAGGAATTATTAGATAGAGAACGACCACGATTATTCAATTCTGCTATCATGGAACTTGGGGCATTGGTATGTCTGCCCACTAAGCCCATGTGCGATGAGTGTCCGTTGAGGACATGGTGTAAGGCATTGGTTAATAATACCGTAGAATTATTGCCTGTGCGTAAGCCAAGAACGAAGGTTAAGGATAGATACTTGGAATACACCATCTATATCACGCCCGAAAACAAGACGCTGATACACCAACGTAAGGGGAATGATATATGGAAGCATTTGTGGGAGTTTGTGTGCACGGAGCACACAGGCGAAGAGGCTATTAGGCGAAAAGTTAAAGGCAAGAAAACCTTGGAACTAACACATGTGCTATCGCACCAGAAGTTGCATGCACGGTTTATAATAAAAAATGTGTCAGAACTTCCAGAGATTCCTGACACATTAGTGGTTAGTCTGTCCGATCTGGACAATTATGCGTTTTCTCGCTTGACGCTCAATGCGTTGGAGAAACTAGATCTATAACACATACTTATCAATTACGGGTTCATAACGGGTTCATACTATGAGATTAGTATATGATTAGTATGAGATAACTATACGATTCCCATCCCTTGCTTATCCTATGCTTATCCCTTTAGAGTGATAACGGGATGGAAACGGAAGAGATAAGTACTATGTGCGCAACTGCGATTTCTGCGAAAAGTGCGCAAAGTTATCCTAAAAAACTAGACACCAAATTCGCACTTTTCGCAGTTTGCGCACATTTTTTCATACATTAGAATAATCGTAACTCGCTATAATTCATAACTTATCACTCATAACTCATAGCTCGTAACTGTTTTCCTGCGGACACATCCGCGGACATTAGCAAAAAGTCCGCAGAAATTGATTCCGAAATCCTTTCTCCCTGAAAATCAATGCTCCATTCTTAATCACGCAGGGTGACATTATTGACACTTTTGGCACTTTCATCAATGTCAAAATGCCAATAATGCTCAAAATGCCACATGTTTTTTATTTCACCTTTCACTTTTCAGTTTTCCCTTTTCACCTTTCACCTTTCCGAAGGGACAAAAATCAGCGCGAGCATCCCTGCCCGCGCCTAAAGATATCAACTGTCAATTGTCAAATGCCAACTGTTACATCTCTTGCCCCAAAGCGTTGTACTCTACTCCATCGCGCACGATGATGAGTTGACCGTTGCGGAGGATTTTTTGTACGTTGGTGGTATTCTGCAAGATATCTTCAACCGCAGTTATGGTACTGCCCTTGGTGGTGAACTCGCCAGAATAAGCCGCTATAGTTTTCTTTGCCGCATCTTTGGTGGTGATGTCGTAAGTGTATTTAGTAGCTTCGGTCAAACCAGTAACGGTGAAGCGGTAGCCACTAACCGTTTGTAGAGCATATGGCGCAACATGACTGCCACCACGGCCTGGAGCAAAAGCGATATTGAGCAACTGACCGTCGGCATTGAAAATCAGTGTGCAGAATGGTTCGCCAGATTTGTTGATCACCAGTGAGTAGCTATCCGCCTTCTCATCGGTTGGCCAGGTGATAGTAACATCGTTGAAGCCAGGATCCACAATAACATTACCATCGGTAGTCGCATCTTCTGACTCAACACATTCGATGAATTTGAATTTGCCCCAAACAACATCCAAGGTATAGCCGCGTTGATATTCACATGGCACATACACATACACATTGTAGTTGGCAAATGAAGACTCCTCTGCGAATGGAGGATAGGTAGCATATGTATAGATGTCGTAGAGGCGTGTACAACCAGCAAAGGCATTGGCAGCAATCTTTTCCAAACCTGTGCCGAGACTAATTTTGCCCAAGCGAGCACATCCTTCAAAGGCAGAAGTACCGATAGATGTAACGGAGTTGGTGGTTGTTACTTCTACGATTTGTTCTTTGAACAGCAACCAAGGTTGGGTGTTAGCTGTATAGTCATACATCTCGCCCGAACCAGTTATAGAGATGGTTTTGGTAGTCTCATCGTAATTCCAATAGAGATTCTCACCACATTGACCAGAGAATGT
>JAZLDS010000004.1:0-2382 GCA_045614865.1 Paludibacteraceae bacterium | reverse complement strand
TGGTAGTTTGTGAATCACTTCTTGATTGATTTCTACGATATACCATTGTGTTGGAGTAGGTCTGCCACCTATCTGACCGTCTTTGGCATCATCTGTTTCGCCCTTACCCGGTTGAGCGCACAGACACTCTGCACCAAGGCGCTCCATTTCGGCATCGTCCATTTGGTAGAGGAGTTTATTGTTCTTGCTTACGCATACGAGATGATCTCCTACATATTCTGTTGTATATGGATGATCATATATCAATCTAAAAAAGTCTCCAGAATGACTAGTATTTTCGCCATAGCAACCAATACCCTCTACATATTCTATTATGGGGAGATATTTATTTTTTAGAATCCATTTCTTGCGCTCTATACCGTCTAAAAGTGTAATTGTAGAAACATCAGTAACAACATATGTAAATATATTTTCTGCCTTATCCAGTTTTGTAAAATGGTCATCTGAAAAATAATCATGATCACTTGTGATTGCAGGTAGAGAGTCTCCGAGTTTTAATGTATAATCATACAAAACCAAGTCCTCTTGTAGTATGCTGCTATAAATCAAAACTTTATTATTCTCCTCGCGCAAGAAAAAAAGTGAATAATTAGAGCCATTAACATAGTCACCAAACTGCAAATATCTTTTACCATTAATAACGGTATCTTTTACAGATGCAAAAGGTAATGGATAACCGCCACTGCGCTTGCCATCATTAGGAGCATGGTCATACATCTCTATTGTATGTGTTCGCTGCAAGCCTGCGAGAGTTGGGAATATATTTTGCAGACTATCTTCAATAGACAAAATCTGCCCAAAAGTGTTCCATGGATAGGTGTTTTGATAGGTAGTTAGCGAACTAGCAGGCACGTACAAAGTTGCATTAGGAATAATCGAAGCATTATAGTTATCTGTGCCTGTTAGTAAATCCTTTTCAACTGAAGGTGGGACAAGAGCTTTACAAATTACTTTGCTCAAGGCTTTTGAGTCTAAAAATACTTTTTGTTTCAGTGATTTTAGTGTACTAGGCAAAGAAACCTCTTTAAGTGTTGGGCAACCCCAAAAAGCCTGCTGCTCTATGCTCTCTAATCCTTCATTTAAAGTAATGGAAGAAAGGTAACGACAATTATGGAAAGCGCCTTTTCCAATGCTCTTTATACTAGTTGGAAGATCAATATGCATTAGATTTGGACAATACATGAACGCTCCATGTCCAATACGAGTGACATGATAAGTTTTATCCTCATAGATCACTGTAGAAGGGATAACAATCTCTGTCAGATGAACATATCCCGCTCCAGATACGTTTTTCTTGTTTGATGCGTCTGCTGCTACTTCAGTTGGTATCGCAGGTGGCATGAGAAAAGTAACTTGCACACTATCCCCCTCTAAAAAGTTATAGTACAGCCCATCTACCTGGAAATCAGGATATCCATCTTTCGCAAAAGATGATACACTTGCCACAAGGGCGAGCACGAGAGCAAAGAACTTGCTGCGGAAGGAGTTGGTCGTTTTCATATCAGTTGTAATTAGTGGAGTTTATCTTGCTATGTTTATTCCCAACACATTATATATTCCACCGTTATGGATGATATACAGGTGTCCGTCACGAATGATTTTCTGGTATTGAGTTCCTGAAGTGTGTATATCTTCAACGGCAGTAAAATCGTGGTTGTATTCACATCCGACATCCATAAAGTCAGGATGATCTGTGGTATACAGACATTCGTCCTCGCGCCAAGCACAGAGCATGACATGGTTTTGTTCGATATTGTTACGCGCTTTGCTTGCTCGTTTGGCAGAGTTATGTACAATTCCATCTATAGAACCCAAGCCTGCTAACCATACTTTTTCATAATGCAGCTCAGTCTGTTGACCGTTTACTTGTTCGTAAAGAATAGCATCTAAGGTTACTCTCGTTATTCCATCTTCGATGGTGTCTTTGGCTGTAACCACGTGGGTATAAACGCTATCGGTAGGATAGTTGTGGATACCAGCAAAGAGTAGGAGTGTATCGCCTACTTCCGCACTAAAATCGTAGAGTAGGTATTCGGTATTATCATGATAGAACCAAACCTTATCATCTTGACCAAAGTGCAAAGCTCCCACATTTACCTTGGTATCAGGCGAGTTTTTGCTAGAGTAGCGATCAAGTTCGAAATACTTCTTGCCATTGACACGTAGTGAATCATTCTCCAATGTGTAGATATATGTCTCTGCACTTAGGATAGAGGAATTATTCTCATCTGCTCGTTGAGCTGGTAGTTTGTGAATCACTTCTTGATTGATTTCTACGATATACCATTGTGTTGGAGTAGGTCTGCCACCTATCTGACCGTCTTTGGCATCATCTGTTTCGCCCTTACCCGGTTGAGCGCACAGACACTCTGCACCAAGGCG
>JAZLDS010000003.1:0-37569 GCA_045614865.1 Paludibacteraceae bacterium | reverse complement strand
GGCAACAAGATCATCGCTAACCTCCACGTGTTTGCAGGTGCAGAGCACAACATGCAAGCTCAACAACCAAAACAAATTGACATCAACACACTTAAATAATTATTGAAGATATGGAAATGATTAATGCATTAGGTCGTCGTAAAGCAGCAGTTGCTCGCGTTTATGTACAAGAGGGTACCGGCAAAATCACAATCAACGGTCGTGATTTGGATGTGTACTTCCCAAGCCCAATTCTTCAATACGTTGTTAAGCAACCTCTTAACAAACTTGAAGTGGCTGAGAAATATGATATCAAAGTTAACCTCGATGGTGGTGGTTACAAAGGTCAAGCAGAGGCTTTGCGTCTTGCAATCGCTCGCGCTTTGGTGAAAATCAACCCAGAGGACAAACCAGCGTTGAAGGCTGAGGGCTTCATGACTCGCGATGCTCGTGAGGTAGAGCGTAAGAAGCCAGGTCAACCAAAAGCACGCAAACACTTCCAATTTAGTAAGCGTTAATATCCAAATAGCAGTGACTCCGTGGTGGCAATTATTTGCTCGCCACGGATTACTCTGTTATTCCACGCGTACGCGATTCTCTGCGTAAGAGTGGCAGACGGATAAATTATCATTAAAATAATTCAAACTAATCAAACAAAATGAGAACAAATTTTGATCAACTTCTCGAGGCTGGCTGCCACTTTGGCCACCTCAAACGTAAATGGAACCCAGCTATGGCTCCTTACATCTACATGGAGCGTAATGGTATCCACATTATCGACCTCAACAAGACCGTAGTTAAAATCGATGAGGCTGCTGAGGCATTGAAAGCTATCGCTAAATCTGGTCGCAAGATCCTCTTCGTTTCTACCAAGAAACAAGGACAAGAGGTAGTTGCTGCTAAGGCTCAAGAGGTAAACATGCCTTATATCACCGAGCGTTGGGCGGGTGGTATGCTCACCAACTTCCCTACTATCCGTAAGGCTGTGAAGAAAATGTCTACTATCGACAAAATGATGACCGATGGTACTTTCAACAACATCTCTAAACGCGAGAAACTCCAAATCACTCGTCAACGTGAGAAACTCGAGAAAAACCTCGGTTCTATCGCTGATCTTACTCGCCTTCCTAGTGCTGTTTTCGTAGTTGACGTAATGAAAGAGCACATCGCTGTGGCTGAGGCTAACCGTTTGGGTATTCCTGTATTTGGTATTGTTGATACCAACTCTAACCCTAACAACATCGACTTCGTAATCCCAGCTAACGACGATGCTACCAAGTCTATCGAGGTTATACTTTCTGCTGTTTGCGCAGCTATCCAAGAGGGTCTCGAGGAGCGCAAAGTAGAGAAAGCTGACGAAGAGGCAGCTGCAGCACAAGCAGCTAACGAGGCTCCAGCACCAAAAGAGCGTCGTCAACGCGTTCGCAAAGCTGCTCCTAAAGCAGAGGCTGAGAAAGTAGCAACTGTTGAGGCTCCAGCAGCTGAATAATTCAAAATTCAAAATTCCTAATTCAAATTACGACAATGGCTGTTACATTAGCAGATATTAAGAAACTGCGCGACATTACTGGCGCAGGTATGATGGACGTAAAGAAAGCTCTCGAGGAGGCTAACGGCGACTTCGAGGTTGCTAAGGACTTGCTCCGTAAGCGTGGTCAAGCTATCGCTGCAAAGCGTAGCGAGCGCGAAGCTTCTGAAGGCTGCGTTTTGGCTAAGGCTGAGAATGGCTTTGGTGCAATCGTAGGCGTGAAGTGCGAAACCGACTTCGTAGCTAAGAACGAAGATTACGTAAACATGGTTAAAGCTATCCTTGAGGTGGCTATGACCGAGAAACCAGCTGACCTTGAGGCTCTTAAGGCTTGCAAACTCGGTGACTTCACTGTTGCTGATGCTGTGACTGAGCGTTCTGGTGTGACTGGTGAGAAAATGGAACTCAGCGATTATACTTTCCTCGTTGCTCCTAAAGTAGATGCTTACAACCACCTTGGTAACAAGCTTAGCGCACTCGTTGCTGCTGATACAGAGGATGCTAACGCAGAAGTTCTCCACGGTATTTCTATGCAAGTAGCTTCTATGGCTCCTATCGCTCTCGATGCTGATCACGTAGCACAAGAGGTTAAAGATCGTGAGCTTTCTGTAGCTATCGAGAAAACCAAACAAGACGAGATCAACAAAGCTGTTGAGCAAGCTGTTCGCAAAGCAGGTATCAACCCAGCTCACGTGGATAGCGATGACCATATCGAGTCTAACACTGCTAAAGGTTGGTTGACTCCAGAGCAAGCTGAGACCGCACGCCAAATCCGTGCTACTGTTCCTGCTGAGGCTGAGGCTAACATCAACATGAAGAAAGTGGAGATGATTGCACAAGGTCGTCTTGGCAAGTTCCTCAAAGAGAGCACATTGGTAGAGCAACAATACATCATGAGCGAGAGCAAAGAGCTCGTGAAAGACGTTTTGAAGAAGAACAACGTTAACGTTATCGACTTCAAGCGCGTAACCCTCAACCAAGAGTAATCAAGTTGATAAAACAGCCCTCCGCGCAAACGGGGGGCTGTTTCTTTTTATAATTCAAAAGCGTTCTACCTCTTCTAGTTTCTCTAGTTTGACTAGTCCATTTAATCCCTATAAACTATGCCCCAAACACTCACTGCTGCTCCTGCTAAAAAACGTCTTCTCTCCTTGGACGTATTACGTGGTATTACCATTGCAGGAATGATCTTAGTCAATAACCCTGGTACTTGGTCACATATCTATGCTCCTCTCCGACATGCAGCTTGGAATGGTTGCACTCCTACTGACCTTGTGTTCCCATTCTTTGTCTTCTGTATGGGTATCGCTATGTATATCTCTCACAAGAAAACCAACCATGCCCTCACTCTGCCAGTAGCACAAAAGATCATCACCCGCGGTCTACTTATTGTTATCATAGGTTGGGCACTCAGTTGGCTCGGAATGTTTCTTGGACAAATCACCAAAGAAGGAACAACCATCTTGCAAGCCGTTTGGACATATCCAATTGAGCATATCCGTATTCTCGGCGTATTCCCTCGTTTGGGTCTTGTGAGTATCTTTGGTGGCTTGCTCATGCTTGCTGCTAAACCTAAAAACTGCCCTTGGGTTGCTGCTGTACTGATGATTATCTACTGCATCATGCAGAGTGTAACCAATAGCTTTGAACTTAATGCTGCCAACATGGAGTCTATCGTGGACCTCAAGTTGCTTGGCGATAATCATATATACCACATGACCAATGCTGCTGGGGAGCGCATTGCGTTTGATCCAGAGGGTGTGCTCTCTACTATCCCTTGTGTGGCGCACGTATTGATTGGCGCTTGGATGGGACATCTTATCATGAATGTCAAAGATATCTGGGGAAAAGTCACCCGCTTGCTACTTGCAGGAGCGGTGATGATGCTTCTTGGTTTCTTGCTGGACTATGCATATCCTATCAACAAAAGCATGTGGTCTGCTAGCTATATCCTCGTTACCTGTGGCTTGGCTAGTTCTTTGCTCGCGATCCTTACCTGGATCTTGGATATACGTTTGCCAGAGCGCAACGAGAAAGAGGCTACTACCAAATGCGAAGTAGCAACCAAGAAAGTAGCAAACAATTGGTACAAGTTCTTTGAATGCTTTGGTGTTAACCCATTGTTTATCTTCTGCTTGAGTGCGATTGCTGTCTATGTGATGCGTAGCATTCGTTTTGAGTATAACGAGCAGATGTATAATGTTTGGAGTTTCTGGTATAAGGTTTGCATGCAGCCTATCTTTGGCAATGAAGGTGGTTCTTTGGCTTGTGCCCTCAGCCTCATCTTTGTCCTCTGGGGCATCGCTTACCTCCTCTACCGCAAAAAAATCTATATCAAATTATAAGCTGCTCTTATTTAAGATTCAGCGCACGAGTTTCGCTTAAGCGAAATGAGGAGCGGTGGCAATAATATTAAAGACTACGAAAATAAGATTTCAATAAGATTTCTCGAGCGTAGCGAGTAGGAGTTAGTTATGTCTAAAATTGCAACTATAGGATTTTTTGACGGTGTCCATCGCGGACACCGTTTCCTATTTGCTCAGCTCCAAGAATATGCCAAGTTGCTCCATCTGTCTCCTGTTATCTATACTTTTTCTGAACACCCTAAACAAATTCTAACAGGGCAGTCACCTGCCATGCTTACTACTAATGCCGAGCGTGAAGCTCTTCTTTCTGCCTACGGAGAAGTGCGTTTCTTGGATTTTGCTGCAGTGCAACATCTTACTGCTGAGCAGTTTATGCGCTATTTGCACGATGAACAGGATGTCGCTGCTTTGCTGATTGGCTATGATCACCACTTTGGTTCTGACCGCCTCAAAGGCTTTCCTGAGTACGAGAAGATTGCTCGTAAGATAGGTTTGCACGTAGAACGTGCACATGAGTGTCTGGTGGATAGTTTTCCGGTGAGTTCATCTCGCATTCGCAAACTTCTAGAGGCGGCGCAGATAGAGCAGGTAAATCGCCTTTTGGGATATACATATAGTATATCGGGTGTGGTTGAACATGGCAATGCTATTGGTGCAAAACTTGGTTTCCCGACGGCGAATATCCGTCTAGACTCTGCTAAACAACTTCCCGCATGTGGTGTCTATTCTGTTGTAGCTCAGGTAGATGGAGTAGAGTACAAGGCTTTGGCGAATATCGGAACGAACCCAACTGTGGGTAATAACCATCTATCGTTGGAAGTACATCTCCTTAATTTCAATGGAGATTTATACGACCTACCACTCAAGATTTCTTTTCTGTCTTTTATCCGCAAAGAAAAGAAATTTGAATCTCTTTCTGATCTGCAAAAACAGATAACAGCGGACATCAGCAATATTCACTAACTTTCCATGACCCTGTGTACAGAAGTGCTTAGCAGAGTAGAAGATTATTATACTCTGTGTCTGTATAAGTGAGGTGTTTGCTGTATTTCAATTAGCATAGATAGTATAACAAAAGAAGACTTCATTCTTGAAGTCTTCTTTGTGGTGCCACCAGGAATCGAACCGGGGACACAAGGATTTTCAGTCCTTTGCTCTACCAACTGAGCTATGGCACCATGATTTTCCCAAATCGGCTGCAAAGGTACTGCTTTTTTTTGAACCTACCAAATATTTTGACATTTTTTTGCAAAAAAACGCAATTAAATGGTTAATTTAGTCTTAAATATCGAAAAAAAACACTATCTTTGCACAAAATTCTGAATTCATAATCCAAAATTCCTAATTACAATGCACCTGCAGGTTATTGCTCATGCCCACAACGGTTTTACTCAGAAGTTTGGAATACCTCGTCAAAGTAGAGAAGAATCGTGTATAGAAACACAGATTGTCTTCACGCCTACGTATCGCGTGCGTGAAGCATTGCGTGGGATAGAGGAGTATTCGCACCTGTGGCTTTTGTGGGGATTCTCTGAGGTGCAACTCGAAAAACAGCATGTGAGCGACCAAACGCCTTGGTCGCCTACCGTTAGACCACCTAGATTAGGAGGAAACAAACGAATGGGCGTGTTTGCTACTCGCTCGCCCTATCGCCCGAATCCTATTGGTCTTACTAGTGTGCGGTTATTGAGGATAGAGGAATCTAAGGAAAGTGGCTTAATTCTTGTGGTAACTGGAGCCGATTTGTTAGATGGTACTCCTATTTATGATATAAAACCATATCTTTCGTTTTCAGATAGTCACCCGGATGCTAAGAATGGTTTTGCTGAGAGGACGCAGAACTACTACCTTGAAGTGCAAATAGATGATTGTCTTAAACAGCAATGTGTTGATCAAGGTTGCCCATGGAATGCTATTCACGAGATACTTTCTCAAGATCCTCGTCCTGCCTATCAAAATGACCCAACTCGAATCTATCACCTTGATTATGAGACATGGAGTGTGGACTTTGTAGTTGAAAATGCAATCGTTTGCGTAAGAAAATGTGAATGTAATGCCGAATAAATAGTAAGATATTTGCAAATGTAAAAAAAATAAACTAACTTTGTGGCCTATTTTGTTTAAAATTATAATGTAATGAAAAAAATCTTTACTTTGTTTGCTGCGTTGTCCATGGTGATGGCAATGATGGCTGTTAACATGACCGGTGGTGAGAAATTGTATCTTACACCAAACTCCAATTGGAAAGTTGATAATGCACGCTTCGCGATCTATGTTTTTGGCGAGGGTGGCGATGCTTGGGCTGATATGACAGCCGTAGCTGCTGATGTGTACGAGGCTACTATTCCTTCTGGAAATTGGAAGAATCTTATTTTTTGCCGTATGAATCCCGCTACTCCTGAAAACAAATGGGATAATAAGTGGAATCAAACCAATGATCTTGAGTATGATGGAACAAATAATCATTATACCATAGCAGATGGTGCTTGGGATAAGGGTAATGGTTCTTGGTCTGTTTATGGCTCTTCTAGCTCAGAACCTACACCTACTGAGACACTCGTATATACAGTTTCAGTTCCTGCGGGTACCTATGCTTGTTATATCGCTGGCGAAATGAATGGATGGTCATTTACTGCAATGACAAAAGTAAATGATACACAATATACACTTGAGTTGTCTAATGTGACCAAAGCTATGAAATATAAGTACTGCTCTGGTCCTGATTGGACATATGTAGAGAAAACTGCTAATGGTGAAGAGAAACAAGATCGTACATATTCTGCTAACGATATCGTTGAGACTTGGGCTGCGGTTTATCAACCTGGTGACAATCCTGGTAATAACCCTGGTGACAATCCTGGAGATAATCCTGGTAATAATCCTGGTGACAACCCTACTCCTACTCCTTATACATCTTCTGTTCCTTCTGCATGTCCAGATGTTATGCTTCAAGGTTTTTATTGGGATTCTAACGAAGATAAACAATTTGGTAATACACGTTGGAACACTCTCCTTTCTCAAGCGTCAGAGTTGGCGGCTTATTTTGACCTTATTTGGTTGCCACCTTCAGCTAAATCTTCTGGTGGTGTAGGTTATCTACCTGCTCAATATAGCAACCAAAATTCTGCATGGGGTACTCGTGCTGAGCTTGAAACATTGATTAGGACATTGCATACTGGTGGAGCTAAAGTGATTGCAGATATGGTAGTTAACCATGCAAGCAACAAATCTACATGGTGCGATTATCATGTAATGGACTTTGGATCATATGGCTCGTTCGCACCTGATGCAAGCTGGATTTGTAAGACAGACGAGGTGAACTCAGATTCTAAATCTGGATCTTGCCAAGGTTCTGCTACTGGTGGCAACGATGATGGCTATGATGGTGAGGCAAACTATGCAGCAGCCCGTGACTGGGATCACACGAATGAAGATGTACGAGAGATGTTTAGAGCGTATGCCAAATGGATGATCGACGTAATGAAATACGATGGTTTCCGTTATGATTATTGCAAGGGTTTCCATAATTCACATGTCAACGATTACAACACAGCTGCAAAGGCATATTTCTCTGTGATGGAATATTGGGATGGAAACAAGGACGTTCTTTGGAGTCGTATCCAAGATGCTAATTGCAATACACTTACTTTCGACTTTGGCGTGAAATACGACGCATTGAACCGTGGTGTAGGTAAAGGTAATTATGGCGCTTGCAAAGGTACTGGTCTGCTTGGTATGGGAAAAGGTAAATATGCTGTTACTTTTGTAGATAACCACGATACTTACCAACGTGATAATGGTAGCGAGTATGAGGGAGATATCCTTCAAGCGAATGCTTATATCCTCTCTATGCCTGGTGTGCCATGCGTATTCTATCCTCACTGGAAATCACACAAGGATGCTATTGGTGCTATGGTCTTGGCTCGTAAGGCTGTTGGCGTACACTCTGAAAGCCCTGTTTCTGATGAAGCAGATGGTGGCGGTTATCGTGCTCATGTTTCAGGTGTTAATGGTTCATTGATCCTTGAGTTGGGAAATAAAGTATCAGGAAATCATGATGGTTATACCAAGGCTGCTGCAGGTACTGGCTATGCAATGTGGATTAAGCCAAGTTCTTCTGTTGCACCACAACTCATCGTTTCTCCAGGTTCTACTACATACAAAACTTCTTCCATGCAAGTAGAAATGAAGACTGTGGGTGGATCAGGTTCTGCTACTATTTATTACACATTGGATGGATCCGATCCTAAAACATCTTCTACGAAGCAAACCTATTCAGCTCCTGTTACTATCCAAGGTACCGTTACTCTAAAAGCATACGCTGAAGCAGGTGGTGCACAAACAGATGTGCAAACACATACTTATACCTACAAGGAACCTCAAACTACTGCTATCACAGTTGCCTTCTCTAAACCTGCAGAGTGGGATAAAGTATATATCTATAGCTGGACCAAGCCTGATGGACAAAACGCAGTAGAATATACTGGTGGCTGGCCTGGAACTGAACTCACCGCTGTGAACGAAAATGGCTTCTACTATCACCAATTTGATGTTACTTTGCGTGAGATCAACTTTATCTTCAATGCTGGTGAAGGCAAAGATCAAACTGCTGACTTGTGGACAGATGAGGACGTTTGCTACGCTTGGCAAAATGGTGCTGAGGTGAAGTTGGAAGACTGTGGTAAGACTCCTGTGGAGAATGTTGTGATTGATGAGATTCCTGCTTTGGATATCCACCAACCAATGTACAATATCCTTGGTCAACGTGTGGGAGTTACCTACCAAGGTGTTATTATTCAAAACGGATATAAATACATTCGATAATTATGAAAAAGATAGTTGTATTACTTACGATACTAGCGCTTTCTCTGTCAGCTAGTGCTAAGGTTATTTATCTGGTGCCCAATCAATGGGCATCAGATAATGCTGCTTTATTTATCCATTCTTGGGGTGGCGGATCGGATATCGCTGGCAAGATGGAGAAGGTCAATGACAATCTCTATAAGTTTGAAATTGGCAACAATACCCAATGTTTATTCGTGCGTCAGAGTCCAGATTTAGGAAACGCCATTGATTGGGATAAGAAATGGAACCAAACTGAAGACTTAACTATTCCTGCTGGTCAAAACTGTTGGAGCCATACCACGTGGGGACAAAACGGCGGAAAATGCCAGGGAACTTGGAGTTCTTATACCGGAGGTGGAGATCCTACACCTTCTAATCCAGACCCTAATGCTACCTACTATATTACAGGAAGCGCAGAATTGGTGGGTGCTGACAAAGCATGGCTTGCAACTGCCATCGCAATGACCAAAAACACTACAACCAATACCTTTACACATACCTTTAGTGATTTGGCTGCGGGTACTACATATCGCATGAAGATTACCAATGGTACTTGGGATCAGAACTGGGGATATGGCGCAGTGCAAAATGCACCAGCGGGTGTTGTAAATGACACGGATGGTAATGTTGTATTCCAATTAGCTACTAAAGGTAATGTAGAAGTAGGTTTTAATGGAATGAATATCACCCTTAAAGGTAATTTTAGTTCAGAGCCTCCTATTAAACCAGGACATTCAACATCTGTTCCTTCAGAGTGCGAGGATGTGATGTTGCAAGCTTTCTACTATGACTCATATAGAGATGGTGCTCCTGGTGATGTCAAGATCAACGGAGTTCAACTTGGTAACACCAAATGGGCTGTACTACTCAATCAATCTGGCGAGATTGGTACATACTTTGATCTCGTGTGGCTTCCACCATCAGGAAAATCAGAAGGCGGTACTGGTTACCACCAGACACAATATAGCAACCAAAATTCGGATTGGGGGTCGCAAAAAGAACTGCTCGAATTTATCCGTCGCATGCATGCTGTTGATACCAAAGTTGTGGCAGATATCGTAATCAATCACGCTGGTTGTAAGTCATCTTGGTGTGATTTCTATCCACAGAACTTTGGCGAGTACGGCACTTTCCAGCCAGATGCTTCTTGGATATGCACAACTGACGAAGTAAATAGCAATCCTGAGGCAGGAGAATGGAAGGGAAAAGCTACGGGTACTGACGATGGTGGCTATAATATGCAAGATAACTATGGATCTGCACGTGACTGGGCACATGCTAATCCAAAGGTTCAAGAGATGATGAAGGCCTATCTCAAATGGATGAAGGATGTTATCGGCTTTGATGGATGGCGCTATGATTATGCGCAAGGATTCAAAGGAAAATATATCGATATGTACAATAGTGCCTCTGCAAATTACTTCTCTGTTGTAGAGTTCTGGAATGGTGATATCAACAATATCAAGAGTTACCTCAATGATGTGAACTGGAATACCTTAGCTTTTGACTTTGGTACTAAATATACTGCTATTCAGGGTATTGCAGATGGCAATTATCAAAAGTGCATGGGATCTGGACTCTTAGGCGTAGGACTTAGCAAGTATGCTGTAACCTTCGTTGACAGCCATGATACCTACTTTGGATGTGAGGCGGGGCGTGATAATAATGACGAGATTGGTGGCTGCGGTAAGTCTATGGAGGATTACAATAAAGACCGTGTCCTCGGTGCTAATGCTTTTATTCTCTCTATGCCTGGTGTTCCTTGTGTATTTTATCCTCATTGGGTTAAATACAAAGATGCGATTGGCAAAATGGTATTGGCTCGTAAACTAGCTGGCGTGCATTCAGAGTCTAAGGTAAGTGATGAAGCTGGAAATGGTTACTACAAATCAACTATTACTGGTAAACATGGATCAGTACGCCTGTTGTTAGGACCTAATAGTGGATTCGAAACAGCTCCTAATGGCTATAAATTAGCTTACAAAGGAGGAAACTTTGCTATGTATTATACTACATCCCAACCAGAAGTACCAGTATTGAGCATCTCTCCTTCTGCTGTCTATAAGACTGAGACACATACTGTAGAGATGAGTGCAGTCGCATTGAGTGGAAATCCTACTATCTACTATACTCTTGACGGTTCTGATCCTACTAGTTCTGCTACTAAGAAGACTTACACCACTTCCTTTACTGTAAAAGGAACTACTACGGTAAAAGCATACGCTACCCTCAATGGTGCATCTTCTTCTGTACAAGTAGCTACATATACTTACCAAGAACCACAACAGACACCTCTTACTGTAAAGTTTATGCCTCCTAAAACTTGGGAGAAAGTCTATCTTTACGCATGGAATGGTGCTAATCTTGGCGCATGGCCAGGTATGGAATGGAACACCAAAGATAGCGAAGGATGGCTTTATCACGTATTTACTAGTGAGGTGAAAGAAACTAGCATCATCTTTAGCAATGGCGCAGGTGAGCAATCTAACGATATCATACTTGACCAAGATGCTTGCTATGAGTGGGATGGTACACAGGAGAAACTTAGCCAAAATTGTTCACTCTCTAATATCCCATTCCAGCTTATCGTATCTCCAGAAGGAAAAGTTTACAAGACCGACAAACTTGAGATTACAATGAGAACAATTGGTGGTGGAGATGAGTCTACTATCTATTATACACTAGATGGTACAGACCCAACAACCTCTTCTACCCAATATTCTGCACCTATTTCTATAACAGGTAATGTTACTCTTAAAGCTTTTGCTGAGAGCGATGGTAAAAATACTGACGTGGTGACACATGTATACACATATGAGACACCTCAAGCTACACCGCTCACAGTTGCATTCAGCAAACCTGATGACTGGACAGAGGTTTATCTCTATTCATGGTTGGATGGTGGTGCCACTATGCTTACTGGAGAATGGCCTGGCATGAAAATGGAGCATCAAAATGAGAATGGATTGTATTATCACCACTTCGAAGCTTCTGTGAAAGAAGTGAATTTCATCTTCAACGACGGAGCTGGCACGCAAACTGCCGACCTTTGGACCGACGAAGACGTTTGCTATGGATGGGAAGAAGGAAAGGCTGTCTTGATTCAATGTTCTGGAGCCGATGTGGAGAATGTACAAACACCTTCAACTCCTGCATTGGATGCAAAACAACCAATGTATAACGTCCTGGGTCAACAAGTAAGTGTTACTTACCAAGGTGTTATCATTCAAAACGGATATAAATACATTCGATAACCAATCACAAATCTTTTGTGAAGAAACTCTTATCAACAATACTTTTCATATGTAGTGCTGCCATCTCAATGGCAGCACCATATGGTTTGTTGATAAATGGTACAACTAAACTTGAAGCAACGCCCCTTTCGAATAAGGATTATCAGGGGCGTGAGCAATATTTGGTTGACTGTGTGGAATTATCTTCGGGCGATTATGTTCAAATATGCGATTTTGGCAACAATGACGCAACTTGGATGTCTAACATAGACCCTTATGGAGCGTACCAGCAATTTACAGGTGGGAAAACGCAAGGCAAAATCACATGCAACTTAACTGGTACATATGATTTCTACATCAAACTCAAATACGAGGATGATTTATTATACATTGGTACAAGCCAAAATTGTACCAATGAGACACCAGATACTCCCGATTCTCCAATTATCCCTGATGGACCAACTAAAACCATCTATCTCAACACAGGTGGAAGTGGTTTGTGGAATACGGATGGTGCAAAATTCTTTGTTCACTCATGGGATGCTACTGCGCACATTGATTTGCAAATGACCCAACACGAAGGGGATATATATGAAGTGGCTATTCCTGAATCACACACGTCTATCATCTTCCTTCGCCTTGCACCAGGTGCTACAAACGTGGTTTGGGAAGGAGATTTATTCTGGAATAAAACAACGGACTTATCCATACCCTCTACTAAAGACTGTTATAACATTCGTGGTTGGGGCGAGTATTTGGGCTCGTGGACTGTCTATGGTATGGAGCCTTATCCAACTCCGTTGTATGCACAATCTGTACCATACAACTGCACAGACGTCATGTTGCAAGCATTCTACTGGGATTCCAATCAAGATAAATATTATGGAAATACCCGTTGGAAAACACTTCAGGGACAGGCGCAAGAATTGGCTTCATACTTCGATCTCATCTGGCTACCACCATCTGCTTTGTCAACGGGTGGAGTAGGATATATTCCAAAGCAATATAGCAATCAAAACTGTGATTGGGGATCTGAATCGGAATTACGTACCCTCATACAAAAGCTCCACGATGGTGGTGCTAAGGTCGTAGCTGATATGGTGGTCAATCATATCGACGGCAAAGATGGATGGTGTACATACTATGAACAAGATTTCGGCGAGTATGGCAAATTCCAAGTGGATCCTACCTATATCTGCAACGGAGATGAAATGAATTGGGATGATGCCGCAAGAAATTGCAGACCTAGTGGTGGAAACGACGATGGATATGGCGATGAGTCCAACTATGGCGCTGCACGCGACTTGGCGCATGACAACGAAAAAGTACGTGAGATGTTCCGTGCTTATGCCAAGTGGATGATCAGCGAAATGAAATACGATGGCTTCCGCTATGATTATTGCAAAGGCTTTCATATGTCTCATGTCAATGATTACAATGCTAACGCGGGAGCATATTTCTCTGTATTAGAGTATTACGATGGTGATCCTGAAGTATTATGGAGTCGTATTGCAGAAGCAAATGAGAACACCTTGGCTTTCGATTTTGGAGTTAAGTACGATGCTCTTAATAACGGTATAGCACAATTTGACTATGCCAAATGCAAGGCACCAGGACTCTTAGGAAAAGGAAAAGGAAAATGGGCAGTTACTTTCATTGACAACCACGATACGTTCGAGCGCGAACATAGTGAGTTTGGAGGAAATTTCTATTCCATGAGCAATGATATGAGAGACCGACTTCTTCAAGCGAATGCTTTTATCCTCTCGATGCCGGGGGTACCGTGTGTTTTCTATCCACATTGGGTTAAATACAAAGCAGAAATCGCGCCAATGATCCTCGCTAGAAAAGCGGTCGGAGTGCATTCCGAAAGTGCTGTTTCGGATGAGATCGTTTATAATGGCTATCGAGCGAAGGTTACCGGTTTTAAAGGTGAACTGATTCTTGAACTGGGTGACGCTTGTAACAATTGTCCTTATGGATACATTGAAGTTGCGGCTGGACCTGGATACAAGATGTATATTTCTTATGGTACAGATAAACCAGAACTGACTGTTCATACCAAATCCACCACTTATCGAACTTCTACCCTGACGATTACCATGAGTGCAGTCGGGTTTGCTGGAACGCCTAAAATTTATTATACACTTGATGGCTCAGATCCTCAAAACTCTAGTTCTAGAAAATCGTATACCAACCCAATCTCCATTTCTGGAACGGTTACGCTGAAGGCTTATGCTGAACTGAATGGAGCGAAATCAGATGTACAGACATATCATTATACCTATGAGCCTCCTCAACAACTACCAATCACGATTGCTTTCTTGAAACCTAACTCATGGACCAACGCATATCTCTATACGTGGACAGCCGATGATGCCAAACCTACGGGTACATGGCCTGGCTTGCAACTCACGCAACTTAATCCGGGTGGATTCTATTTCCATACATTGAGTAATACAGAATCTAGAGAAATCAACTTTATTCTCCATGATAATGTGGGAAATCAATCGCAAAACTTGCTCACGTATGAAGATGTTTGCTATACTTGGGAGTTCGACAAAGCAGTTCCTGTTGTATGTTATCAAGGAGGGGGGACTACGACTAATATTGAAATGCATAAACCTCAATTAGATCACTCTTTGCCAATGTATAATATCCTTGGACAAAGAGTTAACGCTAATTATCAGGGTATTATCATTCAAAACGGATATAAATACATAAAATAACAATTAACTTTATTTACTAACTTTTAATTCATTTTATTATGAAAAAAATCTTTACATTATTCGCAGCATTGACTATGGTTATGTCAATGAGTGCAAAGGACATTTATCTAAATCCTGGTCCATGGGACGTTGATGGCGCTAAGTTTAGTGTTTATTCAATTAAAACAGAGTCTTTCTCTAATTTCCTTTCTGCTGAAGATAGCTACAAGGCGACTGTAGAGGATGATACAAAAGTTATTTTTGTGCGTCATGATGCTTCTGCTACAACTCCATCTTGGGATAATAAGTGGAATCAAACTAATGATTTGACAATTCCTGAAACTGAAAACTGTTATACTATTACTGGTTGGAATCAAGAAGATGGTAAGTGGTCTGTATATGATCCAGCAGCTATCCCTACTTATTACATTACAGGTAACGAAGCTCTAGTTGGCAATGATAATTGGAATGCGAGTGAAATTACAATGGTGTATAATGAGGAAACAAAAGTTCACACCTATACTTTTACAGCCTTGGCTGCAGGTGTTCAGTGTAAACTTAAGATTACAGATGGTACATGGGGTAAAAGTTGGGGATATGATGTCTTAACTAGCGTACCTCAAGGTGTAAAAGTGGATAAAGATCGCAATATTGTGTTTACTCTTGCTGAGCAAGGTGATGTTACTGTAAGTTTTGATGGTAAAAAAATCACTATTGAGGGTAATTTCTATGTTTCTGATACTCCAGAAGTTATCAAGTATGTGCTAATGGGTGTTGCTGGTGATTGGGAGAATGGAATAGAACTTACTGTAAATCCTGATAATGACAACGAATATCGTTTGCTAGGTCAAACTATCACAGCAGAAGATGCTGTAAAAGTTGTCACTCTCACAGATGGTGAAGCCACTTCATTTTGCAGCAAAGTTGATGGTTATTCTGTAGCTCACGAATTTGATGATAAAGGAAATATCGTTCTTGCACCTGGTAAATACGATTTCTACTACAAAGTGAGTGAAGATGAAATTTTCATCCAAGAAGTTACCGAGTCTTCTCTTGAAGACGTAATCGTTAACGTGAAGGCTACAAAGGTTATCCGCAACGGTCAAATCTACGTTATCCGTGACGGTGTGATGTACAACGCACTTGGCCAAATAGCTGAATAATTCCGAACGCAACAACGGAAATTTCAATAAATTACCTAAAATGGGGGATATCATCCGATATCCTCCTTTTTTTATGCCTTCAGCACCCCTTCTTTTCATTATTTTTAGGTATTGTCCAATTTCGCAAATTGTAGTACCTTTGCACTCGATTTTGGATATACTGCATAACCTCTACTAACTCTTAGTGATTAGTTAGTGATTAATTAGTTATTCAGCTACCTTTAAGCTGGAGATTAGCAATAAATATCAGCAATATCTAGAAATAATTAATAATTATAATATATATGAATACCAACAAACTAATCTATTTCATCTTGGCAGGTCTTTGGGCTTGCTCCTCCCTGTTGGCTAATACGCCTACAGATGCCCACATTGCAGGGCATGTGCTGGATGCTCACACCAATGAGCATCTTTCTTTTGTTAATGTGCAGGTTAAAGGAACCTCAATAGGATGTCTTACCGACGAATCTGGACACTTCTATCTCAAAAACCTACCAGAAGGACGTCTTACTCTTATTTTTTCTATGATGGGATATGAGACCTTAGAAAAAATGGTCAACCTACAACGTGACACCCTTGTCGAGATGAACGTAGCTATCTCAGAAACATCTTTCTTGATTGATAACGTGGTTGTTACGGCAAATAAATATGCCACAAAACAAAAAGAAGTAGCCACTATTGTAAATGTTATCTCGCCACTTATCATTGAATCTACTACCTCCAACTCGATGGCTGATGTACTTAATTTCCAGACGGGGCTTCGAGTAGAAGAGACATGTTCCAATTGTGGCGTTCCACAAATCCGTATTAATGGTCTTGAAGGACAATATACACAAATACTCATGGACTCACGTCCTATCTTTTCATCGCTTGCGTCTGTCTATGGATTAGAACAATTGCCAGCTGGTATGGTGGATCGAATTGAGGTCATTCGAGGAGGAGGTAGTGCTTTGTACGGAGCAAATGCTATTGCTGGTGTAGTTAATATTATTACGAAGGAGCCTGCTCGCAACTTCTTCAATGTCAGCAATTCTTCTGCTTTTACCGAGAATAGAACCTATGATATCAACACTAATCTCAATGCAAGTGTCGTTTCTGAGAACCAAAAAGCAGGTATTTATATCTTCGGAGTTCAACGCAATCGTCAGCAATACGACCGAGATCATGATGGATATTCTGAAATTCCACTACTCAACAGTACCACCCTGGGATTTCGCTCATTCTTCAAGACCTCCGATTATTCCAAACTTACAGCTGAGTATCATCATACTACCGAATATAGACGTGGTGGATATGGTATAGATAGTCTGCAACCGCACGAATCACCACTCTGCGAACAGCTACGCCACAATATTGATGCGGCAACTGCAAAATGGGATATCTATACAGCTGATAATAAGCATTTCTTAAGTACATATACTAGTTTCCAACATATAGGACGTCATAGTTACTTTGGTACCAACTACAATCCTAACGCCTATGGTAAATCTACGGATATTGTCTCTGTCACAGGGGCACAGTATCGTTTTTCATATCCTTGTGGCATTAGCAATGCCGACCTTAGTGCGGGTGCCGAATACTCTTTTAACCAACTCCGTGATCAGATCTTGGGGTACGATCGTAATACATTGCAAGAGGTATATCTGGGAGGTGGATATGTGCAAAATGAGTGGAAAACCACGGCATGGTCGGTACTCGTTGGCGGACGCTTAGAACAGCATTCTTTACTGGATAAACCTGTCTTCTCTCCTCGCGCTAATGCTCGGTGGAGTCCTATTGTCAATGGAAAATCTACGATAACCAATAATGCACAACCTTTGACTGATTTGATTCTTCGAGTAAGTTATGCAAGTGGCTACCGTGCGCCGCAAATCTATGAGGAAGATCTTCACGTAGGTGCGGTTGGTGGGGAAGTTTCGCTCATCTCGCTTGATGAGAACCTTCGCCCAGAGTATAGTCACTCTATCAGCGGTAGTATTGATATGTACAAAAGCTGGGGTAAGTTCGATTTCAACCTGACACTGGAGGGATTCTTTACCCAACTTAACGATGTCTTCACGCTCGTAGAGAATGGACATGATGCGATGGGAAATCTACTTCTCACTCGTACCAACGCTAGTGGAGCACGTGTCTCTGGAGTGAATGTTGAAGCTAAAATGGGATATGGTCATCTCCTCGCATTCCAAGCCGGTTACACCTATAACCATAGCAGATATATAGAACCCCTGCAATGGAGCGAGAACCTCAATATCGCACCTCAACGGCGTATGTTTCGCACACCTGACCATTATGGCTATTTCTTGTTGAATATTGAACCAGTGAAACATTTTCATATTCTTACTAATGGTAAGGTAACGGGAAATATGCTTGTTCAGCACTTTGCAGGTTATATACCAGAGGATGAGGAAATTGTGACGCCTACTTTCTTTGAATGGGACTTCAAACTTTGTTACGATATCCCGCTCTATAAGCATTATACTTTAGAAATCAATGCGGGCGTAAAGAATATTCTTGACCAATTTCAAACAGATATTGATAAAGGAATGGATCGTGATGCTGGCTTTATCTATGGACCAGCTTCTCCACGTACTTACTTTGCGGGAATTAATCTGAAGATTTAATCGAAAAAAATAAAGGTGTACTTCACGAGTACACCTTTATTTTATGGAGTATGTTTTATCCAATCCAATCTTCTCGATCAAGACTACGATAACCAATAGCCTCGGATAAATGTATTGTTTGAATGCAATCGCTACCATCTAAATCTGCAATAGTTCTTGCTACTTTCAGAATTCGGTCATAAGCGCGTGCAGATAAGCCCATTTTATCCATTGCGTAGGATAATAATCGATCTCCTGCTGAATCCAATAGACAATACTCTCTTACCAACTTAGGACTCATCTGTGCATTGCAGTGGACTGGTTTCTTGGCTGTTGCATTGTATAAAGCAAAACGTTTTTGTTGAGTCGCCCTTGCTTTGATAACCCGTTCGCGCATAATCTCGCTACTCTCACTTGGCTGTGTGTCTTTTAGTGTAGAGTAGGGGACTGCTTGTATATCGCATTGAATATCAATACGATCCAATAATGGACCTGATATCCTGCTCATATATCGATGTATCTGTGCGGGTGTACAAGTACATGGATGTGCGGGATTATTCTCTCCATAATGACCGCATGGACATGGGTTCATCGCGGCTACTAACATAAAGGATGCTGGGTATTCCACGGTCATCTTGGTGCGAGTGATACAAATTTTTCTATCTTCTAGAGGCTGACGCATTACTTCTAATGCACTACGCTTATATTCAGGCAATTCATCTAGAAAGAGTACCCCATTATGTGCCAAACTGATCTCTCCAGGATGAGGATTGGTTCCACCACCCACCAACGCTACGTCTGTTACTGTATGGTGTGGGCTACGAAATGGTCGCTGAACAATCAATGCACTGGATACACCGTCACTTTCTTTTCTGCCGCTCATCATACCTGATACAGAATAAATCTTAGTTGTCTCAAGTGCCTCTTCCAAATTCAATGGTGGTAAAATTGATGGTAATCGTTTGGCTATCATACTCTTACCTGCTCCAGGAGGGCCAACCATTAGCATATTATGTCCTCCAGCGGCAGCCACTTCCATCGCACGGCGTACATTCTCCTGACCACGTACGTCCGAGAAGTCTAGATCGCTAGAAAAAGCATGTTGAGCAAACTCTGCGCTAGTATCAACTATGGTAGGTTCGAAATTTTGAGTTTGATTCAAGAAGCGTACTACTTCTAGCAAGTTGCTGAGACCATATACTTCTATTCCTTCTACTACTGCGGCTTCACGAGCATTTTGTTCAGGCAAAAGAATTCCTTTGAAACCGGCTTTTCGAGCAGCTAATGCAATGGGTAGCACACCTTGAATAGGTTGCAATGTACCGTCCAAGGATAGTTCACCCATGATCATATAGTGTTCTAACAGCGCTGTCTTGACTTCCTCTTCTGCTGCCAGCATACCGATTGCCAATGGCAAATCATACGCGGCCCCTTCTTTCTTTATATCTGCAGGAGCCATATTAATGGTTAGTGTATGGCGTGGCTTGTTATATCCATTTACCGTCAATGCAGCTACAATGCGTTCGTGACTTTCTTTTACGGCGTTGTCAGGTAATCCTACTAAGGTAAATTCAAATCCCGGAACGGCATGGACTTCTATTGTGATCACCACAGCATCAATACCTTGTGGTGCAGCTCCATAACACTTAATCAGCATAGGCATATCATTTTTCTTTCTTCCGTTTACTCTTTACAGGATTGGAAGAAGAGAGGTTCTTATCGGTACTTTCCTTCTTCTTTTTTCGCTTCCAGTTAAAGTCATGTTTAAATACAAAACCTACACCTTGAACTGTATTTGCTTGACGTAGTGAATATTTATCTACGGTATGAGTGTATGCTTTAGCGCGGAATTTGCCATTCGGCGTAATCAGATACTCAATATCTAGATCTCCAAAGAACGGACGATTACTCAAATCATTATATCGATAGCCAAAGTTACCATTGATAATCAGCTGGTCAATAGGGTGAATCTGGAAGTTCGCTTCGTATTCTTGACTGGCAGTTGCTCCTTCGCCATCTGTACGGAAATTGAAGCCCATCGTGAAGACGTCTGTCAATTTGCTAAGCCATGAGTTGATCTGTCCTGTTATAGTTGATGATAGCAGAGAATAAGTTTCGTTAATACCTATGTTCTGTGTGTTTTGCAGGTACTCTGGAGTATAGAAACGATTAAATACGAGGAGATATATCACTTGTCGCATCAGCATCTCATCCGTATTAATGAGAGAATTCACTTGACTCTGTACGGATTCATCCGACTGAGGCAGTTCTATCGCAAAGCTCAGAATTGGATTAAACAACTCGTCCGTCATATGCAATACACAATTGACTGGTACGGAGTTTCTATTTGTCGCCATCTGACTACTTTCACTTCCAAACAAATCGCGCAACGAGGCAGTGGTATGGTAGTAGCCTGTGATGTCCAAGGTTGGTGCTAGTGGATTACTATCCCATGTGATTTGACTACCTTCACGAATGATAAAATTACGCCTTACGATATTACCTAATGAGAAGTCAAACTGACCCGATTGAAGCGTATAGGTACCTTGCATGTGTACATTCTGCGATGGATCTTCATATACTAATTTGATATTGCCTTCTCCTTTACCTCGAATCATATCTTCTGCTCCCAGTTTGATATGAATCTCGGCCTGAGGAGTTACCTCACCTTGCAGTGATAATTTCAATCGACTACCCATCGGTGCAGATTCTACCTTTGGTTTTGGCTTTTGCAGAAGAGATAAAAGATAGGTGCTAGCACTTGTGTCTGGCTGTACAAAATTGATAAAATTAGTATTTGCAGCCTGACTTGCACTGTTGATGTTCAAGTAGAATTTTGTATTTGCTTCGGTGCGAGCATTTACATCTATCTGACAATTCAATTCATCTCCATAAATATGAACATTACCTGTGCCAAAAACTTTACCATAGAAGAATGATTGTTGGCTTGCAGGTAGGTTCATGACTAACATATTGTTAGCTGTTGCATGTAAATCATATCGGATGTTTAAGAAATATTCGTGGTACACAGCTCCAGAGAATATGCCCAAATTGCCGTATTGGTCGTATGCATGGACGTCGGGGAAGCGAATGGCAGTCGAATCCAGGAAGATAGAATCTGTCAAATAGAAGGTTACACCAATTTGTGGAACAGTTATCTGTGCATCTTTGGCCAAAGCACGTCCTGTTACCCATACTTTATGTTCCTGTCCCTCCACTTTGACTTTTCCATAAGCTCTACCACGGGGGTTAGAAATAATACTTTTTGTCCAACCATTGATAAAACTGATGTCCACGCTATCGCATGCAATATCCAATCCCCACCATTTAGTAGCGGGTATAACTTTGCCTTCTACATTGGCAACTACATGCTGACTTGAATCTACCGCTTGTCCATAAATCAGGATACTCTTATTCTCTCGATCCAGTATAGCTTCTGCTGATATGTCGCCCAAGTATACGCCGTTCAAACCGCCATTTTTGATGTTGGCTTGTGCTTCTAGCATAGGTTCTGAAAACAAACTGTACAATCTTGCATTACCGGTCACAGGACCCATAATGGATATTACTTCCGATGCCGGTGTATAACTCAATAGATAATCCAAATTGATATTGTGCAGATCAACATCAATAGAGTCAGTGGCTAATTTAGACGCTGTTCCATGTGCGGTAATTGATTGATAATCAGTACTCAGAGAAAAATTAGAAATTTCCATTATTTGGTCTGCCAAAGTAAAAGTAATATTGGCTTGACCGATACTCCAAGCAGAATCATTCAAAATGATATCTGTGGGCAATATGTGAACATCAAATTTTGGCTTGTTCTTATAATTTGATATGGTAGAAGCAAGTCGAATGATGCCCTCATTACGTACGCTATCCGTATTTCCTAGTTCTACGCTCAAATCCACTTTGTCATCCTTTGCGCTCATGCGAAGGGTGGTTTGGATATCTCCTAATTTTGCTGCAGTTGGATTATCTTTTGGAAGGTGATTGAGTAGATACATTGACATACTCAGTTGATCATTTTGGTTGTCTAAGGAGATTGTGATATTCTCCATTTGGCTACCACTCTTGTTGATGTTTGGAATATGAGCTTGAATACCAATCTGTTGATTCTCTTCATGGATAAAGCCTTTTAGAGTTGGGTATGAGGGCACAACCATATCCCAATTCATTACATACGACAAGGAATCTAAACCTCGGAAATATGCGTAGAAATCTAGATTATTGCTCGTCTCTCTCTTTGTGGAAGGTGCATCCACCAATGTGGGGAGATAGCGGTGGGCGATTTGCTGGAAGGTTGCTGGTAAAGTCTTGTAACTGTAATTTCCACTTACATTCGCAGTCAAATAATCGGATTGAATACGTACTTGACGGTATGGATTTCCGCTATTCAACTCATTGTCAATGAGCAATTTGAACTGCTCCATGGTGGTTTGCTCTTCCCCATTGCGTATCTCCAATGTATCTACAATCACATAGCCAGTCATATTGTCCATCATCTCATTTACTTTACCCGATGTGTACAGACTGATATATGCATTGGCTCCTAACTCCAATTCGGGATATTGCTCAATCAAATGCAAAGTTGCAGGGCTAAAGTCGGACAACTCTATACCCACATCCAAACGAGTATCCTCTTCGGACCAATCGGCTAATCCGCTGATATGCAATTTGATATTCTCATCAGAAATCGCCAGATTACCATGAATCTCCTCATCTAGCATTTCGCCGTCTAAATGAATATGTTGGTAGCAATATCCTTTGTATTCAAACTTGGCAATATCGGCTTCTGCTATGCAGTGAACTAACTTTGCAGAATCAATTTCGCCGTCTACATGGGCATGAAGGGCTACGATACCTAGATCTTTTTCACCTAGCATACGTCCCACGTGAAACCTTCTAGTTGATACGTGTCCACAGAAATCCATATTCTTGAAGTTGGTCGTACTGTGAAGATTACCGTTTACGCTGATAGAACCTAAACTTGTCCTAAATATGCCATGTACATCTGTCTTCTCAAAGCGGCCGCGGATGTCACCTTTGTAGTGCACATCACCTAAACGATTCACAATGGATGGCATACGAACAGGCTTCATCTGTAATTGAGATAGTATATCTTGTAGCAAGGCGTTGTTGCAATACAAATCAGCACAATTTGCATCAATATACAGAGAATCTAAGTCCAACGGATGATAAACAGCTACATTGCCTGAAAATAGCTGCTCATTTCGGAATACCAACTGCATCTCCTCGGCAAAAATTGAATCTAAATTGCCGTGTAAATTTGCTTCAAAACTTGCTTCCAATCTGTCCATTTGGGCACGTAGGTGTAGAGAATGGAGATGTACATCCAATGAATCCATACTCAACACGGGCAATGCCAACGCCAAATCCAACTGATCTACTAATACCTCATTATAGCGAATGCGCGTTTGGTGTAAGCCCAATTCATCGATATTTAATCGAAATGGGAAATTAATAGAATCTTGTTGGAAAATATCAATCAAAAATTGAATATTCAACGTTGAATCCGAGAGAGATTGAAGATTGAGATATGGCTTTTGAAGATGCAATTGCTGAATGTTGATACGCTTGTTGCGTAGTGCTAGAGGCTTAAATTCTAATTGCAGTTGCTCGATATAGGCTAGTGTGTCCTGTCGTTGGTCGCTCAAATAAATACTATCGATAGTCAATGAAGACAAGGGACGATAATGAAACTGAGCAATACGAACATCCGCTTGAACCTGCTCCGACAAACTGCTAGCAACCTTACCTACTATATAGGTTTGTACTCCTTTTATATGTAGCACACCCACGATACCTCCACATAATAGTAGAAGCGAACCGATAACAATTCCTATGATAGCTAATGCTTTCTTCATGTGAGAAACGCCAATGTCAAAAACTACCCCAAATTAAAATCGCGCAAAGATACTCAAAAAAATGCATATATGCAAAAAAAAACACAGAAAGTTTACTTTCTATGTGTTTTTAATCCTCTATAATGCAATAATGAACCTTTATTACACCTATTAACTCTTAGTGATTAGTTAGTCATTACTTAGTTATTTAGCTACTATTATGCTTTGCCGGTACTGCATGTATGTTTCTTTTGCTCCAATTGATAGTACCGGCAGATATCCTGTAAACCGCACTTTCCACATTTAGGACTACGAGCTTGACATGTGTACCTACCATGCAGCAAAAGCCAATGATGTGCTTTCGGTATGATCGCTTCTGGAATATATTGGATGAGTTGTTTCTCGCTATTGAGAGGATTTTTAGCTTTGGTTGTCAATCCAATACGCTCGGCTACTCTGAATATATGTGTGTCCACAGCCATGGTTGGTTGGTTCCACCATACAGCCAAAACTACGTTCGCGGTTTTTCTGCCCACACCGGCTAATGTCTGTAGTTCCTCGCGTGTATCAGGAATAATGCCTCCATATACTTCCATAACACGTTTGGCCATCTGTACAAGATGTTCTGCTTTGCTGTTTGGATAACTTACCGAACGAATGTATTTTAATACCTTTTCTGCGGTGGATTCGGCTAAATCTGCAAGAGTAGGGTATGCCTCAAACAAATTTGGAGTCACTTGATTCACTCGTTTGTCTGTACATTGAGCGGACAGCATTACGGCAACGAGTAGTTGATATTCATTCTCGAAATTCAACTCACTCTCTGCCACAGGCATGTTTTTTTCAAACCATGCCAATGCTTTCTCGTATCGTTCCTTTATCCTCATTCTCTAATATCTAACATCCAACACGCAGTGGTCTTCTTATTGTTCTTTATAGGTCTTACTGAGGTATTGTAGCACCTTAGTCGCTTGCTTTTGAACTTGCTCAGTTTCCGATGAAATCGGGCGTTTCTGCAAATTTAAGAGCATAATTTGATACAACAAAATCAGACAAGCTTCTACATCGCTCATCGTTGGACGATCGGTTTTTGCCTTCAACAGATTGAGGGATGGAGTCAATTGCAACATAGCGGCACGATAGGTGGCTTCTTGATCCAGCAAATCATTATGCAATTCCTCTAATTCTGTGAGAGCGTTTTTGGCCAATTGAAGGTGCCCACACTCCATGATGTTCTCTTGATGCATCATTACGCTTAGGTCGTGCAACTCTTCATTTGCTTCTGCTTGTTGTGGAAATGCGCGAAGATAATCCTCTATCTGCCAGAGATATAAGATGTATTCAGCTATATTATTCTTCTTCAGTATCATAATCTTCGTCTAATAAATAATCGTAATCATCCGAGAAAAATTGTTCAATATCTCGTCTATCTTTTTTAGTAGGTCGCCCTGTTCCTCTATCACGTCCACTCTGGGCAGCATAACGTGCTAATTCGAGTAATTCCAATTGCTCTTTGGGAGTAATATCCTGCAGATATTCTGGCACCATCTTTGCTCCCAAACGATTCCCCCAGAGCTGCAAAATTCGATAGGTGTAGGTTATTGGACCTTTTCGTACAGTAAATATATCCCCTACATGAAACATTCGGCTAGGTTTTACTTCTATGCCATTCATTTTTACGCGTCCGCATTTGCATGCGTCTGTAGCTATCGAGCGGGTTTTATAAATCCGCATTGCCCATAGGAATTTATCTACTCTCACTTCCATTTTCCTGATCTCTAAATACCAAACTCTAAACTGCAAATTAATGGCTTATTTGCCATTAAATTGATTCATGGTTCGATCCATTCCTTGTAAGCAGAAGGAAGGGATGATCTCACAAACCACTTTCAGGCGCTCAGGCATTGCTTGGTTCTCCTCATCGCTCCATTTACCTAGTACGAAATTGCATTGAGCACCTTTGCTGAAATCGTTACCGATGCCGAAACGCAAACGTGCATAGTTCTGTGTTCCAAGTACTTGCTGAATATGTCCTAAGCCATTGTGTCCGCCATTGCTGCCTTGTTTACGCATGCGAATTGCACCAAATGGCAAATTCAGATCATCCACAAGTACGAGCATATTCTCTACTGGAATCTTCTCTTGTTGTAGCCAATAGCGCACAGCATTACCACTCAAATTCATATATGTAGATGGTTTGAGCAAAATGATCTCTGCACTTTTTACACGACAACGAGCTACAAAACCATAACGTTTGTCTTCCCATGGTGCACCTTTGCTCTCTGCAAAAGCATCCAGCATCATAAACCCGATATTGTGTCGGGTATTGGCATATTCATCGCCAATATTCCCCAATCCAACGATCAAATATTTCATATCTTTGCCTTAAACACTAAACTCTAAACTCTCAATACTCAACCATAGACCTCTTTGCGCGTTCATTAAACTAAATAAGAGCGGAAGTACCCTTCCACTCTTATTTCTGACCGCTCTTATGAGTGGTGATTATTTCTTTTTACCCTTAGCAGGAGCAGCAGCGGCAGCAGCTTGTTGGCTAGCACGAGTTGCTTTAACACGAGCAACGCAAGCGTCTGCTGGGTTCATCAACTTCAAGCCCTCTGCCATTTGAATTGCACCTACATACAATTTCTTACCCAAACCAAGCTCGGTAACATCGATCTCAACACGGTTAGGAATTTGTGTATAGATACCATTTACTTTCAACTTCTTCATCTCAAGTTGCAACTTACCACCGGCTTTCACACCTTCTGCGTGACCTTGCAATTGTACAGGAATTGCTACGGTTACTGGCTTGTCCTCTGTTACCTCAAGGAAATCGATGTGGAACAATTGCTCCGTTACTGGGTGGAATTGCAATTCTTTTACCACAGCCATTTTCTTGCTCTCACCGATGGTCAACTCTACAGCCATTGTGTCTGGGCAGTAGATGAGCTTACGTACATCGTCAACAGTTACTGTGAAAGTTACATTCTCGCCGTTGCCATAGATGTTGCAAGGTACGAGGTTCTCTTGGCGGAAAGCCTTTGCTGCTTTCTTGCCGTACTCGCTACGTGGAGTACCTACTAATGCAAATGTTTTCATTTTTTATGAAAGTGTTACTCAATAATGGGGCAGAAATCCCAGTCTTTAAACTTTAAACTGTAGCTCGCGCGTGCGAGCGTTATCTAAACTCTAAACCACTGTTGGTGTGGCTGCCCGTATCCCATCACACGTTTGAGATTCTTCTCAAAAAAAGCCCGACTAGCGGGCTTCTTAAGTTGACCAACCTGGAATCGAACCAAGATTTTCAGAACCAAAATCTGACGTAATAGCCTTTATACCATTGGTCAATAATTTCGCTGTTTTCGAAATCGGCTGCAAAGGTACTGCTTTTTTTTGAACTGACCAAATATTTTTCAAAAAAAATGCGTTTTTGTTGCAAAAAAGTATATAAAATCCAAAATTCTTAATTCAGAATTCTTAATTCTCATACACAAGACTTACGTTATCTACCCACAACACATTTCCTGCTTTTCCAACAAAGGCCTCATACTTGCCCGAAGTTAGCATGATGACCATATGGGTTGGCTCAAGGGTTTCATCCCAACCTTCTTCTTGTACCAATACTACTCTGCCGCGCGAGTTCACTGCGCGTTCTATATTTTTGAAGCCCATGTAATCTTCGTACCAAGGTTCATTGGTAATGTCACCATAGTGTATTGGCACGCGATGGCCATTTACCCATTCTAGTTGATCCTTAGAGAAACGTTCGTATCCTGTACCTACGCGAATGGAGTGTATTTTGCCCTTCTCGTCTTCCCAACGGTGCTGCAAGTAGATGTATGCTTCTGCTTCGTCCATACCATCCTTCTTCTTAGGCTTAGCTCCGCCTTTTGCAAACCAAACCCAATCCTCTTGTGATATGATACATTTGTAATCAAATTGCAACGCGCTTGGACGTCCCGTGAATGGTACACCAAAATCAATGTTCTGATATGGATCAGCTGCTGTAGTGATAGGTTCAAGATTGCGTCCTGTGAACAGAGTACCTGCTACAAGTACCTCGATATCTATCATTCCCATTACGCGCACACCTAGTAGATCTACATCCAATCGGCAGCATGTTCCTCCTTCTTCGCGTGCCTCAGGAGTCATGGTGCCTGCTGCTTTTTCGATACCTATGATATTGGCATAGGCATTGCTAGTAGCCCAGGGATTGCCGCCTTGTCCATATTGGTAAGGACCATTCTCCCAAATAGTATCTGTTGGTGCTAGACAATAAAGGGTTCTTGTCTTGCCCCCTAGAAGTTTTGACTCTTTAATATAACGTACTGTCCAACTTTCCATATCTCCGTATGGGATTGGCTCAATGCGCTCGGCATACAAATATGTACCCAAGCATAGTAAAAACAGAATAAGACCTTTTTTCATATTCTTTACTTTTGCCAATTCTATCTCTACTTATTTTTACTTCGCTTCTACAATATAGTAGTTCTTCTTACCTTTCTGACAGAGCAAGTATTTGCCTTTTAGCAACATATCCCCAGTAATAGCTTTTTGAGGATCAGTGAATTTCTCTTTGTTGATAGAGAATCCGTTAGCCGTAATCATTTTACGTGCTTCGCTTTTAGATGGGAATATCTTGGTCTTTTCTGCCAACAAATCCAGTGGAGGAATACCTGCCTCTAGTTCTGCCAAGCTCACTTCGTATTTCTCTACTCCTTCAAATACTTGTAGGAAAGTCTCCTCATCCAATTTATTCAATGCTTCCTGGGTGGCATTGCCAAACAAAATATTACTAGCCTCTACAGCAGCTTCATAGTCCTCGTGGCTGTGAACCATGATGGTCACTTCCTCTGCCAAACGTTTTTGTAGGGCACGTGTGTGAGGAGCTGCCTCATGCTCAGCTATTAGAGCATCAATAGTCTCTTTGTCTAGGCAAGTAAATATGCGGATGTACTTTTTAGCATCATCATCGCTTACGTTCAGCCAGAATTGGTAGAAACGATATGGACTAGTATATTTACGGTCAAGCCAAATATTTCCACTCTCCGTTTTTCCGAATTTTCCACCGTCTGCTTTGGTAATCAATGGACATGTCAATGCAAACGCTTCGCCTCCACCCATCTTCTTGATGAGTTCTGTACCTGTAGTGATATTGCCCCATTGATCGCTACCACCCATTTGCAACTTACAGTTCTTATGTTTGTTCAAATAAACATAGTCATAACCTTGCAATAGTTGGTAGGTGAATTCTGTAAATGACATACCTTGGCTTGCTTCTCCATTGAAACGCTTCTTTACCGAATCTTTTGCCATCATGTAGTTTACGGTAATCAACTTTCCTACTTCGCGTGCAAAATCAAGGAATGTATAGTCTTTCATCCAATCGTAGTTGTTGACGAGCTCAGCCGCATTTTCACCTTCTCCAAAGTTTAGGAAGCGCTCCAATTGAGCTTTGATGCACTCTTGGTTGTGGCGTAAAGTCTTCTCATCTAATAAGTTACGTTCTGCAGATTTTCCGCTAGGGTCACCAATCATACCAGTCGCTCCACCAATCAATGCGATTGGTTTGTGACCTGCGTTTTGCAAATGCTTAAGCATCATGATACCGCAGAGATGACCAATATGCAAACTATCCGCTGTAGGATCGATACCCAAGTATGCGGCGGTAGGTTCTTTTGTGAGTTGTTCTTCTGTGCCTGGCATCATATCTTGAAGCATGCCACGCCAACGCAATTCTTCTACAAAATTTTTCATATCTTATATTATCAAACTATATTTACAAATACTTAGACTTCCGTAAAGTCACAAAAGCCTGCAAAGGTACAACAAAAAACGCACATACGCAAGAAAATTAGATGAAACTTTCTTTGTCATGCGTTTTTTTGCGAATCTTCGCAAGAATGAGAAGGCTATTTGTTGTGTGAGTAATATGTTTGTACTTTGTGGTACTCCTCCATAAATTGGGGATATGATTTGCTAATGCAAGCTATATCATCCACTTCGTATCCTGCAACCATAAGTGCCATTGCCATTCGATGGTCATGTTCTGTGCGATGTTTCTTGACTGCGTTTAGGCGATCTGATTCTTTCCAAGGTAAAGAATCAACGCCATTTGCAATCAACTCTATCCCCATGCGCTCACAGGTTAAAGCTAATGCAGGATATAAATCTGGACTATTGGTAAAATCAATAGTTATTGGGGAAGTAGGAGTGGTTTCTGTTTGGCGCAAGATAATACTGTTAGGTGTGAATTCCGTCTCTACACCTAGTTGAGCATAGATATCAGCGGCCACTTTATCTCCCTGTAGAGATGCATGATATAATCCCTCTAGTTCTAATTCTCCACCATACAATGCTACGTATTCGTACCAAAAAGCAGCAGAGCTCCAGTCTTTTTCTATGACGAAAGGAGATGAGCGATGTGCATATTCAGCCACTAACGCGCGCGTTATATATATATAAGGAGAAGTGGAGTTGGTTTGGACGTTGGCACCAATGAGAAGAAGGGCTGATACAAACTGAGTAGATTGTGGATTGTTAATTGTCACTATCCTATTCTTATCCAATGCATATCCTTTAATACGAAGAGGAAGAAACCCTTCTTCACCCAAATACTCAATTTGTGCACCAATCTCGCGCAGAGCTTCTACCAACTGACCGATAGGTCGATGCCGCATACGTTCTATTCCATCTAGGATTACATTTTTCCCTTCCCGTTGTGCGAGAAATGCTGTTAAAAAACGAGCTGCTGTTCCGCAATTAGCTATATTCAATCTCAATTCATCGTTATATTGCTGTTCGGTGCAAGCTTTTAATGATTGATATAGAATTTGTACGTCGTCTGGTATAGTAGCGGAGACGGGCATAAGCTCGTCTCCGTGTATAGCTTGCAATATCAACAATCGATTTGCAATTGATTTTGATATAGGCAATTCAATCTGCATTAATTGATGTCTGGCAAGAAAGAATAGTCGCGGGAGTAGCGGAGATGTTGCTCAATATAGCCCTCTGTATAGTCTAGAGTAACATCCACGATATTGCCCTCTGCATCGTAGTGTGCGGTGTAAACTGGGTTTACAAAGCCCTTATATGGTGCGAGATTGAGTTTCTCGTAACGCTCCAATATTTCCTTGTGCAAGTCTTGATCTACCTTCACAGCGTACTCCTCTACCATCGCTTTAGCTGCTGGATAATCACCTTCAGAAGTGATGCGTTGTACTTCACGAAGGAGTTCACCATAGAGGCGACGAATACCCTCGTAGTCATTGATTTGGAGGTAGTGTTTACCATCGCGCTCTATCATCTCCACCTCATTGTTCTTGGCGTTCTTAAACACCCAAAGAGCAATCAATTGGCGGTTGCGCATGTGTGACTCCTCTATGTCCTTTCCAGGCTCAATACGTACGAGTTGAGTCATGAGACCATTCATCATTTGTTGGTAGTAGAAGCCCTTATATGCCTCTTCGTTCTCTAAAAGTCCAAGCTCAACCAATTTAGGATCAGCCATATAGTAGAGACCTAGCAAGTCGGCACGTGCCTCCTCGATAGTAGAAGCATGCTCTTTGAGCGCATCTTTGCTAACACCTGGCATTAGTTTGCCAGAACCGTGACCTACGCACTCGTGGAGGTCTGTGTGCAAGTCTCCGCAAGCACCTGCTTTCTCGTACATAGCGATAACCTCTGGGCTAATCATAAACTCCTCGTTGAAGCCATTGCCTTTAGCTGCTTCGTTGTAAGCGTGAGTGATATTGTCGATGGTCACAGACTTTGAGCCATAGTCTTTGCGAATCCAGTTGGCATTAGGCAAGTTGATACCGATAGGAGTAGCAGGATAGCAGTCACCTGCTAAGATAGCCGCGGTGATTACCTTAGCGCTCACGCCTTTAACTTCCTCTTTCTTGTATTTTACGTCAGTTGGAGAGTTGTCCTCAAACCATTGTGCGTTGTCAGAGATGGTTTGGCAACGGTGTGTCGCACGCATATCTTTGAAGTTCACGAGTGACTCCCATGTACCTGTGATACCAAGTGGGTCAGCGTATGTTTCGGTGAAACCGTTTACATAATCCACGCGGCTATCAAGGTCTTTCACCCATGCGATGCAATATTCGTTGAACGCCTTAAGGTCACCCGTTTTATTGAATTCAATCATCTTCTCAATCACGAGGCGTTGTGCATCGTTCTCTGCAAATGGGAGAGCTTTCTCAAGATGCTCAACCACATGGCTGAGTGCCTCGCCGTACATGCCACCCACTTTATAAACACGCTCAACAACTTTGCCGTTCTCCTTTACGAGTTTGCTATTGAGACCAATCCACAATGGCTCTGCGGAGTTGTCTTTGTGTGCCTCGTAGTATGCCTCTGCTTCAGCTTGGGTTACACCCTCATAGTAGTTGTTGGCAGAAGCTAGTAAGAGGTCTTCACCTTCTAGGCTCAGACTCTTCGGCATTACGGTGTGGTCGAAGATTACAGGCAGAATAGCAGCATCATACTCTACTCCAGTCTCTTGGCATGCTGCTACAAACCACTCTTGAGAGAACTCTGGTTGGAACTTATCGGATGCATAGTGGTGGTGAATACCATTGGCAAACCATACGCGCTTGAGGTATTTTTCGAAGTTGACGAACTCCTCGCTCTTCTTGTCGCCCTTGTATTGGGTATAGAGTGCTTCTAGAGCGCGACGAATACGCAGGTTGTAGCGACCATTTTGATCGTAGAGGATATCACGACCGTGCAATGCTGCTTCGGTAAGGTGATAAACTAGAGTCTTCTGTTGAAGGCTCAAAGAATCAAACTCTGGCACTTGTTAGCGCAGAATCTCGAGGTCATAAAACTTGTCCACGGTGTAGTTGAATGTTTCTGTTTTTTGGCATGCGCTCAACGCGATGAGTGCGATACCGAAGATTGCTAATTTTTTCATTGTTTATTTCTGTTCTGTTGTTTCGTTGGAAAGCGCATTTATCCCCATTAGAAGTAAAACGCTACAATTGCGTGCAAAGGTAGTGATTTTTTTTGAGATATGCAATAGTTTATTGGCAAATTGGGTATTTAGCCATAAATTAGAAGCGTATCGCTTTCCTACGAACACATTTTCGAAAGTCTGCCATAAGGATATAGAACTCCTTCTTAAACTTTTTCTACACCTCATTCTTAAATACGCAGAATGTCGATGTATTAACTTATACAAAGGCGTTGTACTACAATGGTAGCAGCCTTTATATCAAAGTTTTTTGGAATATGCACGAAGAGTGCATTTTGCTGTAGATGCAACGCCTCGTAATATACGCGATTACAAACATATAATCCCGCTGAATTAGATACTACGATAGGATGTCTCTCCTCTTGAAGACGATGAGTTATAGTTTTTATGTCTATTGGTGTGCGATATGCCAATGGAGCATCTGGATAGATTTGTTCTTCCGATAGACAATAGCCATCATTGTCTGCTTTTTGGCTATCCATCATATTCATAGCAAATCGCTCTAGACGGATATTTTCGCCATCAAGGCATTGTCCAAGTAGCAGAATTAAATCGGGTTGATATTGGGCGATTAATTCTTGCAAAATGATAGGTGCTCGTTGAAAACTTACTGGTAAGCAGGTTGTCAAAATCTCCTTATTACCCACTTGTGCAGGCAATAAGGAGATTATTTTTTGAGTGATGTTGGTATCAGAACCACCAAATGGTTCAAATGCGGTTACGAGGATACACATATTGCTTATTCCGCATTATATCCAATGCCCGATTTTTTTAGATCCGCAACAGTTGGATTTTCGCACTTATTTACATGCTTATTGAGCACAGTAGCGAACTCTTGTGCCAATTGAATAGCACGCATATCCCAACATGTTACACTCCATGCAACACGCAATGATATAGCATTTACCTTATTCTCTAATTGGCGTGCAAAGAATTTGGAAGAAGCATTTGTATGATAACGTTGTTTATCTGTTAATAATTGGTATTTATTCTCTAACAAATTACTGAATTCTTGATAAAGTTTCTCAAACGTATCAATGTCGTTTATTGTGATGTTTGGATCATTGTATGTCTCATCGCCCTTTTTTGCTCCGTATGTAAAATGGAACTGGGTAGGGAAGTTTGGTTCATTCGCGCCGCTAGCAGCCAACAAAGTTACAATCCAATGTTCTTTGCTATTCGCCAAACGATTAAGATCTTCCATACACTCCTTTCCGCCTTTTGGATTAACAGAGGCATCGTAATTATAAAATGATTGATAAGGGCGTTTTTGTCCTATTTCACGACTCACATAGTTGAATCCTCCTATTTGTGCTACGTAGTATGCCCACCAACCTGTAATAGGATCAACGATATTGCTTGGCGCAAAAATAGTAATTTTTGAGCCGCGATCAATACATTGTCCGTAGCAAGTATTCAGTGAGTAATGTTCTACCGCTAATTTGTCCTCTGGATGTTCATCTGCAGGGCGGGTACATGCAATATTAGTTAATCTGAATTCATTACTACTTGCTACTGCATCAATAATCTCATTTTCTTTAAGACCTAAACGAGCTTGTATTTCCATCACAGATAAGTAACGAGGCACGATTTGAAAGCCTGTCAATCTATCTAATTTACGCTCAAATGCTAACTGTAATTTTTCAGCCCAACCTTCTATTTTCTCCTTCTTCTCGTCTTTCTCCATTACTTCGGTAAAAGCGGAACCAATCAAACCAGCAGGTACAGCGAAGATAGCAATACCTAGGATACCGATGATGCAGGCAATGATTCGTCCTGTGAAGGTGATAGGTGGAGTGTCTGCGAATCCACCTGGGTCGCCAATATATTGCGCAAAAGCCCATACTACAGAAGTCCAACCATTATCATACACCTCAGGTTGTACGGCATGCTCTACGAAGAAGAGAACGAATGATAGAATCAGTGTAACGATGGTTAAGAACTGCAATGATACCATCATCTCATTTTTCTTGGCACGGATAGCGCGTGAAAGGATACTAAATGCCTTCATGTAACGGAAGATACGTAGCAGACGAGCGATACGCAATGCCTTGAGTGCCACATATGGAATAGGCATAAAGAAGTGCAAATAGAATGGATAGGTAGAAAGAATGTCAATTAGTCCGTAGAATGAGAAACAATAGCGCACACGTCCCCAGAAGCCTTTATATTTGGGATCAAGCAGGTCTGCACACCAAATACGGAGTGTTACCTCTATTGTGAAGAATGCAGTGGTAAGATAGTCTATGGCATGCAACCATGTGCCATAGCGCTCTACGATTCCGTCATAAGTAGAAAGAAAGACTTCTACTGTGGATAAGACAATAAAACCGATAATAGCATAATCCACAAAGTTATGCCATTGCTTGGTACGCAGATTGTCATCAAAAACTCGGTTGAGTTCCTGTTTGAACGTTTGAATCTTTGCGTTCATTTAGATAATAGTTTTATGAAAATATGATGCTTTTTGTGTTGCTTCTTTTGTTTTGCTCCATGAGGATTTGCTTGATGCGGCGGCAGTCGCTTTTTGCCAAGGAACGAGCGGTTAGTTTCCCACCTACAGCTTGGATTGTAATATCAGCACCTATTAAGTGCTCATCTATTTGTACTCGGCGAATAAAACGAAATGCCAATGTCTCTTCGTCTGTACCTATGAGAAATTTGTTTCGTTTGCTTACTGTAATGGTTTGTTCGACAGTATCAATAATAATTCGCCAAGGTGTAATCTCGCTTAGATTACCGTTTGCTGCCATAGCTGCTGCGGAAGATATAAATTCGTATCGCATATTGTTCTCGTTTCTTTGCAAGCCAGCGGAAACCCAATCCCGCTGACCTATAGTGTATTATTTTTTAGATAAATCTTTATAAGCCTTAGATCTTTTATCAACCGTACCATCTTTATTGAATTTAAAACCATTCTGCATAGCAAATACACGTAATAAGCTTGCAAGAATAGTACCACCAAAGGTAATTATAATAACAACTAATATCACGATGGTTATTAAAACATTAGATTTGAAATTTTCCTTTTTTGTAACCATATGCTTCATGGCTACATATCCAGTCCGATCTTCGTATTCTATTTGTCCCCAAGCTTCATTGTGTGGGGTGACCTTTACACGATCATTATGGTGTAGTTGTCCTATAACTTTTGCCTCCTTCGATGGCGCAGAACGCACATTTAAATTTTCTGTCTTTACAACATGTGTATTACAAGCTGTAAAGAGTAACGCAACAAATGTAATTGATAATAAGAGTTTTATTGCTTTCATAAATCTACAAACTATTAATTAGGTATTATTCTTTAATATTTACTTCCACTACCTTATAACCAAATGTCTTGAATAGGTTAGCAAGTCGCTCTTTACCTTCTGTTTTGGCTTTGCCAATGATATCTTCTTCCAATGCATGAGTACGCAATTGCTCTTTAGCTTGTACTTGGAAGGTCTGAATCTCCTCGTGTGACCATTTACCTTTTTCTACAAACACTTCGTAATCAGAAGGATTGATAATCACATCAAAGAGCTCTGGCGCAGGCAAGTTGATAGCAAGTGTGTCGGAATGAGCCACGAGATCACCCTCAGTGAGTTTGCTCAAATCAAATCCTGCACGGGCTATGCCTTTAAGAAGAAGTACGAGCTCATTTTGCGCAGAATCAGGTTGCTCTTTGTGGAAACCTAAGAGACTTTCTTTAGCAACCATCTTAGTCTCATGTACCACAAATTCCTCGTAGTAGCAAGCAGTGGTAAACTCTGATATCTCACGCACATGCTCTACCACATTCTTGGTATCTGCAATTTTGGGCTTATTACTAAAACTTAATGAAAAATTCCAACCAAATGGATTGAAATACAATACTGCAAGTGCAGCCAAAGCTACGACTATTCCCGTAATGATAAGAGCTACTTTTATTTTCGCTTGCATAGCAATACCTGCTTTGATATTTTCTTGTAAACTCATAATTATTTCTCCTTTTTATAAGTGATATTAACTTTCTCTACGCCTAACTGTGCAAATAGCGACTCAAAGAAAAGAGTTGCATTCTTCTCTGCATCTTTCAATATACCTAAATTATCTATGTCAGCCATTATGTTTTCTTCGCCTTGCTTGAGGAAATTCATACGGTCGTCGGTTGTAAATTCCGAACGCAATCCGCTTACGCTCTCATATACCAATTTAGCTTCTTCCACAGGCATATTGAATGATAGCACTTTAGGTTGAGGGAGTTCCACTGTTACACTATTGTCTCTGCGATTAACTGTGATGTCATCTGCAGAAAAATCTGCAAGATCAATAC
>JAZLDS010000002.1:0-92016 GCA_045614865.1 Paludibacteraceae bacterium | reverse complement strand
GAGAAAGAGGATGTAGAGGCATACGCTAAGCAAGTGGCTAAGATGCAATTCATGCAATATGGTCTTATGCATGTAGAGGATAGCTACTTGGCTAACTACGCTGAGCAAATTCTCAAGGATGAGAAGCAATTGCGCGGCATTGTAGAGCGCGTAGCTGACAACAAGGTTTACGAGGCACTCAAGGGCGTAGCTAAGATCGAGGAGAAAGAGATTAGCCACGAGGATTTTGGTAAACTCTTTGCTTAATGAGAATACACTTTATTGCAATAGGTGGTGCCGCCATGCACAATTTGGCTATGGCGGTGGCTACCAAAGCAGGATATGTCGTGACAGGGTCGGATGATGAGATATTCGACCCTGCGCGTACACATCTCGAGAAAGCAGGACTACTGCCTAAAGAGATGGGATGGCATCCAGAGAACATAACCTCTGATATTGATGCTATAATTTTAGGTATGCACGCGCGCGAAGACAACCCCGAGTTGGTTCGTGCACGCGAATTGGGAATCAAGATATACTCTTTCCCTGAATACCTATACGAACAAACCAAAGACAAGATCCGTATCGTAGTGGGTGGTAGCCACGGCAAGACCTCTACGACCTCTATGATCTTGTACGTGCTCCAACGCCTCGGCATAGAAGCCGACTATATGGTGGGGGCACAGATTGAGGGCTTTGAGCGAATGGTACGCCTATCCGACACCGCTAAGTATGCTGTGTTTGAGGGTGACGAGTACCTGACTTCCCCGCTCGATTTGCGCTCTAAATTCCTATGGTATCACCCCCATGTGGCGATACTGACGGGTATAGCTTGGGATCATATCAATGTGTTCCCTACTTTTGATGGATATGTGGATACTTTCCGTAAGTTCGTCGATGGAATCGAGGAAAATGGCACATTCATCTACTACAAACATGACTCTAATTTGTGTGAGATAGCATCTCGCGCACGAAAAGATATACAAGTAATTCCATACGAGGCATACCAAGGCGATGTGCGTATGCGCATCTTCGGTCGCCACAATATGGAGAACCTACAAGCCGCAGCATTGGCCTGCGAGCAAATAGGTGTGAAGAGAGAAGACTTCTACCGCGAGATAGCCACCTTCACGGGTGCAAGCAATCGATTGGAATTTATCGATGAAATCGGCGATAATGTAGCATACAAAGACTTTGCACACTCTCCAAGTAAACTTCGCGCTACAGTGAATGCCGTACGCGAGCATTATCCAGAGAAGCAGTTGGTAGCGTGCATGGAATTGCATACTTTCTCAAGTCTGATGGCAGACTTCTTGCCTCAGTACGAGGGATGTATGGCACAAGCAGACAAAGCATTTGTGTACTTCAATCCTAAGGTTTTGGAGCACAAAAAACTGCCACCTATCTCTGCAGAAGAGGTACGCAAAGCGTTTGGCACAGAAAATGTAGAGGTGTTTACTGACAGCCAACAGTTGCAAGCTCGTTTGCGCGAGATTGAGTATAAGAACACCGCCCTGCTGATGATGAGTTCGGGTAATTTTGACGGTGTAAATATTCCTGAGTTCGCCCGCGAACTCATCAATTGAAAGTTTATAGTTTAAAGTTTAAAGTCGGGAGTTTATGAGCAAACAAGAGAAACGCGATTATTTGTATATGCGCATGGCACGTACATGGTCAGAGAATAGTTATTGCGTACGACGCAAGGTAGGTGCAATCTTAGTAAAAGATCAGATGATCATTTCAGATGGTTACAATGGCACCCCTAGTGGCTTTGAAAATGTATGCGAGGAGAATAATGTATCTAAACCCTATGTGCTTCATGCCGAAGCTAATGCTTTGACCAAAGTGGCACGTAGTCATAATAGTAGCGATGGAGCGACCCTATATGTAACTGCTTCGCCCTGTATGGAGTGCGCAAAGTTGATTATCCAATCGGGTATCAAGCGTGTAGTGTATGGCGAGAAATACCGCATCATGGATGGTGTGGAGTTGCTCGAGCGTGCAGGCGTACAGGTGGAGTATATGCCAGATCAAGTTGAAAGTTGAGAGTCGAAAATTAAGAGAAACTATACACCTTACACTAACACATAAAAACTATGAAAAAGTATGTATTTCCAACCATTACAGTCGTTTGCCTAATGCTAGGCTTCCTGATTGGTAATGCCGTTTCCAACAAGGTAAACGCACAACGTTTTTACATTCAGAACGGACAACTCTTCCGCCAACAAGAGTCAAAGATAGACCAAGTACTGGGTTTGATTCAGGCAGGCTATGTAGATCCAATCAATGTGGATAGTATCACTGAGGAAGTGACCAAGGAAGTGATCAAACGTCTGGATCCCCACTCTGCATATATCCCAAAAGAGGATTTAGAGATGGTCAATTCGGAGCTATCAGCTTCGTTTTCGGGCATTGGCATACAATTTTCTATTCAAAACGATACCGTGCAAGTGGTGTCTGTGATCTCGGGTGGTCCATGCGAAGGTGTGGGCGTATTGGCTGGCGATAAGATCGTGATGGTCAATGACTCTAATTTTACAGGTAAGACCATTAACAACGAGCGTGTGATGCACGCACTCCGTGGTCCTAAGGGTACAGAGGTGAAGATTGGCGTTGCGCGTAGTGGTACGGATGAGGTGCTGGACTTCACGATTATTCGTGGCGATATACCTATGCACTCGGTAGATGCTAAGTTCATTATAGAGGCGAGAGGCGATAAGGCTAAAGGCGATGAGGCAAGAGGCGATGAGGCAGTAAAGATTGGTTTTATACGTGTAAGTCGTTTTGCAGAAAAGACTTATGACGAGTTTATTGCAGCCCTAGCTACGCTTAAAGGTCAAGGTTCCACTTCTTATATTATCGACTTGCGCGAGAACTCTGGTGGCTATATGGACCAAGCAATAAAGATGGCAAACGAGTTTTTAGGCAAAGGCGATATGATCGTATATTCCGAAGGTCGTGCTTATCCTCGATATGAGGCTAGAGCCAACGGTTCTGGCCGATTCCAACGGGAAAAATTTGTGGTGCTAATAGATAATTTCTCTGCTTCAGCTAGTGAGATTTTCGCTGGTGCGATGCAAGATAACGATCGTGCAACTATTATTGGTCGTCGCAGTTTTGGTAAGGGATTGGTGCAACAGCAGATACCTTTTGCAGACGGTAGTGCTATGCGTTTGACGGTAGCACGTTACTACACTCCATCGGGACGCTGCATCCAAAAACCATACAAATTGGGCGAACAAGAAGATTATGCCCAAGATTTGCTGGATCGTTATGAAAGTGGCGAATTTTTCTCAGCAGATAGTGTACATTTTTCCGATTCCACCGTGTATTATACCAAAGAAGGTCGCCACGTAATGGGTGGTGGAGGCATTATGCCTGACGTGTTTGTAGGTCGTGATACCACGCTCTACACACCATACTTCAATATCGTATCTAATCGCGCATATACCTATCAGTTTGCATATCAATATACCGATAAACATCGCGCTGAATTAAATAGATACAAAGATTGGCAATCCTTGGAGAAACATCTCCTGAAAGCGAATTGGGTGGATGAATTCGTAGCATTTGCCAAGGAGAAAGGTGTAGAACCAAATGAGAAGCAATTGGCTATTTCACGTCCTTTGCTTGTACGCATTGTGAATGCTTATATTGTACGCAATATATTGAATGACGAGGGTTTCTATCCTCTTTTTGAGCGTGATGATGATATCACAAAGCAAGCAGTAGAACATCTTACCAAGCAATAATATGAAATCAAGAATCCAACGTTTGCACGAATTTATACAGTATGACTTGTGGCGTCAGTCTCATATGGGAGTGCATGCTCCTAAAAAGCGTTTGCTGTATCGCGTCTTGCAAACCATCATTCTTGTTGCACGTGGTTTTAAAGATCAAGTATTGGTTGTACGTGCCAATTCACTATCCTTTGCCTTGCTTTTTGCCTTTATTCCAATGATGGCACTGATATATGCAATTGCACGTGGTTTTGGATTCGAAGAAGTATTAAAAGACAAGATTTCGGATAGTTTTTTAGCAGAAGCTAATATTGCTCCAGTTTTATTGGAATGGATTGAACGTTACTTGGAAACTGCACGAGAAGGTTTGTTTTTGGGTATTGGTCTGATTGTTCTGATCTGGGCGGTATATGCATTCTTCAATATGCTAGAGAACTCTTTCAATAGCATTTGGAATGTCAAGAAGACTCGCTCTTTTGGTCGCCGAATGACCAATTATGTGATGACATTGTTGCTGGTTCCCATATTGGTGGTTGTAACTTCCGGTATATCCATTTTCCTTAATTCTACAGGTGTGCTTGCTCCTGTGCTTCAAGCCATCGAACCTATTCGTAAGTTTATGCTGCGTTTTATTCCGTTCGTGGCTACTTCGGCTGTGTTTACCTGGATATTTATTGCCATTCCCAACACAAAGGTAAAATTCTTGTCCGCTATTATACCAGGCGTTGTAATGGGTTTTCTCTATCAAGTGGTACAAGCATTTAGTATGTTTCTGGTTGTGCTCTTTACTCGCATGAGTATAGTGTATGGTGCCTTCTCTGCTATTCCATTGGTACTGATCTGGTTGCACATTACATGTTGGTTATTGCTCATCGGTGCGGAGCTTGCCTTCGCGATCCAAAACAACGACCTCTTTGCCTACGAGCGCGATATTGAAACAATGTCACGTCGCTACAAAGACTATGTGATGCTCTACCTATTATCTATGATTATCAAACGTTTTGAGCAAGGAGAAACACCTGAGACTATCCAACAGATGGCCAAGAAGAATCAATTGCCTATTCGCTTGGTAGGTCAGCTATTATCCCGTTTAGAGGACACCAATATCATTCGCCGTGTATATGTGGAGCAAGAAGAAGAGGAGACGTTCGTTCCAGCAATAGACACTCGTATGATTACAGTTGAGATGGTTATTGGTCGTATTTCAGCTCAAGGAACCGAAGATTTTTTGCAGCATACACCAGCAGAAATGCAAGAATTCTGGCGACATTATCTACAGATGTGCGAGGCAAACACATCGGCTAATATTCGCGTAGGTGAATTATAAAAGCAACGTGTCTGAGCATTATAAAAACTAAATAGCATATGAAATATCTTATATCAGGAGGAGGAACAGGCGGACATATATTTCCCGCGGTAAGCATCGCAAACGCTTTGCGCGATGCTGATCCAGATTGTGAGATTCTGTTTGTTGGAGCCCTTGGTCGTATGGAGATGGAGCGTGTTCCTCAATCAGGCTATCGAATAATAGGTCTGCCAGTCAAGGGTTTTGATCGCACTCGTCCATGGAAAAATATCCGTGTGGTAATTGATTTGATCCGTTCGATGTTCCAAGCTCGTAAGATTGTGCGCGAATTTCGTCCTGATGTAGGTATTGGTGTAGGAGGTTATGCAAGTGGCGCAGCCATGAAGGTCGCAGCCAAAATGGGTGTTCCTATTCTATTGCAGGAGCAGAATGGTTTTGCCGGTGTAACCAACAAATTACTAAAGGATGATGCACAAAAAATTTGCGTAGCATACGAAGGTATGGAACGCTTTTTCCCTGCCGAGAAGATTATTCTGACAGGTAATCCTGTTCGCCAAAACCTGACGACAGGTAGCAAAGAAGCAGCCATCGAATACTTTAATCAAAATTTTGGCACAAGCTTCACTACCGAACGTAAGACCTTGTTGATCATAGGAGGAAGTCTTGGTGCACGTACTATTAATCAAAGCATTACAGCAAGCCTAAAAGAGTTGGTTGACAGCGGGATACAAGTGATTTGGCAAACAGGCAAGAACTACTATGCAGCTTGTCAATCCGCACTATCAGCATTGCCCCATGATACTATTATTTGTACGGATTTTGTGAGCCAAATGCCTTTGGCTTACGCCCTTGCAGATTTGGTAATTTCTCGTGCAGGCGCTTCATCTATCTCCGAGCTATGCTTGCTGGGTAAGGCATCTATTTTAGTGCCATCTCCTAATGTAGCAGAAGATCATCAGACGCATAATGCGATGGCATTGGTAAAGAAAGATGCAGCAGTATTGGTAAAAGATGTAGATGCAAGTAAATCATTGATATTCACAGCCTTATCACTTATTCAAGATAACGATAGACTAGATGTATTGAAACAGAATATTCTCGGATTAGCTCTTCCAGATAGTGCTCGTTTGATTGCAGAAGAGGTAATGAAATTGGCAAAAAAATAATGCTTTGATTTTCTAAGTATATTCATTATTCTACGTTCAGTTTATGGAATCAAGCTCGTGCGCATGCACGGGCTTTTTTTATTTTGAATAATGACACTATGTCGGCAAGTCTATCCTTGGTTTAATAATAGCGCAAACATGGCTATATCACTAATTAATCACTAAGTAATCACTAATTAATCGCTAAGTAATCACTAAGAGTTTGAAGACGATTATATATAATAAGGTGTAGATATGATTTTTTTTAAGTTGTGTTTTATTTGTTTAATTAAAAAAAATGTAGTACCTTTGTCGCCGTTTTGTGAAAAAGGTTCATTCCTTTTGAATTAAAATTAGATTATGAGCAAAAACTTGATGATAGTAGAGTCTCCCAGCAAGGGCGATAAGATAGCAAAGATTCTTGGGAAGGATTTCCGTTTGATGTCCTCTCAAGGTCATATTCGAGATATCGAAGGTGTTGGGAAGAACAGTATAGGAATTGATTTTGAGCAAGGTTATACTCCCCATTATGCCATAGAATCTGAGAAAGAGAATCTCGTAAAGTCATTGCGTGATGCCGCTAAGAAAGCGGATATGGTATGGTTGGCGAGTGACCCTGACCGTGAGGGCGAAGCGATAGCATGGCATTTGAAGGAGGTATTGGGATTGGATGAACATAACTCCTGCCGTGTAACATTTGAGGCGATCACGAAGGATGTCGTGCTAGAGTCCATTAAGAATCCTCGTCAGATAGACTATGATTTGGTAAATGCTCAGCAGGCTCGTCGTGTGATGGACCGCATTGTGGGTTTTGAGTTGTCTCCTGTTTTGTGGAAGAAAGTAACTACTGGTTTGAGTGCAGGTCGCGTTCAATCTGTGGTTGTTCGTATGGTAGTTGAGCGTGAACGTGAGATTGAGTCTTTTGTACCTACCGCGAGTTACCGTGTGAGTGGCGAGTTTATCGGAAAGACCGAGAATGGTCAAGAGGCACAATTCAAGACAGAGTTGAACCATCGTTTTTCGACCAAAGAAGAGGCGTTTGCATTTTTGGAATTGTGCAAAGAAGCCGAATTCACTCTTTCCTCTGTAACCCATAAGATCGGTCATCGTAGTCCAGCTCCTCCTTTTACCACGTCCACCTTGCAACAGGAAGCCGTTCGCAAGTTGCATTTTAGCGTGTCTAAGATTATGCGTTTGGCTCAATCGCTATACGAGAGTGGACATATCACATATATGCGTACAGACTCTGTGAGTCTCAGCAGTTTGGCGATCAATACCGCCAAGGCGACTATTATTAGCGAGTATGGTGAGCAATACCATAAAGTTCGCCAATACCAGACGAAGTCCAAGGGTGCTCAAGAAGCTCACGAGGCGATTCGTCCTTCCTATATGGACAAGGTGGTTGCAGGATCTAGCAGCGACGAGCGCAAGTTGTACGACTTGATTCGCAAGCGTGCGATAGCTTCTCAGATGTCTGATGCTCAAACTGATACAACTCGCGTAGAGGTAGTAATGAGTAATTCTCCTTACATCTGGGCCGCCACACATGAGGTAGTGACCTTTGACGGATTTATGCGCGCATATACCCAATCATCAGACGAAGAGGTAGCAGCAGGTAGTACACCTTCTACAATCGCTCAATTGAAGGAGAATGTGGGTTGTTCGATGGTGTCTATTCAGGGTCAAGAGTCATTTACCAAGGCTCCTATGCGATATAACGAGGGTTCTCTCATTAAGAAGATGGAGGACGAAGGTATTGGTCGTCCAGCAACTTATCAATCAACGATAGATACTATTCAGTCTCGCAAATACGTAGAATATCGCAATATCGAAGGTGTAAAACGCAGTTATAACATTCTGACCTTAGAAGGCGGTAAGATCAGCGATAAGCAAAAGACAGAGGTAGTAGGTGCAGATACTGGCAAATTAGTTCCAACGGATTTGGGACGTATCACGAATGATTTTTTGGTGGAGCAGTTCCCTGCTATTTTGAGCTATGATTTTACAGCTCAGTCCGAAGAGAGTTTTGATGCCATAGCAGCTGGCGATGCGAATTGGGTGCAAACTGTGGACGATTTCTATCAAACCTTCCACCCTCTGATCCAGCAGGTTCCTTCTGGTAAGATGGCAGCACGATACATTGGTGATCACCCCGTTACAGGCGAACCTATCTATGCTCGTATTAGCAAGAATGGTCCTTGTGTGCAGTTGGGAAATAGCGATACTGAGAAGCCCAAATTTGCGTCGATGCTAAAGGGACAAAGTATTTTCACACTTAGTTTGGAGGACGCATTATCATTGTTCGCGACCGCTTTACCTCGTAGTTTGGGCGAGTGGAAGGGAGAAGAAGTTGTGATTGGTGAAGGTAAATATGGTCCGTATATTCGCTATTCAGGGTCATTTACTAGCATACCTAAACAACATGATCCATATACTCTTACCATGGAGGAAGCTATCGGTTTGCTGGAGCAAAAGAAGCAAACAGAAGAGCCTATCCATACATTTGGTGATATTCAGATATTGAATGGCCGTTATGGTGCTTACATCAAGACTCCACAAGGGAATTATCGTATTCCAAAATCCACGGATCTGCATAGTTTGACGGAAGAAGCATGTCGTACCTTGATATCCACCTCCGCTCCTGCAGGTACCCAAAAACGCTTTTCCCGTAAGAAATAATGAACGAATTTTTGGAAATAGAAGAGCAAGTACTTCGCATGATAAAGACGGTATATGACCCCGAAATACCTGTCAATATCTATGAATTAGGGTTAATCTACAAGATTGATTTGCCAGGTGATGGCATATGCAATATAGATATGACTCTGACCGCTCCGAACTGCCCAGCCGCAGATTTTCTAGTGGAAGATGTGAAGCAAAAGGTGGGTTCGGTAGATGGGATCAATGAAGTAAATGTGAATATTGTGTTTGAGCCCGAGTGGAACAAAGACATGATGTCAGAAGAGGCAAAATTAGAGTTGGGATTCTTATGATCTATTTTCTTAGCGATGCACATCTTGGTTCAAGAGCCATAAGTGATCCGTTGGCACATCAGCAGACGGTTATTGGTATGCTGCAAAAGATGTCAGAGGATGCAATTTCTATTTATTTATTGGGAGATATATTCGATTTTTGGTGTGAATATTTTTGGGGTGATACAGACAAAGAGCAATACCGACCATTTCTGCAAACGCTCAAACAGATAACGAGCAAAGGTATTGATATCCATTTCTTTATAGGCAACCACGACATTTGGACCTTCGGATGGTTGGCCAACGAAACAGGCGTTATCGTTCATCGTAAGCCGCAAAGTGTGGTGATCGGAGGCAAGAAAGTGTTTCTAGGTCATGGCGATGGATTGGTTCCTCAAAATTATCTAGCGCAGTTGCCTACCCCTATACAAAGAAAGATACAGCGCTTTATTTTTCTACGCAAACTATTTCACAATTCATTTCTGCAAGTTTTACTCCGATTATTGCCAGCAAGTTGGGGTAATGAACTGGGCTATGAATGGGCTAAACGCAGTCGCTTGAAAGAGAAGAGTTCTCCTTGTCCTTACAAGGGAGAGGAGAAAGAAGAATTGGTTCTCTTTGCCAAGGAGCAAGAGGCACAGGGTAATCATCATGATTTTTATATATTTGGTCATCGCCATATTGAATTAGATTTGATGTTGAGCAGAGATAGCCGCATCATGATTTTGGGTGATTGTTGGCAGCAATTTACTTATGCTCAAATGGATGAAAAGGGGATGGCCATGTTAAGTAACTTTGAATTATGCATACACGAGAAGAACAATTAAAAGCCTTTGACCGTCTATTGACGGTAATGGATGAGCTTCGCGAAAAATGTCCATGGGATAGAAAACAGACATTTGAGAGTCTGCGTCAAAACACCATCGAGGAGACTTATGAATTGGCAACTGCTCTCTTGGCAAACGATATGAACGAGATTGCCAAGGAGCTAGGTGATGTACTATTGCATGTGGTGTTTTATGCTAAGATTGGCAGCGAGTTGGGGGCCTTTGACATGGCCGATGTGTGCAATAAGATTTGCGATAAACTGATCTTCCGTCATCCACACGTATATGGGGAATATGCTGCAAACAACGCGCAAGAAGTGAGTGAGATGTGGGAGCAAGTAAAGTTGAAGGAGAAAGATGGCAACAAGACAGTACTAGGTGGTATCCCAGAGGCTTTACCTGCATTGATAAAAGCATATCGCATTCAAGATAAAGTAGCAAATGTAGGCTTTGATTGGGAGAATCGCGAAGATGTGTGGGCAAAAGTCAAGGAGGAAATCGCAGAATTTGAGGTAGAAGTGGCAAATATGGACGAAGAAAAAGCGGCAGAAGAATTTGGAGACCTATTGTTTGCTATGGTCAATACGGCTCGCTTGTATAAAATTCGTCCAGACAATGCCCTTGAAAAAACCAATGCAAAGTTTATCCGTCGTTTTAATTACATTGAGCAAAAAGCAAAAGAAAAGGGCTTGTCGCTAAAAGACATGCCCTTAGATGATATGGAAGCCCTCTGGCAAGAATCCAAAAAGTGGGAAGTAAAATAACCTACTTAACAGGGAGGGTAAATAAGACGAAGTTGGTTGGGAACTTTGAGTCGCTTGTGACTGTAAGTTTTATTGGGAAAGATCCAGTCTTTTGAGGTACGATATAAATTGGGAAACTCACTAAGGAATACATTGGATTGAAATAAAGGATACCTTTTTGAGGGTCAGAACCTGCTGCTAAAGCCTTCTTTACAGACTCCTTCTCGGTATCCAGTCCAAACCAAAGGTCAAGTGCCAACGTGTCGTAAGTAGATGTTATACTAACGAGATTGTTCATATTGGAAGTGTAGTATGAATGGATCAATAGTGTATCTCCTAGCGACATAGTATCCAAATATGATATTCCTAGTTCTTCATCGTAGTGACCATATAACGTATCTTTTGCACCGACAATCGTATCTCCCACAAATTGAGGATTAACCAAAGGGGATATCAACGATATTTGAGGTGTGGTTTGCGAAGGAGTATCAGGAAAGCAACTTGTCATTAGACAAGCGAGAATAACCAAGAGAGAGAGGGATTTAAATTTACACATAAATTATTGTTGAATGATAATGATACAAAAATCGGGTCTTAATTGACCCGAAGTGCGGCATAAAGGACTCGAACCTTCACTCCTCTCGAAACTAGATCCTAAGTCTAGCGCGTCTACCAATTCCGCCAATGCCGCTGAAATCGGGTGCAAAGGTACAACAAAAAATTGAAACTACCAAACATGTGCGAAACTTTTTATCATAATTTATCAAATGGAGTCCAAATTGTCCACCGTCAGATCCCTTCTCCAGTGGTTTATGTGGGAATTATGGTGGGCGTAGGAACTCGTCACGAGATGCCAGAACATAATGGTATGGCGCACTACGTCGAGCATTGCGTGTTTAAAGGGACAGAGCATTTTTCTTCTAGGCAGATTATACGCCACATGGAAGATATCGGCGGCGAGATCAATGCTTACACAACCAAAGAAGAAACCACATTCTATGCTGCGACACTTCGTCAGCATTTTCGCACCACTCTGCATTTGCTAGCAGATATGGTATTACGCCCCACCTTTCCGAAGAAGGAAACGAGCAAAGAGTTGACCGTGATTCTTGATGAAATAGAAAGTTATAACGATTCACCTAGTGAATTAATTTATGACGATTTTGAAAGTTTCCTATTTGACGGTAGTCCATTGGCGATGCCTGTCTTGGGAACAAGAAAAAGCCTAAGAAAATTGTCATCATCACCTAAACACGCACTTGATTGGATGTCCAAACATTACCGACCAGAACGAATGGTACTGTTTGTGTATGGCAATATATCCACAAAACAAGTACTCAATGCAGCCGAAAGAGAATTTAGCCAACTCCCTTCCAGCCATCCAAGCGCAACTGAGGCATTAAAAACTAGTGATATCCCTACGACTAACCAGACGACTAATAATACACGTATATTCCGTCGCCACACTCACCAAACACATGTGATATTAGGATCACGAGCGTACGCACTAGGAAACAAGAATCAGCTACCTATGTATCTCATCAACAATATATTAGGAGGCGGAAGTCTATCTAGTAGATTGAATCTATCATTGCGTGAGAAACATGGTTTGGTATACACTGTTGAGTCGCAAACGACGCCCCTGAGCGACACAGGTTATTGGAGTATATACCTCGCTTGCGAACCTCAATATAAGAACCAATGTATTGAGCTATGTCACGAAGAACTGAAAAAACTTCGTGAAGTACGTTTAACTTCTGCTCAGTTTAATCGTGCATTACGCCAATTGAAAGGTCAGATGGCTATCGCAGCAGAAAATCAGGAAAATAATGCTTTGGCCATGGCTAAGCAGATGCTGTATTATCATCATTCGCCACTTTGGCAAGAGACCTTTGCGAAACTACAAGAATTGACCCCATCTCAACTTCAAGATGTAGCCAATGAAGTATATCAAGAGGATAATTTACACACATTGATGTACGACTAACCTATCCTTGAAAATTCCCATATCCAATAAATATTTGTTAATATATCAATCGTTATTGCTATTTTGAAGTAAAAGAATGATATTTTTTACCAAAAAAATAGTGATTTGTTGTGTATGTCAAAAAAAAACACTAATTTTGTGGCCGATTTATGCCCTTAAGGGCAACGCATTTTTTTAAGCACGAAAAAATATTAAAACAACAATTAATAATGAAAAAGATTTTTACACTTTTAGCGTTATGTTTACTCAGCCTCGGGATGATGGCAGAGAAACAGATTAGCGGAGTTATTTTAGACTCGACCAACGAGCCTGTGATCGGAGCTAGCGTCACCGTAAAAGGCACCTCCATTGGTACAATTTCGGATTACGATGGTGAGTTCCTTTTGACAGTAACAGACGACGCTACTACCCTTATAGTTAGTTTCGTAGGTATGCAGACTCAAGAAGTTTCTATAAAAGAGCGAGTTACCGTAGTCTTACACGAAGCCACAGAGGTTATCCAAGAGGTGGTTGTTACTGGTTATGGTAATGTATCTAAAGGAAGTTTTGCTGGTTCTGCGAAAGCAGTTGATGCAGAAACCATTGAAAAGAAGAGTCCAACCGAAATTTCAAAAGCATTGGCTGGTGAGGTTGCTGGTGTTCAAGTGGTTAATACTTCTGGTCAACCAGGTACAAATGCTACACTTGTTATCCGTGGTGTAGGTTCATTGAGTGGTAGCGCTACTCCATTGTACGTTGTGGATGGTGTGACCTATGATGGTGATATCTCAGCCATTGATCCAGGTGATATTGCATCTACTACCATTTTGAAAGACGCTACAGCAACATCATTGTATGGTAGCCGTGGTGCGAATGGTGTGGTTGTTATCACTACTAAAAAGGGTAATTCTGGCGAAGAAGGAAAAATTGATGTGGATGTGAAATATGGTACAAACATGCGCCTTCTCCCACTTTATGACGTTATCACAAGTCCAGAAGAATATGTGACAATGTCATGGTTGAGTTTGTATAATTCATTCCGCATTGTGAATGGAGAGAAACAATCAACAGCTATTGCCAATGCCAACAAAGCATTATATAGCAACGGAGGTTTGCCTGTAGGATACAACTTGTGGAATGCAAAAGGCGAATTCTTGATTAATCCATACGACGCGAACGGAGCGTTTAATCCATCGTTTGAGATGGGTATCGACCGCCGCAAAGGATACGAAAATCTGGAGTCATGGCGCGACGAGATTTTCCGCGTAGGTCAAAAGGCAGATGCTACCGTGAAGTTCCATGGCGGTTCTGATAAAGTAAACTACTATACAAGTATCGGTTACCTGAAAGATGAAGGTTACTACCAATCCTCTGATTTTAGCCGTGTTACTCTCCGTAGCAACATGAACTTCAATCCTAAGAAGTGGCTGAAAGGTAATATGAATATTGCATATTCCTACAGCGACATGAACTCTCCTAACCAAGATGGTGATGGAGCCATGAATAATGGTTTCTACTATGTGAACGCGATTCCAGCTATTTATCCTGTATTCTTGCGCAATGCAAATGGCGAGACATACATCGATCCTCGTACAGGTTTGATGGCATATGACTATGGAGATGGATTAGGCCGTGCATTCGGATTTGGTATCAACCCAGCAGGTGCGCTACACCTTGATAAACAACGCCAAGTACAACACACCGTCAATGCACAAGGTGGTCTAGAGTTTAAACTTTATAAAGGTTTGAAATTCATGTTGGATGCAGGTGTACACTATTACAATAACCTCGCATCAAACCTCACCAACAAATATTATGGTGATGCTGCTGGTATTGGTCGTATTCTGCAACAATCCACCAACATGCTCTCTATCCAAGCTAAGGAGTTGTTGGAATACACTACTACTTTAGGAGACCACAATATCCGAGCAATGATAGGACATGAGAACTATCTATATCGCTCTAACTACGTATATGGATACAAGTCATATCTTGCTGATGGCGAGAGTCTTAATCTCTCTAACGCTATACAAATGAATGGTGTAGAGGGTAACGAGAACCGCTTTGCGCTGGATTCTTACTTGGCTACCTTCTCATACATCTATAACGAGAAATACATGTTAACCGCTAACTATCGCGCTGACGGATCTTCCCGCTATGCCGTAGGAAACCGTTGGGGACACTTTGGATCAGTAGGTGCAGCATGGACATTCACCAACGAACCATTCATGGAGTCAGTTAGCGAGTGGATTAAAGATGGTAAGGTGCGCTTGAGTTGGGGCGTATTGGGTAACCAAATTAGCTCTCTATACTCATACACCGATTTGTATTCTATCGTGAATGTAAACGGAGAGATTGGTTATTTGTGGGGTAGTAAAGGAAATGAGAATATCACATGGGAACGAACCAACACGACTGACCTTGGTCTTGAATTCTCTGTAGGAAAGTACTTGGATGTTGAGTTGGATTATTTCTACAAACTAACTGACAACATGCTCTTTAGCCGTGCCGTTGCTCCTTCATTAGGATACAGCTCAAAACCTGTTAATGATGCAAAGATGACCAACCAAGGTGTAGAATTCACATTCAACGTACACGCGCTAGATACCCGAAACGTAAAATTGAACATTCGTTTGAATGGTGCACACTACAAAAACAAGATGATAGAGATGCCTGTTGACTATTATGATGCTAACGGTAATGCCGTTCGCCAAAAAATGTCAGGAGCAATGGCGGTAGGACACTCTATGTATGACCACTACACATACGTATATGGCGGTGTGGATGAGGCTACTGGTGATGCGCTATATCAAGGTTACTACGATAGTCGCGATGGTGGTTGGTTGGCAGACAAAGGAAACAATGAATACAACTATATCACTTCTCTCCACCAATGGATTACAGAACAAGAAGAAGCGGGAGTAGAAAACCCAGAGCAATTCTTGTGCGACACAATGATTGCAGACCTGTCGTTGGCTGCAGCACAATATGTCGGAAAATCATATCTTCCAGACTTGAGTGGTGGTTTGGGCGTTGATTTGGATGTTTACGGCGTAACACTTTCTGTGGCATGCTCTTACCAAGTGGGTGGTTATGGCTATGACTATACCTACATGGCATTGATGGCAAACAACCCAGTTGGTGGACATAACTGGCACACCGATATTCGCAACTCATGGACTGAGAACAATACACATACCAATATTCCTCGTCTGTCAAACGGAAACGGAACATATGATAGCTATGCGAATGCTTCTTCTACACGCTTCTTGACTAGCAACTCATATTTCTCACTCAACTCAATCCAAGTTGGATACAACTTCCCTAAGAAGTTAATCGAGAAGATCAAACTCAATCGCTTGCATGTATATGTAACAGCCGACAACTTGGCTATTGCTACTGCTCGAAAGGGTTACAACCCAATGACATCGTTCACCGGTTCATCAGATACACACGGATATAGCCCATTGTCAACCGTGATGGGTGGAATCAAACTGTCATTCTAACAAAACGATATTAGAGTATTAACATTATCAATATTACGAGTTATGAAAAATAAATTATATATCTTGACAGTTCTCACAGCTTTCACACTTGCCAGCTGTGACCTCAATCAAATGCCAGGAGGTAGTACGATTACAGAGGAGCAATACCAAGCGATGGATAACGTGACTGAGGGTACAGTCAAAGGTGTGTACTCATTGCTCTACGCATACGCAGGCGAACACGACTATTTTGGACAACGTTCCATTGACATGTACGGTGACTTGACCTGTGGCGATATGGCTATGAATACCCAACGATATGGATGGTTCGTTACGGATGCATATGGACGCGCATACCAACGTGCAAGTTACTTCTGGTCATTCTATTACAATATCATTCGAAACTGCAATAAAGGTATTAATGCTTTGGAAGCAAAGGGTTGCCCAACTCTAGATTTCGATCCTAGCAATATTACAGATGAGCAATATGCCAACGGATTTTACTATGCAGAACTACTCACTATGCGTGGATGGGCATATGCTGCATTGCAACGCTATTTCTGCAAGACTTCTACTGAAATTGATATTTACACCGAACTTTCTGTACCTATTTACACAGAAGAAGTGACCAAGGGTGACACTATCCTAGGTGCGCCACGCGCTACTGCAGCCGATGTATATCTTCGAGTAGAAGAAGACCTCAGTACCGCTATCGCATATTTTGAGGCGTTCAATCAACTCAAGCGTACTAGCAAACTTGAGACAAATATCGATGTAGCACGCATGACCCTCGCATACTCCTATTTGAACAAAGGAGAGTACGAGAATGCGCTCAAAGTAGTAGAAGACCTGCTCGCTAACACTACAGCTACGATTCTGCCAAACAGCGAGGTACTGACAAACGGATTCAACGATGTAGAGTCCAATAACTGGATTTGGGGAGAGAATGTCACCATCGACAATACTACAGCACTAGCTTCTTTCTTCGGACAATGCGATATCTATTCATATAGTTATGCATCTGCTGGTGACGTTAAAGGTATTGATGCTAACCTACTCAAAGAGATTACAGCTCTCGGATGGGATATTCGTGAGAATTGGTGGGGTAACTACTTCCGAGCTACAGGCTCTAAGGACTATCAATACGCACCAGACGGCAAGTTCTTCTCTGCAAAATCCACCGAACTCATGGGCGACCGCGACTGGCTCAGCGACAATATCTTTATGCGTATAGAAACCGCATATCTCATCGCCGCAGAAGCTGCAGTACGTCAAGATAATCCAGACCTTGCACTTCAATACCTTACAAAGATCACAGACGAGCGTGTAAAAGAAGGAGAAGAACTCGCATACGAAAACTACAAACAACAACTCAAAACAAACGAGACATTGCTTGAACAAGCGATCAAGTACAACTGGCGAGTAGAGATGTGGGGCGAAGGATATGGATTGCAAACATTCCGCCGTTGGGGTGAGTCCGTAACACTCGGAGATAACCAACTGCGCAAGGGACAAACCATCTCCCCTGCTACAGACATGATCTTTACTTTCGTTATCCCATCTAGCGAAACCCAATACAACCCATACATCCGTTCAACTACGGAAATGGCTACCAAAACAGACAAATAAAAATTACCCATAAATTAAGAATCAACAATGAAAAAGAATTTATTTATCGCATTACTCGCGTGCGCAGCTCTAGCATTCGTAGGCTGCGAAGAAAAAAACAAACAAAATGTGGTTATCACCATTTCACCTGACTCATTGAATATCGGAGTAGGCGAAATGCAAAAACTCACTCCAGTTGTAACTCCTGCTGGTACTCAACTTTCTGTAGAATGGACCTCTAGCGATACTTCTGTTGTTCAAGTAGCTGGTGGTGGTATTGTAATCGCTACTGGTATTGGTACTGCTGTTGTTACCGCATCAGCTGAAAATGCTACACCTGGTACTTGCGTGGTGAATGTAAGTAATGACGTACTTTACGAGCAATTTGCATTCTCTGACTATGGTTTCTTTGGAGAAAGCATTGATTTTGTTCCTAATACAGAGGAATACGTTCAATTTACAAGTGGCGATAGCGCACTTTGCCAACTCGGTTATGTAAGTCTTGGAATTTGGGGATCTGATGTTGTTTCTGTAGGTGGATATCTTTCTGGTGCAGATAACGTCTTGTTCGTGCCAGTTCCTATGTACGTACTCGTTGATAAATCACCAGAATGGGTAGCAAATTATGGCTATCTCGTTGGTGCAGGAGGATTTATTATTAGAGAAACCAACGACTCTATCATTCCTTATGTAGGTCAAGCTAGCTCTTTGGTGAACATCCAAAACTATGGAGACTACTTCAAACAAGACATCGCTGCTATGTATGATGAAACAATCACTCCTGATCAAGAGTTATATCTCAACTCTTTCAGCGGAGATGCAGAGATTTTCTATATCAACTACGACGAGGAATATAGCACATACAATACAGCTACCTTGAAGTACGGCGAGTTCTACGATACCGACGAAGGTCTTGCATACTATGCTGAGATTGAGTGGCTTGACTACCTCAACGTTGGCCGTTGGTTTGGTTTGGCAGTAGAGATGGATGATAATGGCTATCCAACTAGCGTAATTGAGCCTTATAACGTACGTATTATAGAGCAAATTTGCACCAATGTAGTACTTCCAGAAGAAGAGCCTGCAGAGGTAAGTGCTAAGGGCAAACACTATCTCATCAACCCAGAGCGCGTACACATTGGTAAGGATATCAATACTGTTCTCAACACACACAAAATGTACAAAAAATAATCCACTACTGGATCAAAATAATCTATATCACATAGATCTACCAAAATGGGCTTCGGGAATCCGGAGTCCATTTTTTTACAATATTTTTGCATATATCTTTTTTTTTTCGTAACTTTGCACCGAATTTATTGTAAATATACTTATTTAAATATGAAAAAGGTTTTATTCACTGCGCTGATTTCCATTCTATCTATAGCTCTATGGGCAGTTCCGGCTGTGCCTTATCCTGTTGAAATCACACAGCCTGACGGTACAACCATCATGGTAAGATTGCACGGAGACGAGTTCCATCATTTCTATACTCTACTCGATGGTACTCCACTCAAATTTAACAAACAAGGTTTCCTTGTTAAAGACAATCAACCTATTGAAAAAATTGTTCAACAAGGAGCTATTCTACGTCAATCCGCACGCGTAAAACAAGCACAACGAGTTCCATCTAAGTTCCCTTTGGTAGGTAGTCCTAGATCACTCGTGCTATTAGTAGGATTCAAAGATACACCTTTTGAGCAAACACTTGAAGATTTCAACAACTTGCTCAACCAATCAGGCTATAACCACAATCAAGCTGTCGGATCTTGCCGAGATTACTTCATTGCAGCCTCTGATAGCGTATTTCAACCACAATTTGACGCTTTTGGACCTTTTACCGTAAGCAAAAATCTGGAGTATTACGGAGCTGAAGAAGGAAAATACAAAGACCGTAAACCACATGAGATGCTCATAGAAGCATGCCAACTGGCTGCTGAAAGCGGAGTTGATTTCAAAAATTACGATACTGATAATGACGGCGTTGTGGATAATGTATTCCTTTTCTATGCCGGATACAACCAATCGGAAGGAGCTCCAGCTAACAATATATGGCCTCACCAAAGTAATATCTCTACATTAAACATTGTCATTCAAGGGAAGCGACTCGCCACATATGCTTGTACCGCAGAACACTCAGGTATCAATGGCAGCGTACGCGCGAATGTAGGAACTTTCTGCCATGAATTTGGACACGTACTTGGATTGCCAGATCTCTATGATATCAACTATAACTACTACTCCGTAGCCGACTGGTCTATCATGTGTTCGGGAAGCCATACAGATAATGGCCGTACTCCACCTATGTATAGTGCATACGAGCGCTTCTACCTAGGATGGCTCAAGCCAGAGCAACTCACAGAGAGAGGACAATACACATTGCTCCCTCTAGCAACTGAGAATCAAGCATATCTCATTGCACCACAACCACATAACTTAGAGGGTAAGAATCCTAATCCATCCGAATTCTTCATGCTGGAATACAGACCTAAAACTGGATGGGACGCATACCTACCAGGCTCAGGAATGCTGGTTTGGCACATTGATTACTTACAATCTGCATGGGACAATAATACGCCAAACGTAGGACCAAATATCATGCGTATTCACCTGGAAGAGGCAAATGGAATACCATGGAGCGAACGCAGAAATGGAGAGGATGGACGAGCTTCTGACTCATATCCAGGAACACAAAAGGTAACCACATTTATTCCAAAACTACACGATGGAACGGTACTTACCGATCACAACATCTTTGATATTACAGATCATAATGGCTCTTTGAGTTTTGTTTACCAAGGTATTGGAGATGTAACCCTCCAAACTGATGTAACAGATATGTACTTCGTAACGACCGTTTCTGATAATAAAAGAATTGTCGATTGGGAACCACAATCATTCACACTTACCGCATTACAAGTCCACTCAGACACAATCACCCTAAGCACAAAGGGCAATTTCTACGTAGCTATAGGAGAAGAGGCACCTTCCCGCGGAGATAATGCATGGAAAAAAGTGCTCGAACTCCCTGTCAATAATCATGATACACTCATACAAGAGGTGTGGGTAAGTTATATACCTGTTCGCCAAAGTTGCGAAGACGTAATGGGCTCCCTAACAATCTCTACTCAAGGAGCTACGGTGTCGATCGCACTCAAAGGTGTGGCTCCACGACCTACATACATTACTACGCCCGTTGTAAAACCTGCGACCCACGTTTCTCCGTATTCATTCAGGATATCGTGGAAACCTGTTGAAGATGCCGTCCTCTACTACGTCACATTGTATCAATCAGAGGAGGGAGAATCTATGTTTCTACAAGGATTCGAGAACTTTAACAATAGCATCGCTATTGATTCTGAAGGTTGGAGCAGCAACACTACACAAACCACCACTTCTTCAAAATCAGAAGGCACAAGGGCTCTGCTCTGGAAGAACACGGGTGATTATATAACCTCTGAGGCATATCTCGCTCCTATCACTTCTATTTCATATTGGCTTAATGCTTTTACATCTAGTGCCGATACAGTTGGTTATCTTGACATGGAAGCATGGAATGGAACAGAATGGATTACACTTCCAGAGGAACGAATCACCATACTAGCATCCACCAAAAGAACAACCTTCACACATACTTTTGACATAGCGGACAACTACACACAATTCCGACTCACCTACACCAATAATGATGGTAATGGCGTTGCCATGGACGCATTTATGGCTACCTGCTCTCGCAATATCAACTATATCTATCGTGGTAAAGAATTGTCAATTGACGCATTTGAAGATGAAGCAGCATGTTACTATGAAATCACGAATATTGCCTCCAACACTACCTACTATTACTCACTTCAAAGTTCTGATATTACCAAAGGATGCGAAGAGCATATTTCGCCCCTTTCAGCACCGCTAAAGGTTACCACAGCAACTGTAGGAGAAGAGGTTGATAAAAATCAAATGCCACTCATTATTGATAGCATTAGTTACGACAAGGTTTCACATGTGGTTTATCTATCTTCACCACAAAATGGAGATATGCTATACGTTTATAATTCTTTAGGGGAATTAGTATATTCTAGCCCTGTGTATGACGGTGTATCTGATTACATGATTCCTGTAGAGCGCCTCCAAAAGAACGCCATGTATGTGATTAAGCATGCAGTAGATGGCAAAGTAAAACGCAAACAAGGTTGGGCTAAGTTTATGCTCTAAGAACCGCATATATCTATCCTCTAAATCGCTTGAATAAAATGTTCAAGCGATTTTTTTATGCCATTTTGGCAGAAAGACTACACTTGGCAAACTTTTTGTATAATCTATTATTGAAAAAGCGGCATTGCCGCCTTAAACTGTGAAACTTTTTAACAAATAACAATATGGCAACAAAAGGCAATATCGGGGTAACATCGCAAAACATCTTCCCCATTATTAAGAAATTTCTCTATTCTGACCACGAGATTTTCCTTCGTGAATTGGTATCTAACGCTGTAGATGCGACTCAAAAGCTCAAAACTCTCGCTTCTGTAGGTGAAGCAAAAGGTGAGTTAGGCGATACACGTGTACGCGTGGTGATTGATAAGAAGAAAAAGACCCTCACTGTTCAAGACCATGGTATCGGTATGACAGCCGAAGAAGTAGATAAATATATCAACCAAATCGCCTTCTCTGGTGCAGAGGAGTTCGTTAATAAATACAAGGATAATGCAGCAGCTATCATTGGTCACTTTGGTCTTGGTTTCTACTCTGCTTTCATGGTAGCAGACAAAGTAGAGATTTTCTCATTGAGTTACCAAGAGGATGCAAAAGCTGTTCATTGGAGTTGCGATGGTTCACCAGAATATATTATGGAGGAGACCATTAAATCCGAGCGAGGAACAGATATTGTTCTCCATATCAACGAGGAATATGCTCAGTATCTAGAAGATGCAACTGTAGAAGGTTTGCTAACCAAGTACTGCAAGTTCCTTCCTGTGGAAATTGCTTTTGGCATGAAGAAGGAATGGAAGGACGGCAAGCAAGTAGAGACTACTGAAGAGAATATTATCAACGATGTAAACCCAGCTTGGACACGCAAACCAGCTGACCTTACGGAAGAGGATTACAAGAACTTCTATCACCAACTCTATCCTCATCAAATGGATGAGCCACTTTTCCATATTCACCTCAATGTGGACTATCCATTCAACTTGACGGGTATTCTATATTTCCCTCGTATCAAGAATAACATTGATATTCAGCGCAATAAGATTCAACTCTATTGCAATCAAGTCTTTGTGACCGACGAAGTAGAGAACATCGTGCCACAATACTTGACTCTTCTTCATGGTGTAATCGACTCACCAGATATTCCGCTCAACGTGAGCCGTTCATACCTTCAAAGCGATAACAACGTAAAGAAGATCTCTAACCATATTACCAAGAAAGTGGCTGACAAGTTGGCAGAGATATTCCGCAGCAATCGTGAGGAATTTGAGCAAAAATGGGACGATATCAAGCTCTTTATCCAATATGGAATGCTTTCTGATGAAAAGTTCTATGATCGTGCAGTAGGTTTTGCTCTCTTAAAGAATATTGATGGCAAGTACTTCACTTTCGAGGAATACAAGGAGCAAGTTAAAGAGAATCAAACAGATAAGCATGGCGATGTGATAATGCTCTACGCACAAGATGTAGATGCATGCTACGCCTATATCCAACGCGCCAAGGAGAAAGGTTACGACGTACTTCTCATGGACGGCGAATTGGACGTACATGCTATGTCACAGTTTGAGCAAAAGAGTTTTGAACACACTACCGACAACGACAAGAAAGGTGCAATCCGCTTTGTGCGCATTGACTCAGATGTGATTGAAAATATCATTCAAAAGGACGATAAGGCGAAAGTAGAACTATCCTCCAATGAGGAAGATGCACTTCGCTACACCTTCGAATCTCAGTTGCCAAAAACCGATAAAACCAACTATGCAGTTTCATTAGAATCCGTTTCTGCGGATGCACTCCCTGTTTTCCTTACGCAAAACGAGTTTATGCGCCGCATGAAGGAGATGTCCGCCCACCAACAAGGCATGGCATTCTATGGCAATATGCCAGACCAATATAATTTGGTGATTAATACTGCCAATGAGAAAGTAATGAGCCTTTTGGCAGATATCAATAATGCTTGTGAGGCAGGTGTTAAACCACTTTTGGAGCAGATTGCCATTAAGAAAGTAGAGGAAACTACTTTGCAAGAAGCACAGAAGGGTAAAAAAGAAGCCGATCTCACCCAAGAGGAGAAAGATGCAGTAACCAACGTTACAAAGGAACTAGCCGCATTGAAGATGCAGTTAAAAGAGCAATATGCGGCCTATGCAACATCTTCTGAGAAGATTCATCAGCTCATTGACATTGCCATGTTAGCGGCTGGTCAACTTAAAGGCGAAGCGCTCGCGAAATTCGTCAACCGCTCCGTAGAATTGCTCTAAGGATATCAAGACATTCAAATGGGTCGGAAGATATCTGAAGAATAAAAAAACAGCTTTCGGGCTGTTTTTTTTTGTGCAGAATGTACTATAATTACTCATGTAATCGGTTCGCTCGCGGAACATGACCTGGAAATGAAACACGAAAGTGAAACGTGAAGCATTTTACCACTTTATTAACCTATCAACTACCTCCTATCTGGGAACTCGCCGTATTCCTCAAAGGTATAATTGAGAAAATCATTGATAGGTTTAGCGGCACGGGAGATATCAGTCACAAGATCCAAAAAATCAGGCGCACAGACTTGCTCATCGGTCAGCGGAGTAGAGAACGTATAGGCCTTGCGCTTTAACCAGTCAGCATGCAGGAAGTCAGACGGAAAACCCTGAGGCACTTTCTTAAGCATTTGATCGGTATCGAAATCTTGAAAATACTTGCTTACTTGCGGATTAGCAAATAGTTCTTCAACCTCATCATAGTTCGCCAACACTTCGCGACGCAAGGCATGAAGTAGATCCTTATTTGGGCACCATATACCTCCTGCAAATAGACACTTTCCTGGTTGCAAATGCACGTAAAATCCACCTCTATCGCTTTTCTTGCCACCTTTTACTGCAGGGAAAGCCCCAAACCACTCTTTGAACGGACGTTTGTCATGCGAGAAACGCACATCACGATAAATGCGCCAAATACAATCCTTAGGTGTAAGCGCCTTCATCTCGGGATCCATCTCCACCAATCGCTCCAGCCATTGAGCCGTAAAGAGCTCAAACTGCTGGTTGCAACGTATATACCAATCTTTGTGCTCATTAAACCATTCGCGGTTGTTATTGCACGCTAATTCCGTTAAAAAGTTGAGTATTTCTTTCATATTTTTCAACGATCACAATTTTTACACATTTCGGGTACAGCATTGTTTTGCAACAATACGCACTGACGCAACGCATTCGCCTTAGTAGAGTGAAATAAGTCTAACAACGATTGTTCCGCGATGTTGCCATACGAATAACGATGCTCTTTATCATAACAGCAAGGAAGTACATCACCGTTGGTAGTGATCACACAGCCAGAGAAAAGGCGAAGGCAAGGGGTATGTGGAATTAAGAATTTTGAATTTTGAATTCTATTTTTTTTGTGCACATAGGTATTATCCGCAATTTTCTTGTAGCGAGAATATCGCTCATCAGTAGGTATAAGAGGATGACCATGCTCAAAATCATAGAGTTGAGCAGTCTTGAACACCAGATGTGTAGCCCCGAGTTTCTTGTAGTTCTTCTTGATCCATTGCCATTCGTGCTCGTTGGTTTTGAGTCGAAGAACTTGCAATTCAATACGAATATGGCTTCGATATTGCGTTTTGGTCTCGTACAAGAAATGCAATCCCTCCAATGCTTTTTCAAGACTTCCTCCTGTTCTGTAGGCTGCATATGACTCCTCGGAGAATCCGTCGATTGAAACAATAATACGGTTGAGCCCACTTTTAATGAGCGCTTGTGCCATAAGTTGGTTTAGCGCCTGTGCATTGGTAGAAACAATTGTATAAAGCCCAAGTTTATGTGCGGCAGCAATCATCTCTGGTAGCAGTCGATTGAGCAAAGGTTCTCCCTGGAAATAAAACTGGATCGTATGAGCAGTCGCCTGCACTTGCTGCAGTATTCTAGCAAACATCTCCATACTCATCGTATTTTTTGCTTTTGCTAGTTCGATTGAAGCTGATGAGTCTTTTGTCTTATCTCGCAGTTCCTTATTCCATCTTCCCACAGGACATTCGGGGCATCGAAGTTGACAAAAATTGGCAGGCTCAACGCTGACAAAGGTAGGTAGATGACGGACACGCACTACCCCAAGATGAGATAGTGCGTAACTAGTCCAACAACGCAATTGGTTGAAAATCCTACTTGCAAGCAATCTTATTAACACGGCGCTCGTGTCGGCCACCTTCAAACTCGGTGGTGAGAAATATTTTTACCAATTCAAGGGCTTTCTCTGCAGAAATATAGTTAGCAGGTAATCCAAGGACGTTGGCATTGTTGTGTTGACGTGCAAGAGCTGCTAAAGGTTCATCCCAGCAGAGTGCAGCACGGATAGCTTGGTGGTGGTTACAAGTCATCGTAATGCCATTACCCGTAGAACAAATGGCGATACCGAAATCATTGGTACCATCCTCTACGGATGTTGCCATTGGGTGAGCAAAATCAGGGTAATCGCAGCTGTCTGTAGAAGGACAACCATAGTCGGTTACTTGTACACCTTGCTCCGTAAGCCAATCAATAACAGTTTGTTTGAGCGCAAAACCAGCATGGTCAGACGCAATTCCGAGTTTGAGATTTTTCATTATAGTTTATTTTTATCAATTAATATCATGGTGGTTATATGGACAGACAAGCTGACATTCCAAGCAATGATGCGTAGTATATGCTATACATTGTGTTGCGTTCCATAGTTCGTTTCGCAGAGCCCCAGTAGGGCATGCTTCGAGACATAATTGGCAATCAGCGCAGCGTGTGCCTATGGACTCGTCAATCCCCGATAATAATTCGGGTATCTCTTCGAATTCCCTTTTGGGTGATAACGAGGTGGTATCGGAGTTGATAGGTACATTCAAGAGTATTTCTCCAGGATGTACCAAACTTCCGAATTTAGGATGGATGAATTGGTGATTTTTTCCAATAAACCCTAATCCAGCTTCAACACACCAACGCCGTTCAAGCATAGGAGCTGAGTCGCAAAAAATATGTTGGTGCGTTTGCGAAACAATGTCATCTCCAAACGCCTCTTTTAGCTTTGCTTCAAGTGTATAAAGCAATGATTTTACGCGCCTATGATAATCTCTACCCGATTTCTCAAAGGTCAGCAGACACACTAGTACCGACTGTGCACCAGACACTAAGAGGGATGGATCGTATCTCTTCTCACAGTTGCGCTCCAAGTAGTCCATGTTGCCATGTAATCCTTGTTGAATCCAACGATCCATGAATAGCGCATCGTCATCTAATCGACGCACAGGTGCTATGCCACAAGCATCGAAGCCGACTTTGAGAGCAAGATCACAGATATTTATTGATGTCGGCTTCAAGTGCTTTGAAATCAGAATAACGACCTTGTACGTTGCCCTTACGATCCAGCAAGAAGAGCGTAGGTAATGTTTGCACATTATAGCGTACGAGCACTTCTCCGGCTTTCTCGCCAGCATATACATTGATCCATGGGAGGTTTAGCACACCATCTTCCCAGAGCAATTTATTGCGATCAAAGGATACGGAATAGATCTCCATGCCACGTTTGTTATATGCGTTATAAAGGTCACGTAGCTCAAAAATATAGCCTTTGCTCTGCTCCATTTCAATTGCAGAAAAGTCTAACACAACGACTTTTCCTTTAAGGTTCTCTAGAGATTGGCTCTTGCCGTTATCATCCGTGAGTGTAATATCCAAGAATGCATTTTCAGCTTCGCTGATCATTTGGTTGACGATCACTTGTTGTTTAACAGCACGCTCAGCGGATAAGACATCTCTGACCTGGTTGTAGAGAGCTTTCGAACGTTCATAATTGGGCATCCAAGTATTAAATGAAGTTGCAACTGCTTGATACATACGTCGATCCGCAGGATCAAGGATATTCCATATACTCTCTCCTTGTAGTTTGAGGAAGAGTGCATAATAGGCAGCTAAAGATTTGGGATTAGCCACAATAACGTTCTTAGCCGCTTCACGCAAGTTCTCTCTGGAAGCGTTACGAGCCGTAGCACGCAATTGCGCCATGGTGAGCGACTGCTCGCTACCGTTGATAGATGACGTGAGTGGCAAACTATCACAAGTTGCGAACACAGATATTGTTTCATTGGAGTCAACTGCCAGAGGCAAAGAAAGATTCGCTACTCTCAGACGATAGAAATCAGGGTACTCTGGAGCTGGAGCATTGAGTGCGAAATCACCTTTTTCACCCAACACACATGAATCCACTATAGTCGTTTTAACCAATGCCGTATGCTCCAAATAGAGCGTTTTTCCTTCGGCATTCGCTATAACGCCATTAACCTGAAAAGAAGGAGCATGCTGGCATGCCACCAAAGAGGCTACCAACAGCAATAATCCAACAATTTTACTATTCAATTTCATGACTTTTAATTAACTAAATACCATTGCAAGATTTGCAAACATCAACTTACATGCGATAGCTAACACAATGATACCAAAGAACTTCCGTAAGATATACAGAGTCGTTTGTCCGATGTATTTTGTGAGCCATTTTGTACCAGAAAGAATCGCAAAAAGCACTACGGTATTAAGCGTGATGGCTATCACAAGGTTAATGATATCGTACTCAGCAGTAATTGATAGAACTGCCGTAAAAGCACCAGGTCCAGCGTACATTGGGAAAGCTAATGGTACAATACTACCTGATCCCTCTAATCCTTCGTTTTTGAAGATGGAAACATCTAATACCATTTCCATTGCCATCAAGAAAATCACAAATCCACCGGCAATCGCGAAATACTCAATTTTCACGCCAAATAGCTTGAGTACCCATTCTCCAGCAAAAAGGAAGGTGATCAATATTACGATTGTGGCCAAGGATACTTGCCATGGTGATATTTTCACACCCTTTCTCTCCATGTTGAGGGTCACAGGAATATTTCCCAGAGGGTCAACGATAGCAAATAGAAAGATAAAAGATGACAAGACCTGCCAGATTTCAAAAGATCCAAAAAATTCTTTCATACATCCACAAAATAAGAAGTTTAACAATTATGCTGCAAAATTACTGCTTTTTTTGGAAATATGCAATAGTTATAAAACAAAAAAAAGAGTAATTCAAAGAATTACTCTTTCTGTGTGCGCAGGATGAGACTCGAACTCACACGGTCTTGCGACCACTACCCCCTCAAAGTAGCGTGTATACCAATTTCACCACCTGCGCTTAACTCGGGCTCAGAAAGTCCTCGTTAGTTTATCTAATGTATTTATGATCACTTTTTTAGGTTGTGCCCAAAACAGGACTCGAACCTGCACGTCTCTCAACACGCGCACCTGAAACGAGCGCGTCTACCAATTCCGCCATTTGGGCTCGTCGGAATGCGCTGTTGCACAGACCGTTTTGAGAAAAATAAAGCAGGAACTATGTCCTGCTCATTCCTATAGAGCGGCAGACGAGACTCGAACTCGCGACCCCAACCTTGGCAAGGTTGTGCTCTACCAACTGAGCTACTGCCGCAAAATGTTAAAGAACATCGCTCTCAACCGAAAGCGAGTGCAAAGGTACTGCTTTTTTTTGAACTGACCAAATAATTCGACAAAAAAATGCAAAAAAAGTGCATTTTTCTGTGTTTTTGTGTGGGAATTGCGATTTTTTCACTACCTTTGTGCGATTTTTCGTAGTTTATGCAAGAAAAACCAGCAGCAGAAATAGAGCTTATCCGTTTGCGATCTCGCCTGACGAAACGCTTTCATAAAGCCTGTGCAGATTACGGGCTGATTGCTGATGGCGATCATATTTTAATTGGTCTAAGTGGCGGTAAAGATTCTCTGGCATTGGTTGAATTATTGGGCAAACGTGCTCAGATTCATGTTCCTCGTTTTAAAGTGACAGCGGTACATGTTCGCGTGAAGGAGCGTGATTATCATTCAGATTTGAGTTATCTGGAGGAGTTTTGCATGCGTGCGCGCGTACCTTTGATAGTACGCGATACAGAAATTGGCGAGCAAGAAGCGGATAAAGGTGAAAGCAAGAAGGAAAAGAATCCATGTTTTCTATGCTCATGGTATCGACGAAAAGTGCTGTTTGATGTGGCACAAGAACTTGGATGTAACAAGATAGCCCTAGGGCATCATATGGATGATGTGGTGGAAACATTGCTAATGAATCTTATTTTTCAAGGTAGTATAGGCACTATTCCTCCGCTACTAGAGATGGAGAAGATGCCTATTCAGATGATTCGTCCGTTGTGTTTGATTGAAGAAAAAGACATACAACGTTATGCGGAACTAAGTGATTATCAGAAACAAACGAAGCTTTGTCCATTAGAAAAGGTGAGTAATCGCGCTGTCGTGAAGGGGTTGCTTCAGCAGCTGGAGGCTCTCAATCCTAATGTGAGAGAGTCCATTATGGGTGCATTAGAGAACATAAAAGATGTTTATCTGCCTAAAAAAATAAAGAAATAACTATTTCGAGATACTGATTGGTATATGAATAACTAACTAATCACTAAGTAATCACTAAGAATTAGTAGGTAAATTGAATATGACTAGTTTTTATACAATATTGTTGTTGGTGGCGTCTAATGTCTTTATGACGCTCGCATGGTATGGTCATCTCAAGATGGCTGAGTTTTCATGGTTTAAGGCTCTTCCTTTGATCGGAGTGGTAGCTATTTCCTGGTGTATTGCCTTTTTTGAGTATTGTCTGCAAGTGCCAGCAAATCGTATTGGTTTTGAGGGGAATGGTGGCCCATTTTCGCTGATGCAACTCAAGATTTTGCAAGAAGTGATCACATTGGTTGTGTTTGTGGTATTCTCTGTATTGGCCTTTCACATGCACGTCAAATGGAACCACATTGTAGCTGCATTGTGTTTGGTAGCAGCAGTTTATTTTGTCTTTGGATTTAAGTAAAAGATCGTTTAGCGAATGCTTCGCTATTGTTTAGAGGTATGAAGAAAGTATTATTTGTTTGTCATGGAAATATCTGCCGCAGCGTGATGGCAGAGATGGTAATGCGACATATGGTAGCAGAACTTGGTGTAGAACAAGATTGGGAAATAGATTCGTGTGCAACATCTCGCGAGGAGATTGGCAATGATATTTATCCTCCAGCCAAGCGTTGTCTAAGTGCTCACGGGGTACCATTTACCAGACATTCAGCCCGCCAAATTACACAATCGGACTATCAGCATTTTGACCTCATACTCTGTATGGAAGAGTATAATCTTCGCAATCTTCGCCGCGTATTAGGCGAAGCAATCATGCAATCTGACTCTTCTCTGGCTCAGCCAAAGATAGGCAAGTTGCTAGATCGCGATGTGGCAGACCCCTGGTACACAGGTGATTTTGAAGCCACATATCGAGATGTAGTCGCAGGCTGTAAGAATCTACTCCGATAAATATCTATGCATTTCCTTGGCAGCTTTACGTCCATCAGCCATCGCAAGGATTACTGTTGCACCACCACGAACAATATCACCACCAGCAAATAAGGTTGGGATAGAAGATTGCATTTGCTCGTTAACTACGATTGTTCCACGCTTCGAAACATCCAAACCTTCAACCGAAGATGGGATTAACGGATTAGGGCTAACTCCTACACTCACAATCACTTCGTCCACAGCTATCGTCACGGTTTTTCCCTCTACAGCCAGAGGACTACGTCTGCCAGATTCGTCTGGTTCGCCCAGTTCCATTACTTGCAATACAGCCTCGTTCACGCGTCCATTCTCGTCGGCGTGATACTCAATAGGGTTATGCAAGGTCATGAACTCTACACCCTCTTCCTTGGCATGGCGCACTTCCTCTACACGTGCAGGCATCTCCTCCTCGCTACGACGATAAACGACAATTGCACGCTCAGCTCCTAGTCGTTTGGCAGTCCGAACTGCATCCATTGCAGTATTTCCACCACCAATAACTACTACATTCTTGGCTTTCAATATTGGTGTATCGGAGTTGTCAGAAGCAGCATTCATCAAGTTGACCCGGGTAAGGTACTCGTTGCAAGACATGACACCGTTCAAGTTCTCTCCAGGAATACCCATAAAACGAGGCAGACCAGCACCACTTCCAACGAAAACGCCTTCGAATCCCATATCCTGCAAGTCTTTCATACTCAGCGTTTTGCCAATGATTGTATCCGTTTGGAAAGTTACTCCCAATGCGCGCAAACCGTTTATCTCTTTATCCACAATTCTGTTAGGCAGACGGAACTCTGGAATACCATATTTCAGCACGCCACCAATCTCATGCAGAGCCTCAAAGACAGTCACTTCATAGCCATATTTTGCCATATCTCCCGCAAAAGCCAATCCCGCAGGACCACTACCTACAACAGCAATCCTCTTGCCATTTGTAGATACCTGACTCTTGTTTTCTGCCGTATTATTATCCGCCACAAAACGCTCTAAGTAGCCAATCGCCACAGCTTCCTTGCCCATTTTCAGGTGAATACATTTGGATTCGCACTGTTTCTCTTGAGGGCAGACACGGCCGCAAACAGCTGGTAATGTGCTACTTTCGCTTATTATTTGGGCGGCACCCAACACGTTTCCAAGCTCCAACTGCTTGATAAAACCAGGGATATTGATATTCACAGGACATCCCTCCACACAGGTTGGATTCTTACAATTCAAGCAACGGTGTGCTTCGGTAATAGCTTGCTCAAAAGTTAGTCCCTGATTAACCTCTGCATCCAAAGACTGAATACGATCTTGTGGCTCTAACTCATTCATTTTCACTCGCGGAATAGCTACTCTATCCTTCGCTTTTCCTTCAAATGGAGCCAGAGGTTTAGAAGATGCTTGGCCTCTGTTCTGCTGTTCAGGCGTGCTTTGCGCTTGTTCAGAAGCATTTTCTATAGAACCGAGGATCTCAGAACTTCTAGTTTCCTCTGCCTTATACTGACGTAAACGCGACAACATCTCATCAAAATCGACTTGATGCGCATCAAACTCGGGACCATCCACACAAACGAACTTCGTTTTCCCTCCTACTGTGACACGGCAGGCGCCACACATTCCTGTGCCATCCACCATGATTGTATTCAAACTTGCCTCAGTTGGTATGTTGTATTTTTTTGTGGTCAATGCCACGAATTTCATCATGATCGCAGGTCCAATGGTCACACATTTATCAACCTGCTCGCGCTTGATAACCTGCTCAACTCCCTCTGTCACAAGACCTTTTTGCCCCATTGATCCATCATCGGTCATCACAATTACTTCGTCTGACACCGCTGCTAACTGATCATGCAAGATAATCAAATCTTTGTTGCGAGCAGCCAACACGGTAACCACTTTATTACCCGCTTTCTTCAAGGCTTGGGCAATAGGCAACATAGGCGCAGCCCCCACACCACCACAAGCACATACTACTGTACCGAAATTGCGAATATCTGTTGCTTTTCCCAAAGGACCCACCAAATCCGCCACATAATCACCATCATTCAATGCGCACAACTTACTGGACGACACTCCAATACGCTGAACGACCAACGTGATTGTTCCTTTCTCAAGATCCGCATCAGAAATAGTTAGCGGCATTCGTTCGCCATTCTTATCCACACGCACAATCACAAAGTGCCCCGCTTTCCTACTACGAGCGATCAATGGAGCTTCCACCACTATTTCCGCTACGTTCTCCGAATAGAAACGCTTGCTTACAATCTTGTTCATAATCTAAGCTATTTAGACGATTATTTTTTATTCATGTGTCAGTTTGGCATACGTCAAGAGTAAGGTTTTCTTACCCACGTTATCAAACTGAATATCAATCTTATCGTTTTCGTTTTCGTGATAAACATCCAACACCACACCTGCTCCAAACACCTTGTGTACAACGCGATCGTTTTTCTTCCATTCAGACCGTACTTCCTTGCGCGTTTTAGAGGTGGAGGACCCCACTTGCTTCGACACACTCTTCAATTTCGAGTTGGAAGTAAGCGTCGAAGTGCTAGACGACATGCTCGTTGTTCTCGTTTGAATTTTAACCGGTGGTGTAGTGAATACAGACATGGCTTGTGTCTGCTGCACATAGCATGTATCAATATCCTTCAAGAATCTTGATGGCGAAGAGAAGACGGTCTGTCCATTTCGGAAGCGCTGACGTGCATTGGTCAAATAGCAACGTTCCATCGAACGAGTAATCGCCACATACAGCAATCGACGCTCCTCTTCAATCTCTCTAGGAGCTTGGCAGAACTGCGATGGGAACAAGTTTTCTTCTAATCCCACAATAAACGTCACCTTAAACTCCAACCCCTTCGCTGCATGTACGGTCAAGAGAGTAACACGAGCTTGGTTATCCTCTTGATTCTCATCCTGATCTGTCAGCAGACTCACTTCGGACAAGAATTCTGCCATCGGGGCAAAAGTCTTTCCATCACGCAGTTGCTGATCGACAAACTCATGAATACCCGCTAACATCTCCTCCAAGTTTTCTAGACGCGCGATACCCTCCTGCGAAGTGTCCGCTTTAGCTTCACGCATGACACCCGTATCACGCATCATCATCGTCGCAAACTCATATGCATCTGTGGTTGCGACACGCTCCGTATAGCCGTGCATCATTTCAGCAAAAGCAGTTAGCTTCTTCATCGTAGCAGCCGAAACCTCCAACTTGGCCGCTTCAGGATTCATAATTACCTCCATCATCGAGCAGCCCGACATACGACTTGCCTCGCGCACCTTCATCACGGTTGTATCGCCTATTCCTCGCAATGGATAATTAATCACACGTGCAAATGCCTCATTATCATGTGGGTTAAGTGCCAAACGGAAATACGCAATCGCATCTTTGATCTCCTTGCGTTGGTAGAAGCTCATACCTCCATAAATGCGATAAGGGATACCCAAATGGCGCAACTCATCTTCTATTACACGCGACTGTGCATTCGTGCGGTACATTACCGCAATTGACTCATAATCAAACCCTTGACGATAGAGCAGTTTTACCTGTTGTGCAACCGCCTTACCTTCATCGCGATCCGACATGTAGGTGCTCAATTGCAGTCGCTCGCCGAGAGCCAACTCCGAATATACCGCCTTGGGGATCTGTCCACGGTTATGGCGAATCAAGGAATTTGCCGCATTAACAATGGTCTGTGTAGAACGATAATTCCGTTCTAGCTTAAATAATTTGGCATCTGCATATCCTTTTTGGAAAGTCAAAATATTCTCAATGTTCGCACCACGGAAAGAATAGATGGATTGTGCATCATCTCCCACGACACAAATCCGATTCTCCGGCTCTGCCAAACGCTTGACAATCAGGTATTGCGAATAATTCGTATCTTGATACTCATCTACCAGGATATAGCGAAAATACTCTTGATATTTGCGCAAGGCCTCCTCATTCTTTTTGAATAATGTGTTGGTCAAAAATAACAGATCGTCAAAATCCATCGCATTGCAAGCTTTCAATCTGCGATTGTACTCTGAGTATATGCGGGACACGTCAGGGATTCGAGCAAACCTATCCTGCATCGTATAATCGCGATTCGCACTATATGATGTAGGTGATAACAGCTGATTTTTAGCCAACGATATACGTGATAAAACCACATTGGGTTTGTACACTTTCTCATCCAATTGCATATCCTTCACAATATGCTTAATCACTGATTTAGAGTCGGTTGTATCGTAAATAGTAAAATCTCTAGTATAACCTATTGACTCTGCCTCTTGACGCAAGATACGTGTACAAATAGAGTGAAAAGTACCCATCCAAAGATATCTCGCCACTTGATCTCCTACCAAATTAGCAATGCGACTTTTCATCTCTCGAGCAGCTTTATTGGTAAAGGTCAGCGCCAAGATATTGCCAGCATGAATACCGTGCTCCAAGAGATATGCTATCTTATAAGTAAGAACGCGCGTCTTACCCGAGCCTGCACCTGCTATTACCAGATGCGGTCCGTCATTATACTCCACGGCAGCACGCTGTGCTTCATTTAATTCATTTAGATAACTCATTATGTTAAAGCGGTTTAGTATTATTCTATCTGCAATACCAATCCCTTCAAATACTCTCCTTCTGGGTGGTAGATATTGATTGGGTGGTCGGCAGGCTGATGTAATTGGTGCAATATTCTCACTTTTCTCCCCACTTGTGCGGCAGCAGAGAAAACAGCTAACCTAAACATATCTTTATCAATAGCTTGCGAGCAAGAGAAAGTAAATAATATACCTCCAGGACGAATACTCTGAATACCCTTAGCATTCAAGCGCTGATACCCCCTCAACGCATTCTTAACTGCATCACGATGTTTTGCAAAAGCAGGGGGATCGAGTACGATCAAATCATATTTATTTTGATTCTTAGCCATGAACTCAAACGCTTCTTCCGCATAGGCTTCATGGGGTGCCGTATCTCCAAAGTTATGTGCCACATTGCTCTTAACGAGGTCTATTGCTTTCTGACTGACATCTACCGAGTGTACCAATTTAGCTCCGCCACGCAAAGCATAGACCGAAAATCCACCCGTATAGCAGAACATATTCAGCACCTCTTTGCCTTTGGCGTACTTCTCCAATAATGCTCGATTCTCTCGTTGATCAATAAAAAAGCCTGTCTTTTGTCCCTTCAACCAATCAATTCTGAAGTCCAATCCATTCTCTTTTGCCCAAAAATCTCCGTTGAAATCGGCTTTTTCTTCACCAATCAGGTATCCCACACGTGCACCTTCCACTACTGCCTTATGAGGCAAAGTGTCATCTGATTTATAATACACCTTATCTACCTGATCCACCACCTTCACAATAGCCTCTGCAATCTCTTCACGATGGCAGTGCATACCGATGGAATGGGCTTGAATCACCGCTGTATCCGCATAAATATCCACAATCAACCCCGGCAAAAAGTCTCCCTCGCCATGTATGAGACGGAATGTATTATTTTCTGCCGTAATCAATCCCAAATCTTGACGTACCTTGTATGCCACAGCTATTCGCTCCTGCCAAAATCCTTCGGGTAGATTCGCCACTCCAAAGCACAAAATACGTACAGCTATTGAGCCTATCTGATAATGGCCCACACCCAATACATTCCCTTTGCAATCAACCACCTGCACTATTTCGCCCTCTTTTGGCTCCGCATGTGGATAATCGGCATCTAGCTGAACACTCTTGATAGCCCCTGAAAATACCCAAGGGTGCATTCGCAACAGCGACTCTTCTTTATGTGGTTTTAAAATGATTGTTGTCATACCTTTTCGTTTTCAGCTTTCAGTTTTTCGTTTTCTTGTTGCTTTTTCGCCATGGCCTCCATCTGACGTTGTATCTGCGCCTCTCTTTCTGCACGTTTCAGTGCTTCTACCGCCCTTTTAGACAATGGTTTGACCTGTTGTAATGCCAAATAAATGCTTAGTGTCGCCCATGCGTCTGTCGAGGCATAGCGCGCTTGCTCGGGCGTAAGATGCGAATTTTCCCAATTGGTTAATTGCTGAGCTTTACTGATTTTTTTACCGAAGATAATGGCAAAAATCTTCTGCAAACCCAGTTCCATTATACCATATTTACACACAATCGACTGCAAATCCACACAATTCGCTGGCTTAAAATCGCGCCTTCTTCTCAGTCCGTTAATATCATCTTTGAACGCCAATCCCACCTTACAGATCGCTGGATTTGCCAAGATTTCTGCGATTTCAACGGGTAAACCCACATGCGTTAATCGAAATAGATAGCATCTCTCGAGCGTCGCAATCTGCACCAAAGCCGTCGGATAATGCACCCCACGTTTGAAAGAGGGACGCGCCTCCGTATCTACACCCAAAACGGTATGCTCACGCAAATACGCAGCAGCTTCTGCTACCATCTCAGGACGATCTATCACGATCACATCTCCCTCAAACCACACAACTGGCAACTCCTGAATAGCTACCTTATCAATGTGTGCAGCAAACGTATTTGGCAAAAAACTACTCATCTTCTAATAACGACAATGCATGCAACGCACGCAATACATTTAGTAATTTCTGTCCCCAATGCTGTTCAAAAGCGTCTATACAACTTACCAAAGCATCATTCATCACGGCCTCTTCTCTTGTTTGATAGTTGCATGCTAAATCTTTGACTTCTTGATATATATCCGCTATGTTTTCCGACACAAACGCGGTAATCGGCTCATCTGAATAGCGCATATCCTCCACAAAAACCTCTAAATACGCATCATCCGAACCCAGTTTTGCCGCTACCATTTGTCGCATATCCTCATACTCCACTTCCGTTACAAAGCGCTCTACATAGCCTTCCATTTCCTCCCTACCCTTTGGAAGGAGACGCGCTTTCAAATATAAGAGGGGCAAGAGACACAACATTTTATCGATGAAATCGGATTTTTCTTGTGTATCTGCTTGCTCCAAGTATAAGCACAACTGCACCGCTACAGTCACAAATTCTATAGCTGGCTCTTGATATACATAATGCGTATTGGCCTTTGTCATAATCGCGGTTTCTGTCTGCACAAAATTCGTGGCAAAGTTACTACTTTTTTTTGAAATACGCAACCTATTAACATAAATTTTCATTTTTTTGATTTTATATTTGCATATCCGAAAATATTTTCTTACCTTTGCGCCGGTTATCTTTACGATAAAAACACCATAATTAACCATATTATTAACTTTAAATCAATTTAATCATGAAGAAACTATCTCTTTTTGCGATTGCATTGCTATTCAGCGCAGTATCATTTGCTGCATTGAACCCATTTGCTTACGCTCTTTCTTCTCACTTGTCTCTAGATCAAAAGACGTTGACCGTTAACTATTCGCTCAACGCAGATGCTACATCTGTGAGAATCATTATTGGCAATGATGCTAAAGAAGTTGAATGTACTGGATCTAACCTCCAGAAAGGTTCACATTCTGTAGAGATTTCTACCGAAGGTATCCCTACTGCTTCTCCACAATCTTGGAGAGTAGTTGTAGAGGGTAATTCTGTATCTGCTCCTACCCTGCAGGACACACAATTCGGTTTTTGTCTACCTCGCGGTGTAGATGTTGACAACAGTCCAGAAAGCCCATACTTTGGTCGTATTTATGCAACAGAAGCAACTGCCGGTGGTAATGCATACCACTCAAAAGAAGGTAAGGGACTCTACGCCTTTGATCCAACATTAACTCCTATTCAAAATGCTACAGGTGGCTATGTGTTTACAGGTGGTATCACATATGGAACAGATGATATCAGTCGCGTTGTTGTAGCTGGAGACGGTCGCGTATTTGTTTCTCGTTTTACCCCTACTGAAGTATCTCCTGTTGTTGAAGTGAATCCTGCTGATTTGAATGAGGATTTTAAAGATATATTTACTACTATTAAGGGTAAAACCATCGGTATCGACGTAAAGGGTGCAGGTGAAGACTTGCAACTCGTTATGCTATCTACAGACGAACGTATCATTACAGAATATGATTTGGGCACAGCTACAACATGGACAGAGACTACACCTTCCCGTACATATGTAAAAAAAGATCTTACTACAGAAAAATCGCTCTCACTTGTAACTGACAACGCATACATATCTTATGATCTAAATGACGGTATATGGCTTACACAACACCGTGCAACTGCTACAACCACCGAGCCTACTATTGCACACGTCATTGCATCAGGCGTAGACTATAATAATTTCAACGAAGGACTTTCACACAATGGAACAACCAATGGTGGTATAGCTATTAGTCCTGATGGCAGTTTACTAGCTGTTGTTGGTGCTGGAACCCAAAAACTCACCATCTACGCAGTTTCTAGAAATGGAAGTGGGAAAATCACCTTGACATCCCAATATACGATAACTACCGCCGGAAAGAACCATACTGCACTTTCCTGGGACTATGCTGGTAACTTATACGTAACAAACCGCTCTGCTGAGACCCTTACTTTCTATGCTATGCCATACGGAGGTACAGTCTCTACTCCATGTGCTACTAAATATCAATTTACCTTGCAAGAAGGTGGCGTAGAAGGTACATTCTATGCTGTAGAGGTTAACCACGATGAAAATATGGGCAAGGTAGAAGGTAAAGGTAACTATCTTGAGGGAACAACTGCAACTCTCACTGCTACTCCTAATACAGGATATGAGTTCATTAGTTGGACTATTGATGGTGACACATATACCGAGAATCCATTGACACTTAATGTTGATCGCGATGTATTCGTTACTGCCAACTTCGAGGCACTCAAATATACCGTTAATGCGATTGCTAACAACGATGAGTATGGTAGTGTAACCGGTAGCGGTTTGTATGACTATAATACTACCATTGAATTATTTGCAACTGAAAACGACGGATACGAATTTGTTAATTGGAGCAATGGCAGTACAGAGAACCCTTTGAACGTTATTGTAACTAAAGAAGAAGAAATTACTGCTAACTTCCGTATGTCTCTTCCTGCATCTATCAACTTGAATCCTCTACATGTTCAAGATTATAGCGGAGACATTGTTGGTAAAATTAAACGTGTAGTTCAAAAGGGTGCGAATATAATCGTTCTCTCACACGACGATGAGAAAACTCCTTATATCTATAGCATCGATCATGCGACTAACACCATCACCAAGATTTCAACTGATGGTGTAGAACCTGCAGCAGAAGGATTCATTTCTATCTCTGACATTGCAGTTACAGAAGATGGTAAACTCGTAGCATGTAACTATGTACATTGCACTTTCACAGCTTCTAATACATCTTATTTCTACATTTGGAATGACCTAGCTAGTGATCCTACAGTATGGTTCACATCTCAAAAGTCTGGTAACTTCAACGATGCATATATGGGATACACCATGGCTGTGAATGGTACTTCTACTAATGCACAAGTAACTATTTCTGCATTCAACAAATCAAATGCAAAAACCCGTTTCTCACATCTTGAAGTTGTAGATGGTAGCTACACAGATGCCAACTACAAATATAGTCGAGAAATAGCTCAACTTAACAATGATGTTATCGGTGCGGAAACATATCAGTTAAATGCATCACCTCTCGCTAAAGGTAAGTGGGTAGTAGATGGTGATTTGAGTTCACCTATTGAGTTCGTAGCGGAAAATGGAGTAGCAATTAGCACTTACACTGCGCTTGATGCAGATCTCCTCGGCAAGAAATACAGCGGTGCTAGCTATCTCAAGAACCACGACGATCACCATCTCATGATTGCTCCTTATGCTGATTCAGAGGGCTTCTTAGCTGGTGTGAAGATATTGGGTATTACAGATGGATTCAACAATGCAAAGGAAATCACTACCTATACCGAGATTTCACCTGCAGTAGATGCTACCACAGCAGCTGCTACCGCATTTGTTGACAACGAGGGTTACTTGACCATCTACTTGCTTGCTGATAAACAAGTTCATGCTTTCACTCAAAGAGCACAAGGTACTGGTACTGCTCTCGAGAACGCTACCGTTGCTTCTCAAACACATAAGGTTATCCGCAACGGTCAAGTGCTCATCATCCGTGATGGCAAGACCTTCAACATGATGGGACAAGAGATTAAATAATCATTTCTACATCAAATAAAAGACAAGAGTGCCAAGTGCACTCTTGTTTTTTGCCATTTTGTCAGCCTTATACTTTTTTTGCATACTTTTTGTACAGATATATTGAAACTATTACAGACAACTACATGCGAACAAAAGATCTCATAGCAAAAAAACTTCGTCGAGAGAAAGCCCTTGAACGTAGGAATCGCAATAATATCCAAGCGCAACAAAAGCTTGCTCATACGGACAAAGAGATGAAAGAGTATATTATTTCAGACTCTTTTACCGACGAAGTTCTGGATGAAGCTAAGCAATTGCCTACCACCATTCCGCACAACGAGATACTCCGTCGTAGAGACATGCGCGACGTTTTGACTTTTACTATTGACCCTGACGAAGCGAAAGATTTTGACGATGCCATATCATTCACAATCCTTGACACAGGCAACTACCAAGTCGGGGTTCATATTGCCGATGTGACACACTATGTCCATGAGCAAACAGCCCTCGACGATGAAGCCTATCAACGAGGAACAAGCGTCTATTTCGTTGATAGAGTAGTACCTATGCTCCCTGAGCGATTGAGCAACGAGTTGTGTAGCCTTCGCCCCAATGAAGATAAACTTTGCATGTCTGTTATCCTAGAAATGGATCAGCAAGCTAAAGTGGTTCGCCATAAGATTTGTCGTACAGTCATCCGTTCTACCCATCGACTCACATATCGGCAAGCACAAAACATCCTTGATAGTATCGAGGTGCCTTCCGACTTACACCTAGTGACAGCCCTTCAATCCATCAATCAACTGGCCAAGCAATTACGTGCCAACCGATTTAGACAAGGAGCTATCAACTTCGAATCACCAGAGGTACATTTCCGACTAGACGATAATAATAATCCTATTGAGATATTCTTCCACAAGTCATTTGATACCAATCACTTAATCGAAGAATTCATGCTTCTCGCCAATCGTATAGTAGCCACTGAGATAGGTAAGAAGAAAAAACTGGAAAACGATCAAGCAAGTGCAAAGCAAGAAGCCAAACCTTTTGTTTACCGCGTACATGATAACCCTGATCCTGAGAAAATCAGCAAACTCAGCAACTTTATCAAACGATTTGGTTTTAATCTCAAAGTATCCAGCAACAACAAAACAACCCACAAGCATATCAATGCTTTGCTTGACGATTGCCAAGGTAAACCATCACAAACGCTTATCGAGACGCTCACTATTCGCGCCATGGCAAAAGCGCTGTATTCTACCGATAACATCGGTCACTATGGACTATCTTTTCCTTACTATACCCATTTTACCTCACCGATTCGCCGTTATCCCGATATGATGGTACACCGACTCGTATCTAAATATCTTTTGCAATCAAAGGAAAAATGCCGCAGCGATAAGGAAGAACTGGAGCAAGCATGCGTACATTGCTCAGAATGCGAATTAGCAGCTCAAACGGCAGAACGAGATTCCGTAAAAGAGATGCACGCCAAATGGATTAGTAGTCATCTGGGAGAAGAATTTGATGCAGTCATCAGTGGTGTTACAGAATTTGGACTCTTTGTACAACTCACTGATACTCTGACCGAAGGATTAGTACCTATTCGCACGATTGCACCTAATGATTATATGCAATTCGACGAAGAAAACTACTGCTTGATCGCAGCCCGTAGTGGCAAGACATACACGCTTTCAGATCCTGTTCGAGTACGAGTAACCAAAGTGGATATCGAACGCAAACTCATTGATTTTGCAATAATAGAGGATAAAGAATTTTGACAAACTGAACGTCACGATTTGCGTATATGCAAAAATAATTGTAACTTTGCAGCGCAAATCGTTTTTTCTGATGAAAACAATTAAAAAATTACATAGCAAACCAGCCGCACGTAAAAATCGCATATCGATCTTGCTGAACGATAGCGAAATGCGTGCCTTGGAACGCTATTGTAACCAATATACCGTAAAAAATCGTTCTCGCTTGATTCGCGAGACGCTCATGCGCAATATTCTTAAGCGATTTGACAGCGATTCACCTACTCTCTTTGATTAAGCGCCTTGCTGCCCCATCATCTTAACCCACACTACCTTCCAAGCTTACTTGCAACAACTTTTGTGCTTCTACGGCAAACTCCATTGGCAGTTTGTCCATTACTTCCTTGGCATAGCCATTCACGATCAAGCCAACAGCATCTTCCACACCGATACCTCTTTGCTGACAATAGAATAATTGATCCTCGCTAATCTTACTTGTCGTGGCCTCGTGCTCAATGATTGCAGTAGGATTTTGTATGCGCATTGTAGGGAAAGTATGCGCACCACATTTGTCACCCAACAATAGGCTATCGCATTGGCTATAGTTGCGAACATTCTCTGCATTTGGCATCACGCGCACCAAACCACGATACGCATTCTGGCTTCTACCTGCAGATATACCTTTACTTATTATACGCGAGCGCGTGTTCTTGCCAATATGAATCATCTTCGTTCCCGTATCCGCCTGTTGATAGTTATTGGTTACTGCCACCGAGTAAAATTCGGCATTAGAGTTATCACCCTTCAAAATACAACTAGGGTACTTCCATGTAATAGCAGAACCTGTCTCTACTTGTGTCCAACTCAAGCGAGCGTTTTCATGCGTAATACCACGTTTGGTAACGAAATTATAAATACCACCTTTACCATCCTTATCACCAGGATACCAGTTTTGCACGGTAGAATATTTCACCTCAGCATCTTTGTGCACTACAATCTCTACGATGGCTGCATGCAATTGGTTCTCATCACGCATCGGAGCAGTGCACCCCTCCAAATAACTCAAATACGCGCCCTCATCTGCTACCAACAACGTACGTTCAAACTGACCAGTATTACCGGCGTTTATACGGAAATAAGTACTCAACTCCATCGGGCAACGAATACCCTTAGGGATATACACGAATGATCCATCTGAGAATACCGCCGAGTTCAAGGCTGCGTAGAAATTATCACTTGCAGGTACTACCGAACCCAAATACTGCTTTACCAATTCAGGATACTCATGTACAGCCTCAGATATCGAGCAGAAGATTATTCCTTTCTCAGCAAGTGTTTCACGGAAAGTCGTTTTAACAGACACGGAATCCATCACTGCATCCACAGCCATATTACCTGCCAATGCAGCCCGTTCCTCCAACGGAATACCCAATTTATCAAACGTTTTCAAGAGTTCAGGATCAATCTCTTTCTTCTCCTCGCCCGTGTGTGTCTTAGGTGCCGCATAATACGACAACGCCTGAAAATCTATCTCAGGAATATCTAGATGTGCCCAATTGGGATGCTCCATTGTCAACCACTTTCGATATGCTTTCAATCGAAACTCCAATAGCCAATCCGGCTCATTCTTCTTCGCAGAAATCAGTCGAACAATATCTTCGCTCAATCCCACAGGAATAATATCGGTCTCTACATCTGTGGTAAAGCCGTACTTATATTCTTGTTTGGTAATTTCTTCTATTTCTTTCATATTATATATCTCCGGACTACCCGGACCTTCCGAAAAAACGGAGTTATTAAATCAAAAGAAGCCGCTTTTTCAAGCGGCTTCTCGAGAGGTACCTGGCGGATTCGAACCGCCGTCCCCGGTTTTGCAGACCGATCCCTAACCGCTCGGGCAAGGTACCATAATTTTCAAATCGGCTGCAAAGGTACGACAAAAATTGCAAATACGCAAATTTTTTCTAGAAAAAATGTTTTTTTGAGTGAAAAAGAGAATATTTTTCAGAAAAAAGTAGTACCTTTGTCGGTCAAATCATAAAATTAAGGTTTATATGCAAGAAACTAACAAAATTCAACTACCCGAGAATGCCTCTCGTCCTCTCAAGCCAGGAGAGAAGTACGAGCCTATTCTCAAACCACAAAATTCATACCCTGAGATTACCCCTTATAGTGTGATCATGGGTGTAGTGATGGCAGTCATTTTCTCTGCCGCAGCTGCTTATCTGGGCCTCAAAGTAGGTCAAGTATTCGAGGCTGCTATTCCGATCGCTATCATCGCCGTAGGTTTGTCGTCTGCTATGAAGCGCAAGAACGCTCTTGGCGAGAATGTCATCATCCAATCTATTGGTGCTTCTTCTGGTGTGATCGTAGCAGGTGCTATCTTCACCCTCCCTGCGCTCTACATTTTGCAGGCTAAGTATCCAGAGATTACCGTCAACTTCATGCAAGTGTTCTTGTCATCCTTACTAGGTGGCTGCTTGGGTATATTATTCCTCATTCCTTTCCGTAAATACTTCGTGCAGGAAAAACATGGCGAATATCCATTCCCTGAGGCTACGGCTACTACCCAGGTCCTTGTGTCTGGCGAGGGCGGTGGCAACCAAGCTAAACCCCTTATTTGGGCCGCTGGAATCGGAGGTTTGTACGATTTTGCTGTTTCTACTTTCGGCCTTTGGACCGAGCAACTCACTACCCGTATGACGGGTTGGGGCGAGGCATTGGCAGCTAAGTTCAAACTCGTGTTCTCTATCAACACCTCTGCTGCGGTACTTGGTTTGGGTTATATTATCGGTCTCAAGTACGCTGCGGTTATCTGTGCGGGTTCGTTCTTTGTGTGGTGGGTGTTGCTCCCATTGCTCGGTAGCGTGCCAGGTATGGAAGCGATGGATCCCGACTTGATGTTCAAGGATTATGGCCGTAATATCGGTATTGGTGCTATTGCTATGGCTGGTTTGATCGGTATTGTTAAGAGTTGGGGTGTAATCAAATCTGCTGTTGGCTTGGCAGGTAAAGAGCTTGGCGGTAAAGGCAAAGCCGTTATTACTGCATCGCTCCGCACAGAGAAAGATCTCAGCATGAAGTTCATCGTCTTGGCTATTGCAGTAGCATTGCTCGTAACTTTGGTATTCTTCTGGATTGGCGTATTGGGCAATATATGGCAAGCCATAGTGGCCTTCTTAGTAGTGGCTATTATTGCTTTCCTCTTCACTACCGTAGCAGCTAATGCGATTGCGATCGTAGGTAGCAACCCTGTTAGTGGTATGACCTTGATGACCCTCATTATCGCTTCTGTGATCTTCGTAGCTGTAGGCATGAAGGGGGCAAGTGGTATGGTTGGTGCCATGGTTATTGGTGGTGTGGTTTGTACCGCCTTGTCTATGGCTGGTGGTTTCATTACCGACCTCAAGATCGGTTACTGGATTGGTACTACTCCTCGCAAACAAGAGACATGGAAGTTCCTCGGTACCCTCGTGAGTGCAGCTACCGTAGGTGGTGTGATGATTATTCTGAATAAGACATACGGTTTCGTAGGCGACAACGCGCTTGTTGCTCCTCAAGCCAACGCGATGGCTGCGGTGATCGAGCCATTGATGAGTGGTCAAGGCGCACCATGGATGTTGTATCTCGCAGGCGCTATTTTGGCGTTGATTCTCAATATCTTAGGCGTACCAGTATTGGCATTTGCTTTGGGTATGTTTATCCCACTGAGCCTGAATACTCCATTGCTCGTAGGTGGTGCTATCTCTTGGTTGGTATCTCGCAAGCGCGAGAAGGATGGCGAGAAGGCAGAGGAAATGGCTGCGGCTCGCAACGAGAAGGGTACTTTGATTGCCTCTGGTTTCATCGCAGGTGGTGCGTTGATGGGTGTAGTAAGTGCCTTGATTAAGTTCTGCGGCGTAGAGTGCTATCTGGGCGTTTGGGCTACTAGCAAGGGCGCTGCTCTCGTGGGCGTAGCGGCATATATTGCCTTGATTGTTTACTTCATTCTTGCAAGCAAGAAAGCGAAGTAATACTTCTCTCCGCAAGATAAAACACGCATAAATCTGTGTTTTTTTCTAAATAGTTGTAATAAATTTAGATAAAAATTTGCACAAATAAAATAAAAGCAGTACCTTTGCACGCTTTTTCGTGAAAAAAGCATACCATTAAATAATTATTAACCCGGACATGCAACTCGTGCAGTTGTAGTCCACAAATGACAAAACAAATGGCAACAAAAATTCGTTTGGCTCGTCACGGTCACAAAGACTACGCTTACTATCACATCGTAGTAGCAGACAGCCGTTCGCCACGTGATGGCAAAATTATTGAGCGTATTGGTTCTTACAACCCAAACAACAACCCTGCTAAAGTAGATCTTAAGTTTGATCGCGCTTTGTACTGGGTAAACGTTGGTGCTCAACCTACTGACACTGTTCGCAACATCCTCTCTGGTGAGGGCGTTATGCTGATGAAGCACTTGAATGGTGGTGTAGCTAAGGGTGCTTTCTCTGCAGAAGAGGCTCAAAAGCGTTTTGATGCATGGAAGGCTCAAAAAGATGCTAAGGCAGGTAAGATTAGCCAAGCTGAGGCAGACAAGAAAGCTGCTGTAGCTGCTGCTCTTCTCGCTCAAGAAGTTGAGACTAACAAGGCTAAGGCTGCTGAGGTAGCTAAAAAACGCCAAGAAGCTGCTGATGCACTCGCTGCTGCTGCAGTAGAGGCTGCTCAAGAGGCAGCTGCTGCTGAGACAGAGGCAACAGCTGAGTAATTATTGTACAGAATTACGAAGGAAAAAGAGTTCAAAACTATGTTTTGAGCTCTTTTTTTTGTGTATGTAAAAAAAAAGCATTACCTTTGTAGGCTATTTGGGATGAACCGAGAATATCATGACAAAACTAATCATCATAAGTTCACTACTATTTACCTTTAGCCTCGTCTTTTCACGACGTCGTTGGTACGCTCCTACGGTATTGGCCACAGGCGTATGGTTAGTTAGTCTGATTGCATATGCGTGGATCGATCATGGATTACACCCATTGACCAACCATACATGCACGATCATCACATCATGGCTCACATGCTTCTGCCTACCAGCATGGTGCGTACAGTCTGTATATATCAAGCCTATTTTTAAGGATGTAACCACTAGCGTTACTGCACGAGATATCTACTACTATTTCTCACTAGCCACGCTGCCTTTGATGATTCTATCTGTCGTATGGGTAATTGCAAGAAGTGGTGGTAATCCGTTTAGTGCGCTACGAGATGCCAATGTATCAGAAACAAACGGCATTCGAACTACCGGGTTCTTCGTCATATTCTGGATGATTAGCTATCTTATCGAGCTACAGGTGATCAGCAAAAACAATATCGGTCGAGTTATCCTGCTGTTTTTCATCAATTTGTTCTACGCCTTTATATCCATGGGAAAGATGAACTTTATGATTCTTTTCTTGGCTTCCGCTATCATACTGACGCAACAAAAAATCATCAAGCTATGGCACCTAGCTATCGGAGGCGTACTACTCTTATTTCTTTTTATCGGTATTCAAACCATCCGTGGATCATATACTACTCCTAAAAAATTTGCGGCTCTATATCTAACCAGCAGTATGGGAAATCTCAACACCAACCTACAGCCTGAAACAGCAGAACATTTTGGAGAGAACACGTTCCGATTGTTCTACGCCGTCAAATCTTCACTCGATGGAGGTCGTACCAAACCTGTTGATCCAATCTTGGACTTCAAACGCGTAGAAGTGGGAGAATTCGTCTTTGGTTCTAACACCTATACCACCTTATATCCTTTCTACAAGGATTTTGGCAAAAACGGAGTAATGATCTTTGCCGTCATCTTAGGTCTCATTTTCGGATATCTATTCAAGACGGCAGAAGATAATAGCCACTTCTCCCTGGTGCTATATGCCATCTTGGCTGGAACAATTGTCATGCAATTTATTGGAGACACGTTCTTCACGGTCTTATCCCAAAACATCCAATACCTTGTAGCTGCAATCATCCCTTTTATTATCAGCAAGTACAATCTTTTTTCCAATCTCATAAAACGCAATGATTGATATCTTGATGGCAACATATAATGGTGAAGCATTTGTAGAGGAACAAATACGTAGCATCATCCAGCAGTCTTTTACAGATTGGCATTTGCTCATTCACGACGACGGCTCTACTGATTCCACCATAGATATCCTACATCGCCTCGCGCAAGAAGATAGCCGAATCATGCTGATAGAGGACAACGTGCAGCATCTGGGAGTAGCGCGGAATTTCATCCATCTTCTCCGCGACACTACAGCTCCCTATTGCATGTTCTGCGACCAAGATGATGTATGGCTTCCTAACAAAGTGGAAAAAATGCTACGCGCTATTGAGTCATACGATCAGACGATACCGCAGGTACTATATTCCAATGCATTTTTATGGAATCCTGAAGTGGGAATCATATCCAATAAAAATACCCTGACCTACCCTACTACAATCCGTCAAACATTATTCCTAAACACCGGTATCCAAGGAGCTGCTGCAATATTCAACCGAGCAATGTGCGAAATAGTCAACCAACCATTGTCATTCTACGCAATGCACGATCATGTATTATTGTTGGCTGGAATATGCTTTGGACAGGTACACTACCTACACGAACCACTGATGTATTATCGTCAGCACGAACATAATGTAACGGGAAATGCACCTGGCAGCATCGCTAAAAAAATTGCCCTCATGTGGCAAAATCGACACGTTCGACTGGTTAGTAAACAGCATTACGATGGACTTAAAGCTTTCTACGAACATTTCTCTTCCAGAATTTCCGCAACGGATAAAATGCTCATAGAAGCCTTCCTAGATATGCCAAAGCAGAATTGCATTACACGCACAATACATATCATACAATACCAATTTCAGTTATTTGACTCCACCATCTTGCTACTTATCAAGATGTGCTTAAGACGATATATATGAAACATATACTCATAGACGGAACGCCCGTTTCTCGACATATTGACGGACTGACGCAATACATTCTTAATGTAGTGCTACGTCTGGACACATCTACTACCCACTATACCTTACTGATGCGTCCGAACGAGTGTCCAACTGAGTATGCACAACTGCTATTGGCTAAGGGCATTGAAATAGAAGAGGCTAACATCTCCCCTATCGGACCTATTAGAGACCTGCAATTTGCGCGCTACCTGAGCCAGCACAAGCAATTTGATGCAGCCTACATCCCTAGCAATCAGTTTCCATTGGCATTGCGACTACCTTCATTATACGTTATTCATGACTTAATCTACGAACAATTCCCTGAGCAACTAGGACGATTAGCATGGCTAAAAAAATACTATCTCCGTTGTGTCGTTCGCATAGGATTACGCATGGCGAAGAAGGTGGTGGCTGTTTCCAATTATACACGACAAGAGATCCTAAAATACCATGGCCAGCAATTCGCACACAAGATCCAAGTCATACACGAGGGCTGGGAACACCTACTCAGAAATGCTGTAGCAGATACTCCCGCTGTGGAAACTGGGTTCAAGCAATATATCCTATACGTGGGTAGCTCACGAGGCCATAAGAATCTATCAAGACTGGTGGCAGCTGTCAAACAGAGCCAACACCAGATACCAGATGGTACGGGAGTAGTCATCGTGGGTAACACCAAGATGTTCAGACCTGAACAATTACAGGAGATCCAAGATCTCAACCACGACAAAAAAACAATACATCTCACGGGATGGGTAAGCGACCAACAGCTCAACAGCTACTTCCGCAACGCCAAAGCATTTATTTTCCCATCACTTAGTGAGGGGTTTGGAATACCGGTACTAGAAGCTTTCTTCTATAAGATACCGCTGTTGCTCAGCAACCAAGCATCACTGCCAGAAGTGGCAGGCGATGCAGCCATATACTTTGATCCATATGATGTGAATGATATCGCAGACAAATTGGTACAATGCATGAAAAATGATAATCATGACACATTAATCGCCAAGCAAACACAACAACTTACACACTATAGTTGGGAGATAACTGGCAAAAAAACACAAGAAATTATTGATTCAATCTAAATACCATGGCAAAAAAAATAGCATTCGTAGGAAATAGTTTACAAACCATGTGCAACTTCCGCATGGGAGTAATGTCTGAACTCGTGCGAGAGGGATATGAAGTCGTAGTTATCGCTCCTAAAGATAGCGATATCACAGCCCTCAAACAAGCACAAATACGACTCATTCCCATAGAAATGGACTGCAAAGGAATGAACCCTATTGTGGATATGCAAGTGGTTAAAACACTCAAAAAAATATACCAGCAAGAGCGCTTTGACTTCATCTTTCATTTCACGATCAAACCTGTCATCTACGGATCATGGGCAGCTCGAAGCGTTCGTATCCCACAAATATCCGTTATCACTGGATTAGGATACACTTTTATCCGCAAAGGATGGGTCAACCGAATAGCTCGATTCCTGTATAAACTAGCGCTCAAATCTGCCAACGAAGTGTGGTTTCTCAACCAGGAAGACAAAACACTGTTCATTGAGCAAAACCTAGTCGCACACTTCAAATCTCGACTCATCTATGGAGAAGGCGTAAATGTCAGCCACTATAAAACAACCATCAAACCTTCATCATGCCCATTTACTTTCCTCTTCGTTGGACGTGTTCTATGGGATAAAGGAGTAGGAGAATATGTAGAGGCTGCACGAGTAATCAAGAAGCAACACCCTAAAGTTCAGTTCAAAATCCTTGGACAGCTCGGTGCCAACAATCCTGCATGTGTCAGCATCCAACAAATGGAAGAATGGGAACGCACACGAGCTATCAAATACATTGGCGAAACATCCAACGTATTACCATATATCGAACAAGCTCACTGCATCGTACTCCCTTCATACCGAGAAGGCGTTTCACGCGTACTTCTAGAAGCCGCATCCATGGAACGACCTATCATTGCCACCGATGTACCAGGGTGCCGAGAGATCGTTATTGATGGACACAACGGATTCCTCTGCGAAGTACAAGATACCAAGAGCCTCGTCATGTGTATGATGCATATCCTTGCATTACCACAAGAAGAAAGAGATAAATTCGGAAAAAGAGGTAGAGAGCATGTGCTGAAGAACTTTGACGAGAAGAAGACTATTGATATCTATAAAAATACATTACGAGAACATTTTTTGATAGAAAATAAAGAATAATGCTCAACGTTTCCATTGTTCTATATCAACCCGATTGGCAGCAAATCACACTTTTAACCCAAACGCTGCTCCAATCGAATGACGTCAATCGAATCTACTGGATTGACAACTCGCCTACGCCTACTACCCAACCACCACAACTATCAGAACGTATAGAATATCACTACAACAATCACAATCTAGGATATGGTGCAGCACACAATATCGCCATCCGAGAGAGTATCTACCACGATATCCCCTTCCATCTGGTTATCAACCCTGATATCACACTCACCTTGGAAGCGCTAGATACAATGCTACAATTTATTCAGCAACAACACCGAGTAGGATGCCTCATGCCGAGAGTGCTTTATCCAGATGGTACACAGCAATACCTCTGCAAACTACTACCTACCCCCCTAGATGTGATTACCCGAAGGTTCTTGCCTAAACAGTGGTTCTACAAACGCAACCGACGCTACGAAATGAGAGATTCTGGATACAACCAAATCATGAATATCCCATATCTTAGCGGATGCTTCATGCTGCTGCGAACAAAAGCGGTACAACAGGCTAGACTCTTTGACGAGCAATTTTTCATGTACCCAGAAGATATGGATCTCACACGACGCATCCATCGAGATTATCTGACTGTCTATTTCCCACATGCTACGATCATACATAATCACGAGAAAGCATCTTACAAATCAATCAAGATGTTCTGGATACATGCGATCAACATGTGTCGATACTTCAATAAATGGGGATGGTTCTGCGACAAAGAAAGAGACCTGTTCAACCAGACAGCCATCACAGAATACCTGCAATCATAAATCACAGCAAACATACTTATGCACAAAAGGGGCTACCATTCGGTAGCCCCACTATATTGTGGTTGTGCTTAATTTCTTAGAGAGCGTTGGTGTGCAAAGCCAAACTTGATTTCAAGTTTGCAGCTTTGTTGCGATGGATAATATTCTTCTTTGCCAATTTATCCAACATAGAACTTACCTTTGGCAAGAGAGCCTCAGCAGCTGCCTTGTCAGTAGTAGCACGCAATACGCGAACTGCGTTGCGAGTAGTCTTTGCATAGTAGTGGTTGTGAGCCTTACGAGTAGCCGTTTGGCGAATACGCTTCAAAGATGATTTATGATTTGCCATCTCTTTAATCTAATGTAATTTTGTTGTTATACTTTCTTGTTAATTGTAGTGCCACGGGGAATCGAACCCCGCTTTAGAGAATGAAAATCTCTTGTCCTAACCGATAGACGATGGCACCTTTTTCTCCACTATGGGCGAAAATCGGCTGCAAAGGTACTATCTTTTTTTTAATTGTGCAAATTTTTTGAGAGAAAAAGCATATTTTTTACAAAAAAATTGCATATTTCGCCTAAAATTACTACCTTTGTGCCCTAAATTTGACAATAAACAATAAAAATGCGCACTATTCATATCCTACTCATCATCCTGTTGGCAACTACCTTTGCATACGCACAGGATACTAGAACCAACATGCCAGACCTACAAATGGCCAGCACCGAGTTCTTTGACCCTACACGCAAAAATGCTAACAAAGAGCAGTACCAATTCTCTGCACCTTGGAGAGTGGAGGCTGGATACGTACAGCTAAACCAAAGGCAGGATACATCATCCATGTACCTACATGGTATCCGAATAGGAGCTACCGTGGATTTCAACCTACCAAAGAATTTCTCCATCCAAACGGGTGCTCTAACTACATTCACATACGGACGAAACAACCAGCACTGGGCTACCACCAACGCAGAGAGTGCCCAAATTAACCTCCTGCAGCATAACCTATTGCAACTGCAGCTCACTATACCTGTGCGCGCGTACTATAATATTACATTATGGAAAAAACTACGCATGTTCTTCTACACAGGACCTCAACTCCAAATTGGATTAACCAACTACGACATTATCCAAAACAAGACCTCCGAGCTGACCACTCAATGGCTGGAAGCACAAGGCATTCGCACTTCTAATTACGAACGATATGCTGCCAACGAACTCTATCGAACCAATATACAATGGGGAGTAGGAGGAGGATTTGAATGGGATAAATACCGACTCCAAGCGGGCTATGATTTCGGATTAAACAACATCCTGAAAACAGCCGTACTGCCCAAACAAACGGTCCATGAATGGGGATGGATGGTCACATTCGTATATACCCTTTGATTTTACTCGCCTAGATCTAGGCTTACATCTTAATCAAACACTTCTATCAACACATCCAAGGATTTGGGTGTGTTGAATTCTTCTATATGCTCGCGGTAGTAAGCTACCAGCGCACGCAGACGTTGCTGACGCTCGCTACGACTAGTGGGATGCGAGAACCACTCAGAATGCTCCGAATCATCTATACCTATACCCAGATACGTCGCATACTCCAACAGAAACTCCAAATGAAGATTGCAAATATCGTCCGATTGATCCAGTCGCTTGATCATCCAGCAGAGCCATGCATATAGCGAGGGGTCACTCATCGGATGACGGAGGGTCTGCTGCAGCACTTCTGCCATAAACATCGCCACGCATTGGCGCTGTACATCCACCGCCAAACGTTGAGGTAAATACAGCCAATCTACCGAAGACAATGTGCCCATCTGCATCGGAGCGTTGTTCCTGCGAGAAGCTGTAATCTCTACCATCGACAACGGAGCCAACATGCCCTTGTATTTATTGCCATACACCATATACTGCATACGCCCATGCTCCGCCGTATATAGGTGTACTACACTACCTCGATCAGAATACTTGGTTACGGATAATACAATTGCTGATGACATAATCTACCACTTTTATCACCTATTCATACGCAATTCACGCTTGCGGATAAAATATCCGATGGTGAACATCGGAACTATATCTGCAAAAGGCAGGATCTCTTCTGCAAATGTAATAGCCGAACCTATCGCACCTGTCTTACCCCCTAAGAGCACGTAGAATAGTACGGCTGCCAATGGAGCCCATACCACATCTATCCATTCGCCCCATACAGGAACAAAATACGAGATCATACCTACCGCATCCAGCAACACACAAAGCCATATAGAAGGCATCTTATCCGTACTAACCACCATACGCTCCTGATTTACGAATCCTGACGAGTTGCATACGCATCCACTATACGTTGCACCAGATGGTGACGAACGATATCTTTCTGCGTAAACTCTACCATCGCTATTCCATGAATATCTTTCAGCCTCTCTATCGCATCCTTCAAACCCGACTTCTGACTTGCTGGCAGGTCGATCTGCGTCAGGTCACCCGTCACAATCATCTTGCCATGCACACCCAAACGCGTCAAGAACATCTTCAACTGCGCCGTTGTCGTGTTCTGAGCTTCATCCAATATCACAATTGCATCCGCTAATGTTCGACCGCGCATAAAGGCCAATGGAGCTATCTGAATCACTCCACGCTCCATATATTCATTGAGCTTAGCACCTGGAATCATGTCTTGCAGCGCATCGTATAAGGGCTGAAGATATGGATCAATCTTCTCCTTCATATCGCCCGGGAGAAAGCCCAATTTCTCACCGGCCTCCACGGCCGGACGCGACAAGATTATACGCTTCACCTCACGGTTCTTCAGCGCTCTAACTGCCAGAGCTATAGCAGTATATGTCTTGCCACTACCTGCTGGGCCTATCGCAAATAGCAGATCGTTATCATCATATAAATCCACCAGTAACTGCTGATTCGCACTACGAGCCACGATCGACTTGCCATTCACACCATGAAGGATCAAATTATCTTGCAAATACGCATTGGGTTGCTCTCCATGCAGAATCTGCAATATCTGCTGCTCCGTCAGCGTATTATGCTTGATGCAAAACGCTTCACATTTGCGCATATTTTGCTCAAAACGAGTGATCGCCGGCTGAGAACCTATCACTTTCACTTGATACCCACGAGCCACTACGCGCACGTCTGGATGCTGATTCTTCAAACAAAGGATATTAAGGTTATTCACACCATAAAACGTAGCCGTATCCAATGCCTCGTTGAGTTCGATGATTACTTCCATGATATATTATTGATTTTTTTTACTACCTATTGCGTATCTATTTGCAAACGCGAGTGCAAAGATATAGATTTATTTTCATTTGTGCAAGTTTTAGTAGATTTTTCTACAACCAATTGTTGCATATCTCAAAAATTAGCAGTACCTTTGCAGCCAATATAATTCTTTCATTCGAAAATCCATACGATAATGAAAACAAAATATATCTTCCTATTGCTCATCCTGGTAAGCACACTGACGGCTTGCTCTACCAAGAAAAACACATGGGCAACTCGCAGTTTTCACCAGATGAAAACCAAATACAATATCTACTATAACGGCAAAATTGCATATAACGAAGGTCAGAAAGCCATTCTCGAAGCCAATCAAGATGACTACTCCACCATCCTGAACCTCTACCCTGTATCCAATCATGAAGCAGCATCAGCGGCTGCTTCCCAAATGGACAAAACCATCGAGAAATGCCGCAAATGCATCAAGATGCATAGCATCAAGACCAGGCCTAAAGATATCAACTACGATAAAGTCAGACGAGACCCTAAATACAAAGCATGGACGAAACAAGAGGAATTCAACAATCAGATGGGAAATGCATGGATGTTACTCGCACAGGCCGAGTTTCACAAGGGTGATTTCCTGGGTAGCGTGAGTACGTTCAACTATATCATGCGCCATTACGCACACGATGCGGATATGGTCGCTAGATGCCAATTATGGATTGCTCGCGCATACGCGGAAATGGAATGGGTGTACGAAGCAGAAGACATGCTCAGCAAGGTGCAAATCGACAACCTGAGCAAAAAGCATGCACCACTATATGCTGCCGTCAGTGCGGATATATTGCTCAAAAACAAACGATATAGAGATGCTATACCGTTCATCAAAATTGCATTGCCAGAGGAACATAAGAAACATAGCAGACCACGTTTCCTTTTCGTCCTAGGACAAATCTATCAGCTGCAAAACGAAAGAGCTGCTGCAAGAAACGTATACAAGAAAGTGCTCAAACTACAACCATCCAACGAGATGGATTTCAATACGCGATTACGACTTGCGCAGATGGATGAATCCCCTAAAGAGGCCATCAAACTGCTGTCGAAAATGGCTAAACTGGACAAAAACAAAGAGCTGCTAGACCAGATCTACGGAGCCATCGGAGATGTGTATCTCGCACAAAAAGACACCGCGAATGCGCTCAAAAACTACGAAACAGCCATCGCTGAAAGTACCAAGAATGGACTAGCTAAAGCACGAGTACTCATTACTGCTGGAGATATCTATTTTATCCAACGCGACTACATCAAGGCCAGCCCATGCTACAAAGAAGCCACACAAATACTGTCGGCCGATAGCGAACAATACGAGCAAATACAACGAAGATCGGAGACGCTGGACGAACTTGTGGTAGAGTACTCTATGGTTCAGCTGCAAGACTCACTACAACATCTTGCCACCTTGTCCGAAGAGGAGCAACGAGTAGTGGTGGACTCCATCATCGCTAGACTCATACGAGCAGAAGAGGAAGAGAAAGAGAAAGCTGCACAAGCGGCCAGAGAGGCTGAGAACAATACGGGAAGCAGAAGTGTCAATACCTCCAACATGATTGGTGGAGGTGCCAACAACGCTAACTGGTACTTCTACAACCCACAACTCATGCGATCAGGACAACAGTCCTTCCGCACACAATGGGGCAACCGTACACTAGAAGACAACTGGAGACGACTCAGCAAAGCGGCTAGTAGCTCCATCTTTGACGATGATATGGCCGACGAAGAATGGGATAACGATTCTACATTCAACGACTCTACACACATCGCCAAGACGACAACCATCGAAACAGATAACCACAAACCAGAATATTACCTGCAGCAGATCCCTAAAACAAAGGCAGATATCGAGCAATCCAACCAACTGCTGGCACAGGCACTCTTCAACCTGATCTACATCTATCGTGACCAACTGGGAGACCAAGCGCTCAGCGACGAAGCCTTCCAGGATTTCTGCCGTCGATTCCCTAATCACGAACTGCTCATCGAACTGTACTACATGCAGTACCTCACAGCGCTCAAGAACAACGACCAGAAAGCTGCTGAGCAATATCGACAACAGATCATTACGCGCTTCCCTGAATCCGACGAAGCATACATCGTGAGCCAACCTAACTACTTCCTGCGACTACAACAAATGGCGCAAGAGCAAGATTCGCTCTACGAAAATACATACAAAGCGTATTGCAACAACGACTTCAAGACGGTCAAACAAAGCAAACTATATGCGGAGCAACACTATCCGCTCACTCCGCTGATGCCACGATTCTTGTTCCTCAACGCCATAGCTGTGGCTAAAACCGAAGGACAAAATGCCTTCATCGCACAGCTACAAGATATGGTCGCTAGATACCCTGAAAGCGAACTGGCTGCCATGGGAAAAGACATGCTCGCACTCATGGGACAAGGTGCAGAGACACAAAAGGGTAAACTATCCGACCTGCAACAGAAAAGAGATTACACCAATACAAATGTGCAGGAAAACGAACAAACTACCGCACAATTTAGCCGGGAGAACAACGCTCCTTCTCTGGTATTGCTAGTCATGCCTGCCAATGAAGAGAAACTCAACCAACTCCTCTACGAGGTGGCACTCTACAACTTCTCACAATTCATGATCAAGGACTTCGACCTGACACAATTACCTGTTTACGGGGATGAAAAAATGGCTTTGCAAATTGCTGGATTTGAGAAATTGGACGAAGCTGAATGGTATATCCAACTACTCCAGAAAAACGCAACGCTCAGTCTGCTCATGCAAGACCTCAACGTACAAGTCATAGCCATCACGGCAGACAACGAGAAACTGCTCAATACGCAACTAACCATAGAGGATTATTTGCACTTCAAACGATAGTAAACACCACAAAAAAAGCAACCTTGAATTAGGTTGCTTTTTCTTTTGTAGCGGGACCCAGGATTGAACTGGGGACCTCATGATTATGAATCATAGAAATGCTATTTTGTTCTATTCTATTTTGTTCTTGTAATCCGATGAATACAAGCTATTTATAAATACATATTTTATTCTGTTCGAAAACTTTCTTGAAAAATGTTGTAGGTTTTGTTGTGGGTTTCACTTTTATTTTGTACCTTTGCACAAAATTTTAAATGTTCAAGATTATGTATTCTATTGCCCAAGTTAATTTAGTATGGTTTCCAAACAAAAAACAAACTCGAATTCTTAGTTCTATAAAGATAAGAGTTACCTTTCAGCGCGTAAATAGAATATATACAACCCGCAGCAAACAACTCCTATCTAAGGAAGAATTTGAAAATCCACGTCTAAAAAAGACAAAAGAAGCGTTTGCAATAGCTGAGGAGGATTATAAAGTTGCTTGTTCAATATGTGAGCAACTTGGAGCATCATTTACTTTCCCTCAATTTAAGATTCTATACGACCAAAAAGTTTATGGCAAACACATTGTATCAAACAAGGTCTCTTTTGATCTCTTATTGGAAGAATATAATCGTGAGAAGCAATGTAAACCAAATACAATTGAAAGTTACCGAACTGCAATAAATTGGATTAAAAAGTACAATCCTGAATTAACTATTCAAGATACCACGAACGAGATTTTGAGAAGTTTTGAAAGTTACCTAAAGAATCAATATAGAAATAAGTATGATAAAGATATATCCTCAAATACGTTAGGAATGTACATGAGGGGATTGCGTGCTTTATTTAACTTTGCGATTGAGAAGGGTATTATCACAACTAATCCAACATCCAAAATTAAAATAATCCAAACGGAACGAAGCAAACGTGCAGTAGAACTTAACGATTGGCAAAAGTTTTGGTCATATTCTCCACAGACTGACCTAACTCATTTTGCCTACGATTTTACGATGCTATCATTTGCAATGTGTGGCGCAAATATTGCTGATATTCTATCATTAAAAAATCGTTCTATCATTAATGAGCAGATACATTTCACTCGTAAAAAAACAGAACGAGTGGACACAAATGTTGGCGTTCCTCTTACCGACGACGTAAAGGAACTTCTAAAGAAATATGGCGTAATAAATAGTAAAAAACCTGATGCCTACATCTTACCTTTTTATCGGGAGAATATGACCGAGGCACAACAAGCAAGCAAACGGAGCGATGTCATTAAAAGAATAAATAAGGGAATTCGAATAATTTGTAGGGAAATAGACATAGAACCATTTACCACATATAACATTCGACATACTTTTGCTGCCAATGCTGCGGAACATAAGATTTCTGCAGAGCAGTTAATGTTACTGCTTGGACATAAAAATTTAAAGACCACACAGACGTATTTAAAGTCTATCACAAATGATTTAATGCTTAAAACAAAAGATTACATATCATCAATGCTTAACAAATAGAATGATAAACAACCACTGAAGCCAGTGGTTGTTTTATACATTCCCAACCTATTAACAAATAGGGTTGGTAGAGAGTGTTATCTGATAGTAATGTATTGGAAATCATACAAATGATACAAATCAAAAAATAAATAATTTTAGTTGAAGAGATAATCTAATATACTAATATTAGGTTTTATTCTAATAATTCGATTTAAAGTATAGTAAAACACTCTGTTTAAACATTCTCCAAATGGATTATAATATATTTCATCCATTTTAATGGCACACATTTCTAATGCTTTACTAATTTGTTTGTAATTGGTCATCCTTATTTCTAAACGATATATTTTATTGCCTAACCCTAAATTGTCTTTGATATAATATTTCTCAGTTTTATCTATTTCCAATCCCTTGTTATACCCTGCAAGTTCTATCTCATTACCTTTTATAATAAATGATTTAATCTTACGAATTGACCTTAATGATCCAGAAGAAAAATGTATCAAATTTTCTACAATAGCTCGTCTATCCCTAATACTTTTATTATTGATAATTATAGTTTTTGAATCATCCTTCAATAATCTATAAAACTTATTGATAATATTCCTATTGGTGTCTAAACATATATCTAACTTGCTAATGCGATAATATTGCAAATTCAATGCTTGTTCAATATAAGTTATGCCTGCTAAATGGGTGTACAACATCTTATTATCGACAGCAAGATATATATAAGGGCGATTAGGATTATAGCTTCCAAAAAACAAGTTTCCGACAAAGATATTATCACAAAGCACCCGATAGTTATGCTTGTATAATGAAGTTGTGGATTCTGCTCGTTCCAATATTATTTCGCCATTCTCTCCGCAGACTAATCTATTAGAATCTGCTAATATTTCTCTCCATTCTGTGGAGCAAGTATAGGTAACCTCTAACCTATCAAGATTTACTTTTAATTTTTTATCCATAGTTTTTTAATTTTTTATTGTGGACAATTATTTTAACGTCACGCCACAAAAATCACCTACCCCCTACCCCTTAATTAGATAAGTTAGGTACCAAGTGGCTGTGACAGATAGACACCATTTTTTTGCTTGCTTAAAAGCAAGTTTACTTATATTACTTAGTCTATCTATTTAATAAATACATTTATTTTCAAAAAAATCAACAAATAAATAAACTTTTTAAAGTAATTAAAGTATTTATATATAAAAAACTAAATAAATTATGGAAAATACATACAACAAGAGACAATTTCGGGAACACACCCCAGAAACAAAAGAACTTATTTCAAAATCGATGAAAGCATACCATCAAAGCAAAGGAACCGAAGCAGCGCGAGCATGTGCGCGTAAGCAGTCAGAAGCAATGAAAAGGTATTGGCGAGGTATTCCTTCAAAGGCAGAATATGACAAAAACAAACAACCGGGAAACTTAAGCATGCAAGACTATCTAAATGGACGAAAAACTCAAGAAAATTAAACTTTTTCTGCACCTCGTGCTTAAGAAATGAATTAATTGCAGAATAAGTAAACTTTAACCATTTGACATTCTATGAAATAGAGCAAAGTATATTGTTCTATTTAAAAACAAAAAATAGGGTAAAACGTGGCATATACGTCTTACCCTATTGGTGCTTGTATGAAATTTATTTAATTATTTATATCATCGTGTACAAGCGAAACATGTCCTTCCCTTACGGGTATGTCGAACGTCTTCATTTCCATATATTTCTTTGCAGTAGCGACAGAGCATTTTGCTTTTTTTGCTAAGTCTTTAATGGTAATGTTTGGATATTTTTTGATATTTTTATGTATGCTTAAATATATCAATAATTGAGAGTCTCTTTCTCTGTCTATATGGTTCTTTTTTATATATAGTCGTATAGTTGCTGCGGATACATTATTTTTCTTGGCGAGTTGTTCAATTGACAATCGGGGATTATAATTGATGACTTTTTTTCGCGAGACTCCCTTTAATGTTCCTGCTCTTCCAAAATCAAGATTAACGGAACCAAACTCTTTTTGTTCTTTCATCTTAAATCGTCGAGGGAAACGTTTGTCTATTCCACTCTTATTAATCGGATTCTCGATATCAACCCCATAAGAGTTAGCAATATCGTTTAATAGCATGATATTTTTGATTGCTAAATCTAATGTTGCTAATGGTTCATCGTATTCCGTCTCTATGGTTATTATATGAACGTTATTAGGGAAAATAGACTTGTTTTTATCGTAGATACCTGTTTCATTTAGCAATCGCATAGCATACTCTTTTTCTCGTGGAGTTAAGTATAAAAGCAAAACAGAATCTTCTATGTGATTACTTAAGAATATAAAACGACCATGACACCAATTACGCAGATCACATATTTGTACATTTGCAAGACCTGCTTCAGTCATAATACTCTCGAAGGATGCGGCTACAGGTTCTCCCCAACCACCAAATAGTGCGATATATGTTTTAATGTCTTTCAATGCGGGTAGTGAATGAGTACTTCCATCACGATTAACGTATGTATAGTTATGATCCACACTCAGCGTTAATCTTTGCAAAGGATTGTCGTCGTTAGTAAACGCACGATATATTGCTGTGGTCATCGTGAGGTGTGAAGCAGTAGAAACAAATGTTTCTTTATCCTTTTTTAGATTGAATAAACACCAATTTTCACTAATTTCTCTGATCTGATTAATCATAGTATTAGCATGTTTGGATGTTGGATTAAATGCACCGAGCCCAAATATACCTTGTGGATTCAACGCTGCCATTCGCTTGAACAACCAACCTGTATCAACTTGACTGCCACCTTTACTATAAAATAGGACTTTGCATTTCTTTAAGGTAGCGTCTGATACGTGATTCATTAATAATGGTGTACATGCTTGCGCCATCCCTTTATTAGCAGAATAAAGCAACGCACAGAGTTTCATAGATAAACCAAATCCACCACTACCTATGCAATACAAAGGAACGTCAGCACCATTCAGTAGGAAATGGCGAAGTTTGCTAACATCTAAGGTCTGACCATGTTGGATATAGTCCTCAATGCGTCTTATTTGCTCTTCATTGGTTTTCATATCCCTATCAACTTTGTTCTACCATTGCTATCTCATCTTCTGTTAAGTTGTAGAGTTGATATACTAATCGATCGATTTGTTTATCGGTGTCAGAAATTTGCTCTGAAATGGTATTGCACTCCAATTTATACTGACCAAAATACTCCTCCCACTCATCCTGTTGAACCAACGATAGTTTTATTTTCTGTTTATTCAGTTCGAGAAGAAATTGTTTAAAATCCAACAAGTCAAATGTTTCAAGTGCACCAGTAATCTTTACATTCAAAAAATTATCTTTTAAACGATGATAAAAACGATTGCGTTTAGCCTGTAAATTTTTATTTAACGCAAGCATTGAGTTGACAAGATTGACGAAATGATATTGCTCAGATGGAGACACAATTGGAATTGGAAATTCTTTAAAATCTGTTAGACTAAATGCAGGAAAATCATCTCTTTGCAAGGACGAATTAAAGTTTACTTCGCAATAACTAAATAATTTACTATTTAAATATGCAAGTAAATAGCGAATATCTATTTTGGGATCAACATTATAGATTGCATAGAGATTTTTCTTAAATGCTGTTGGCTCTGTTATTAAAGTCATATTAATACGAAACTGACGACTTAATAATTGTCGCGCCATAATCTTTGGGACAGAATTATACAATTCTATTGCTTTATTTTCTCTTAAATTTTCATAAGACACATAATCCCTGCTTTGCGTATCAATAGTATATCTAAAAACCTGAGATGAGAACCATGGAATATTATAATATGAATCTTTTATTTTTGACAACTCATGCTCTTTAGGTGGTAAACAACCTCTATTAACAGAAGCAATAGTACCAAGTTTTACATTAATAGCATTATTCCACACTTTATCAAATATGCTTATTAATTGCTTGTTTAAAAATACTTTTCCATATTTCAACCAAATAGAAGAATCAATATATTCAAAAGCATCCACATTAATTTCGTGAGTATTATTATGAATATCATATTTATAAACAGATACTTCTTTCTGCTGACTCTCTCCATTCAGTATTACAATAGTTGTATCTATATATGCTTCAAATATATTATATGGTAATTGTATTATTTGTCGAATCAATTTCTCTGAAAGTAAATAATTTCTAAAATCTAAATAATTGTCACCAGCATACCATGTGGTAGGAATAATTAAACCAATATTTTTTTTATCATTTGTTATTCTAAGTATTTGCTCAACAAATGCAACATATGTGTTATTATTTCCCTTTGTGTAACGATAACTCTGTAATTGAGTTGGAGGCAATACAACATATGGCGGATTGCCAATTATCACATCAAATCCTCCATGTTCAAATACTTCAGGAAATTCTGTTTCCCAATCAAATGCTTTATCGCCTGCAATAGTAGGATCAGAAACAAGTGAATTACCACACTTTATATTGTTATTTAACGAACTAAGCTTACGATTTGGTTGGGCTGTTCGCAACCATAGAGCCAATTTAGCAATCTCTACGCTTTCTTCGTTTATATCCACACCATATAGATTGTTCTCTAAAATATCGTTATCAAAATAAGCAAACGCAATTCCTCCTCCTGTTACCTTGGCTTGCATTTCGTTAATGAGATGATGCTCCTTCTTTAGAAATTGTAGTGCTGCACTAAGGAAAGCACCGCTACCACAAGCGGGGTCACATATAGTTATGTTTTTTAACCAATCTCGATAATTCTCTAACTTATCCAAAAGTGATTTTTTAGTTGCTATTTGTCTCTTTTTATCGCTGAAGTACTCAGATTCGACAATCCCAAACTCTGCCTTTTTATCATAACATAATTTCCCAATGGTATTCTCAACTATGTATTTTGTAATATATTGAGGAGTATAGAAAACACCATCCTTTTTACGTTTACTAATAGATGGAGAGCCACCTTCTTTTAGTTGATTGGTTATATCTTCTATTTCGGTCAAAGAGTTTTCAAAGATATGCCCTAATATGTTTACATCCACTTCACTCGCATAATCATACTCACTCAATTTACGTGTGTGTTTTAGCAGCACATCATCGCTAATAGTCAGACTATCCAACACGTCATCGTTTTTGAAAAGACCACCATTATATGCAAACACCTCAAAATCTTTACCTTTGTAACCATGATTCAGCCAATCAAAATACTTTTTTATTCTTTCATACAAAGGTTTATACTCATCAAGTTCTTTTAGTTTCTCCCAATCGCTAATAATGCGAATCATGGTATTTGGTGTAAGGAGTAGTGAATCCTCGGCAAAGAAAATAAAGAGTAATCGATCCAGAAGTTTTTGGGTCTTTTTAAATAAAACAACCTTTTCATCTATCGTATCTACCTTATTCTGCTCAAGAATATTCGCAAATAACTCTCTCTTAAATTCCGAATAGTCCTTGTAAAGTGCTTTGGTTACAGCATCTTCTCGTGACAAAGATTCTTCTTTGATATGTTTAGGAATATTTCTCTCTATCTGAGGATATGCCAATAATAAGTATAAAATTGCAAACTCATTCTCCGTCAAATGAAATAAGTCGAACTCATAATATTCAACTGCGTTATCTATATAAAAACGAAGTTTTTCAAAATTGGATATAATAACATATGTTGCATTCTTGTTCTGACTTTTATAGCCAAATGCTTGTTGCTCAACCTTTGACAAGTCAGTTGTCTTGCCATCCTTTAATTCTATGACACCTACTACATTTCCATTTACAAGGATTGCTCCATCTGCCTTCTTTGCATTAGTTTCATTCTTCTGCTCTGTAATTAAATTGTAATTAGGACTTGGATTTAAAGTATAGCCAAGCACCCTGACAAATAACTCACGAAGAAATCCCTCTTGGAATTGCTCCTCCTTACTACTGCGTATGTTACTTTGTATTTCTGTATTTAGAAAATATGATTGGTAACGTTTGTATGCTTCTGTTACCACACTTTTGTCCAGTAGTGACAAGTGCTTCTTTAATACATTTTTTTGAAAGAGTGCCATAGTACTAAAATTTGGTGGCAAAGTTACAAAAAAATGCTGATACTAACAAATCTTTTTTAAGATTTCAATAGGAATACATAAATAAAATGATTGATACATCTACATTATTGTATTTATATCAATCATTTTACATATATCCGCCCTTCATTTACAAGTCGAACATGTTCTTTATCTTCTGAATTGTGGTCTTACTTTTATTTAGAATTTTCGCTACATTCCTAACTGAATATCCCTTCCGCAGCAAAGATAATGCTTCTTTATATTCTTCTTGCGCCTGTTCTTTGCTTTTGAAAGAACCCCTCGGACGACCAAATCCTGCTTCTGCTAATGTCTTTCCCGCAGCAATAGCTAATTCCTTCTTCTTTTGTCTTGCATCATTTAAGCGGAATTGGATGCTTTCTCGCTCTATCTGTGAACACGTAGCAATAACCGCAATAAATATTGCTAAGAAGGGATTTTCTTTACCTTCGATAAACAAAGACATTTGTTCTTTTTGAAAATAAGCGTTGATTTTATTATCCAACAAACGCTTGATATTTTCTTGAACCTCCCATATTGCACGACCTAATCGATCCAGCGAACTAAAGTATATTATATCAACTTTGTTCTGAATAGCAAATTCTATACACTCGTTGAGAATTGTGCGTTCATGATTTTTTGTTGCGCCTGAAATGTGTTCTTCAAAAGAACGAAGTAGGTGGTCTCCGTTTGCTTCAATAAGTTTCGTCAAAGAATATGTTTGTCGGTCGGTATTTTGGCGATTAACCATAGAGCCAGAGGATGAGGTTCGGGCATATATTATTGCAGATTGTGTCATTTTATATCAAAGATTAAATGTGGTATGTATCAATTATATTTTATCTGATTTTTCGTGGTACATTTGACCACTGGTACACTTTGGTGCTACTATCTAATAAAAGAACGCGCATACGTGCGCGCATGTGAATGGGTTTTGATGTTATCGCCACCCATTATTAGACATTATTCAATCGCTATCAAATTTTCGTAGCGCAACGAACGAAAACCTCCCTTCAAAACATCCCAATATTTAACTACATTCACTTGTTCCCCGGTGTACCCAGTTCCAATAATCTTATCCTGCATAAGTTGATGAGAAGTAGTTCCCCATGCTTCACGAACCGAACCATCCACCTTCTTATACCAAAAATGTGCTACTCCTGTTTGAAGTTTAATTTTAAGGTTATCTATCATTAATGATTTCATCATGCCCATCTCCATAGACCCTGTACGGCGCGCGATAACTGCTGCATGACGGGCAGTTGTATTATTAATAACCATCGAGTTAATACCATTGTAATTGTTGATAGTAGTGATTGTTGTCATAATTGCTGTTTGTGATTTATAAGTTACATATTCTTTTTAAATGTGATGCAAAGGTACACATTTTTTCTGACATGTGCAAATATTTTTACGAAAAAATGCAAAAATAAATCACTTTTTGTGATTTTTGTTGTATATTTGAAAAAAAAGTAGTAATTTTGCCGTGATTTTTAACATCACATACAATATGAAGGAATATTATAAGAAAAATCTTACGCATGACGATTTGTGCGTAAAACAATTGTTAAAGGCAAAAGGAATGACGATAGCAGAACTTGCAGAGCGAATTGGAATGGCACGTGAAGCATTATCAAGAGTTCTATCGGGTGGAAATCCTCAATATTCAACATTGGCAGCGGTGGCAGAGGCACTCGATGTGTCAGTTCCTGAACTATTCAAGAAACCTGAGCAAGATAACCAAAAAGATTTGTACGGTATTCTTGTTTATAAAGGAGAACCTTTTGAAATAAACTCTCAAGTGGATTTGCAGAATTTGCTACAAAGAATGTTTGACGATAGTAGAGTAATATTAGAGAAATAATACCATGAAAGCATTTATTAAAGAGTTGCTTCGCTTAGAGGTTAATCATACCAATTACACATTTAACGGATTTAAGACTTCAGAAGAATACACCAGTCATTTGTCTGAATTGTTTGCCGCAGCGGATTTTTCTGAATTAAACCAAGCAACCAAAATTCAGGTCGAAGATTTAATCCCAAGAATGGATGCTTATCTTTCTATTGATAATATCGATATAGAAATGATAACACACGATATAGATACTAATACAGACCTAAAGAAGGATGCTGCATGGTATTATACTTTGTACAATATAAAGGGAATCAAACTTTACTATTACGACAAAATAATGAAGATGATAGAGGAATTATTCCCTGAGCTTCCAAGTGCACCAGAAGTCATTGTTATGTCAGATACTCAAAGTAACCATAATGCCGAATGGATAACCTATGACGAATTAATCAAACAATACTCCTTCAAAGGTGTAAAATCTGTCAAGGATGCACAATGGCGTAAAAAACACAACTTTTACCCTTGCAAACAGGAGGGAAAAGGATGTGCATTAAGAATCAATGTAACCGAATTAGAGAAGTGGTTAATGGGAAATAAGAAATAAATGTTGTAGGTTTTGTTGTAGGTTTAACAAAAAAATCAGACATTCAGGATTTTACCTAAGTGTCTGATTCTTTTTTTGTAGCGGGACCCAGGATTGAACTGGGGACCTCATGATTATGAATCATGCGCTCTAACCAGCTGAGCTATCCCGCCATGATTCTTGCGAAATCGGCTGCAAAGGTACTACAAAAAATGCAAATACGCAAATTTTTTCAAAAAAAAATGTATTTTTGAGATAAAATTTTTTTTTCTGCATAATTTTCACTATCTTTGCAGCCGAAAATGAAAGCCAACAAACCATACCTTCGTATTTTCAATACGCTGCTTATTCTTGCGGCGTACGGTTATTTGGTTTATCGTCTTACTATTTTTGACGATTATGCATCTTTCCTTACAGCTTTCCAGACAGCAGATATGGGGCTTTGCTTCACGTTGGTCGCTATTCTTCTGCTCATGCCGCTCAATGTGGCTGCAGAGGCTGGGAAATGGCGTTTGCTTCTTCGCAAGACCGAGCCTATGACTATCTGGGGTGCACAGCGGCAAGTCTATTACGGCTATGTAGGCGCTTTCATCACACCATACCATGCGGGCGACTATCCCGCTCGGGCGATGCTCCTGAAGGACAAGAGCAATTTCTCCGCAGCCATCGGATTAGGGCTCGTAGGTACTATCGCCCTACTTGTGGTAGAGATCATCTTTGGCATACCGGCTACCTGGCTCTTTATTAGCTACAACCCTAATATCCCAATGCAGTATTTCGCAGTAGCGTTCATTGTGTTGGTCCTGCTCCTGAGCTTCCTGCCTCATATCGTGCGCTATCTCTCGCGACGCGAGTGGCAGAACACCCAAATGCGCCAGCTCTCAGCGGCCTTGTCGCATATGTCCTATCCGCTCTTCATGAAGACCATCGCATGGTCGATGCTACGATACCTTATCTGGGCACTGCAGTTCGCGCTTACATTGCATTTCTGCGATGTGGATATGACTCCGGTGCAATACATGATTGCCATCCCATTTTATTACATGGTCGTGGCTGTCTTCCCATCCCTTCCAGCGCTCAATATCGCCATCCGTGGCAGTTGGTCGCTGATTATTTTTGGCGTTTTCAGTCAGAACACAGCCGGCATCGCCCTTGCCGTCCTGCTCATCTGGCTCATCAATACGGTTCTACCTATGCTGATAGGATCCATCCTCTACCGCAACGGCAAAACCAAATAACTTCTAAACCCCTGAACATCTAAACAAATTAAAAGCATATGACACTTCATTTTTCAATCAACTACCAAGCGCAATGGGGCAACCAACTTGCTGTCCTATATGCGATGGATGCTGACCTCCAAACCGCATCACCTTTGCAACTCGCTATGGATTGCCACGGTTCTGCTGAGTGGTCTGCACAAGTCACCCTGAGTGACATTCATAAGTTCGTTTCTTACTGCTACGTAGTACTCGACGAGCAAGGCAACATCATCCGCCGCGAGGCTAAAGCTCACGTGGTTGAGTGCCAACCAGGCAACGTGGTGCTCCGCGACCTTTGGCAAGACAAAGACCAATCGCTCTTCGCATCTAAGGTCTTCAGCCAAGTGCTCTTCGCGCACCGTGCTCCTGTAGCGGCTAAGAAAGCTACTGGCAACATCACCGTGAAAGTCAATGTGCCTCGTCTCGAGCGCAACCAAGGGGTAGCTATCATGGGTAATATCGCATCTCTCGGCGAATGGGATCGCGCTAAGAAACTCCCTATGACCAATAGCCAATCGCCTGATAGCCTTATCGCCTCATCGCCTAACTACAACCCAGAATGGACCGCCACTTTCCACGCTAAGCTCGGTTCTGTAGTAGAGTACAAGTACGTGATCTATGATCTCCAATCAGGCGAGATCGTGGATATGGAGTGGGGCGAGAACCGCAAGATCTGGGATATCCAACGCGCTAAGCACTATGTGCTCACCGACTCTCCTTTCCGCTACACACAAGCCAACTGGAAGGGTGCCGGCGTAGCCGTACCTGTGTTCTCTCTCCGTTCAGAGAACGGCTTCGGTATTGGTGAGTACCAAGACCTCAAGCTCCTCGCTGATTGGGCGAAACTCACAGGTCAAAAGATGATCCAGACCCTCCCTATCAACGACACTACGCTCCGTCACAACAACCACGACTCATATCCATACAACGCTGTGAGCGTCTTCGCACTCCACCCAATCTACCTCAATATCGAAAAGATGGGCGAGCTCACTCCTGCGCAACTCAAGAAGTACCGCGCTACCCAAGCCGAGTTCAATGCGAAGACTATCGCCGACTACCAATGTGTATATGACGAGAAAATCAAATACTTCAAGGCGCTCTACAAAGCTAATAAAGCTGAGCTCTTTGCTTCTGAGGAGTACAAAGCTTTCCTCGCTGCCAACGAGGGATGGTTGCTCCCATACGCTGCGTTCATGTCTAAGCGCGACAAACAACCTAAGGACTACTACTGCTATCTCCAGTTCCATGCGGACAAACAACTCCGCGAAGCGGTGGACTATGCACACTCTGTAGGTATCGCGTTTAAGGGCGATATACCTATTGGTATCTCTCCTGACTCTGTGGACGCAAGTACCGATCCTCACCTCTTCAACCTCTCTGCATCTGCGGGTGCGCCACCAGATGATTTCGATGCACGCGGTCAGAACTGGGGCTTCCCTACTTACAACTGGGATGTGATGGCTGAGGACGACTACCAATGGTGGAAGTTCCGCTTCACCAAGATGGCGGACTATTTCGATGCATACCGCGTGGACCATATCCTCGGTTTCTTCCGTATCTGGCAAATGCGCAAAACGGATGTTTGGGGCCTCTGCGGTCACTTCTCTCCTGCTATGCCATACTCTATGCACGACCTCTGGAACATGGGCGTGAAGCTCGATGAGGATCGCCTCACCAAACCATATATCTGCTCTAACTTCTTGGGTGATACTTTCGGTTATGATACCGAGTATGTGAAGAACAATTTCCTCTGCACCAACGACGGATATATCTATTTCTTCCCAGAGTACTTGGATACCCAACGCAAGGTACAGGCCTTCTTCCTCAACCCTGAGAACCGTGCGGCTCACGAGAACCATTGCAATATCGACAATGTGATGAATGGTCTCTTGTACTTGCATTGCGAGGTGCTCTTCGTGCGCGACCAAAAGAACCCATCGATGCTCCATCCACGCATCGCGCTCTATCAGTCGCACAACTACCAAGAGCTCTATGCTGACCAACGTCAACTCTTGGCTGATATCCACAACGACTATTTCTACCACCGTCATACATCCTTCTGGCGCGAGTCAGCGCTCAAGAAACTCCCTACCCTCATTGCTGCTACCGACATGCTCTGCTGCGGCGAGGACTTGGGTATGGTGCCTTCTTGTGTGCCTGATGTGATGAGCCAATTGCAGATCCTATCATTGGAGATCCAACGCATGCCTAAGGACCCAACCGTAGCGTTTGCACATCCTGCTGATGCGCCATATATGAGCGTTTGTACCATCGGTACCCACGATATGAACCCTGTTCGTGCTTGGTGGGAAGAGGACCGCGCTGTGACTCAGAAGTTCTACAACGAGCAAATGGGTTGGTGGGGTGAAGCTCCACAAGTGATGACTCCAGAGATTGCTGAGTTCATCGTTAATCAGCACATGTATAGCCCTGCTATGTGGGTGATCTTGCCATTGCAAGACTGGTTTGCTATCGATGGTGAGATCCGTTTGGCTGACCAACACGCAGAGCGTATCAACTTGCCTTCTAATCCAGAGCATTTCTGGAACTACCGCATGCACCTCACCCTCGAGGAGCTCTTGAAGAAGGACGCTTTCAACGCTCACTTGCGCGACTTGACTAAGGTAAGATAATTTCCTGTCTATACACAAAAAGAGGATGTTCCACTCGGTCATCCTCTTTTTGTAAATCGGTTAGTATCGGTTAATTTCGGTTATCCGTTTCACCGCGAAGCCTTCACCGCGACTACGTCGCCTACACTCTACACCCTACACCCCAAATAATATTATGAAACGCATCCTATTCCTAGCCATTGTAGTGGCATTGATCTTCCAGTCGTGCGAGAAGACAGCACAGCTGAGTTACGAACCTTTTACTGGCGTGTTGCGCCATGCTTTTGGTATCTCCACCAACACCCGCACCACCACTCCTATCGTGCTTACCCGCATCACCCTCGACGGCCAGACGGGCTACGGCGAAGCGGCTCTTCCTCCTTATTTGGTAGAGACCCAAGAGTCCGTTTGTGCTTTCCTCAAATTAGCCGAACCTGTCATCAACAACTGCAGCCTTCCACTCAATGTGGATAGTATCATGCAACTCGTCAACGCCCTCGCACCAGGCAATCATGCGGCGAAAGCTAGTATCGATATCGCCTTGCACGATCTTTATGGCAAACTAGAGGGTCAGCCATTGTGGCAACTATGGGATATCGACCCTAATGCTACTCCTTGCACCAGCTATACGATCGGCTACGATGCCTCCGATTCGGTGGTGCTACTCAAGGTGCGCGAAGCCGAATGGGCGAAGATCCTCAAGGTGAAACTTGGCCGTGAGGAGGCTGAGGACAAACGTATGATCAACCTCATCCGCAGCATTAGCGATAAACCTATCTATGTAGATGCCAACCAAGGCTGGCCAACCCAAGAGCATGCGTTGAAGATGTGCCAATGGCTGTCAGAGCAAGGCGTGGTGCTCATCGAGCAACCTATGCCTAAGCATATGAACGAGGAGCATCGTTGGCTCTGCGAGCAGGTGGAACTGCCTATTATCGCAGATGAGGCATGCCAGACCTACGACGATGTGGCTGCATTGCAACCATACTACGATGGCATCAATATCAAGCTCATGAAATGTGGCGGCGTAGCTCAGGGACGCAAGATGATCACTTTGGCACGTGAGTTGGGTATGCAAGTGATGATTGGCTGTATGACGGAAACTAGTGCAGGTATCTCCGCAGCAACCACGCTGAGTGCGCTGGTGGACTATGCCGATTTAGATGGACATGTGTTGTTGGGCAATGACCCATACGAGGGCATACAAATCGTAGAGGGCAAACTGACCTTGGTGGACAAACCTGGCACAGGTGTCAGTGTTCGTTGATGCTAATTTTCCCCACAGATCTCACGGATTATTCACAGATTTCTTTATAACAAAAATAATTGTCATTATTGTTGAAATAAAATTGTCGGTATTGTCGTCAAAATAGCTGTCGTTTATGAAACCATCCATTAAACTTTGTCTTTTATCTCTTTGCCTGCTTTTAGCATGTCCATATACTACGGCCGAAGATTCTGCGCCTGTCACCTCCGATACGGTCCAATACCTTGTGGCTAATGCTACCGTGTGTCCTGTGCGTGAGAGTCCATCTTATTCCGCTGAGCAAGCCACTCAACTGCTCTTTGGCGAAGTATGTGAGTTCATTGAGCGTCACCGCGGTTGGACCAAGATCCGCAACACTATGGACGGCCAAGTGGGCTGGGTCTCCTCCTCCATGCTCACCCCTATCTCTAGCGTTATCGCCTCTAGCCTTTCGCCTGATCGCCTAGACGCTGTCGTTGCCCATCCTATAGCCACTGCCACACCTATCAACGGCGGAACCCCTTTGCTACTCACCCTCGGAACCCGTTTGCCCAACTACTCCCAGGGCACCTTCGAGGTCCTTGGTCAGCAATACCTCATCGATTCCACTTGTGTAAGGCCAGAAGCTAAAGGCAATGAGGCGATGAGGCGAGAAACGGTTTGCGCCATTGCGCAAACATTGCTCAACACCCCTTATCTCTGGGGTGGTAAGAATGCGATGGGTCTCGATTGTTCGGGTTTCACGCAGGTGGTGTATGCGGCTGTGGGGGTGACTATCTTGCGCAATGCGCGCGAGCAGATCACGCAGGGTGAGGAGGTCAAGTTGTTGTCGGAGGCTTTGCCAGGTGATTTAGCCTTTTTTGGTTATACTGACAGCGAAACACTGGCCATTAGGATCACGCATGTAGGATTGTTGTTGAGTCCTACGGAGATTATCCATTGTGCGGGAGGCCGTGTGCATATTGACCGGATTGATGCCGATGGTATTTATCTCTCAGATGGCACCAAGACCCATGACCTTATTCAGATCAAGCGTTATTTTTGATATCGGTTAGGCGGTTAAGCGGTTAATAACGGTTCTCCTCTAAACACTAAACAGTAGGCACTTTGTGCCGTCCACTAAACTAAAAAAAGAGCAAATCGCTCTTTTTTTTGCATTTTTTTGAGCTTATGACAAGTTTTAGCAGTTTGATGTAGTAATTTTGCAGCGGATTTCAGAAAAAGTGCTATTTTTGGGTCTTTTTGGTGGAGTCTATATGTTAAACTTTTCAATTTTACGATTATGAAGATTAAAAAACAGAAAGAACTCTTAGTTAGTTGCAACGTAGCAGGTTTCGCTCATTATGAGGGTTGTATGGTGTTTAATGATTTGAAGATTGGTACTCTTTTGCGATTGGTTCGTGAGGATGAGAATGCTTATGACCATGATGCAGTAGCTATTTTCTATGGGGATACGCATATCGGATACGTACCTGCTAGCAAAAATGAGCAACTGGCTTCTATGCTAGATATGGGCCATGGCGATTTGTTTGAGGTGTATGTGCAGGGTCTCGACCCTACTGCCTATCCCGAACAGCAAGTGCATATTGGCATTTTTGTAAAAGCGAAGGAAGCATAATCACATCTCTCTAAACACTACACTCTAAACATTAAACAAGAATGGGACTATTTGATTTTTTATTTGATGACTCCTCTAATCAATTCAACGGGGAGGATTATCGCAGCATTAGCGAGAGTCGTCGTCATCGCGTCCAAGGTTCGGGCAACTGGACCTCTCGCGAGGACTGGGATTGTGGCGACTATGACAACGATGGCATGTCTGGTTGGGATTCGTATGAGGATAATGATTTCTAGAATTTGGAAATATAAAAAAAATGTTGTACCTTTGCAGCGCAAAGGTCACAGAAATGAATATATATGACTCAGAAACAATCTATACAACTCTTTGAAGAGCGCAATGTACGCACTATTTGGGACGATGTGCAAGAGAAGTGGTACTTCTCTGTAGTGGATGTAATCGCTATTTTAACGGATAGCCCTACGCCTCGTAATTATTGGAAGGTCTTGAAAAACCGACTAAAGAAAGAGGGAAACGAGTCGGTTACAAATTGTAACCAACTGAAATTGCTTGCCGCAGACGGTAAGCGTTATCTCTCTGATGTTGCCGATCAAGAGCAATTGTTCCGTATTATCCAATCGGTGCCATCGCCTAAAGCCGAGCCGTTCAAACAATGGATGGCTAAGGTGGCGTCTGACCGTTTGGATCAGTTGCAAGACCCAGAACTTTCCATTCAACAAGCCATCGCTGATTATGCACGTTTAGGATATTCCGATAAATGGATCAATCAGCGTATTCGTTCCATTGAGGTGCGCAAGGAGTTGACAGACGAATGGAAGCGTGCAGGTGTAGAAGAGGGGCAACAATATGCATCGCTCACGAATATCATCACCCAAGCATGGAGCGGTAAGACAGTAGGCGAGTATAAACGCCATAAGGGTTTGCATAAGGAGAGCCTCCGTGATAATATGACCAATTTGGAATTGACACTCAATACATTGGCTGAGATTACTACGGCGGAGTTGCACAAACAGAGCAATCCACAGGGATTCCGTGCGAGTGCTAAGGTAGCTAAAGAGGGTGGTGCTATTGCAGGTAATACCCGCAAGGAGATAGAGGCACGTTTAGGTCATAGTGTTATATCTTCGGCGAAAGCAACTGACTATCTGCCTGAGCAGGAAATAAAACCTATAGAAGAATAAATACTTCTCAATAGACAACCATCGCCTCTTGTGGGCGGTGGTTTTTTATTGCCTCTAAACTCTAAATTGTAGCGCAGCCGTCCTCTAAACTGCGCTTGCGCCTGCCTTTACACCCTACACTCTACCCTGCGCCTTTGGTACACGCAAAATCTTCGCAATCTTAAAGTGCAACTTTAAATTTGCGCAGTTTTTTCAGCATGATTTCATGAAAAACACTTTTAAAATACAAATAATTTCATTATTTTCTTGCATATATCAATAAAAAGCAGTACCTTCGAACATCTGCCTTGGCTGATGCCAATTCCCTCGTAGCTACGTTCGCGCGATGCAGCCCATATGCAAGTTCGCGCGCAAATTTATAAGAAAATCGGCTTCGCCTTTTTGTGCTGATTTTCATTCTCACTATCATGATCGAGCTCCTATAGTGCGATGAAATCCGTACAAATAGATTCTAAATCTATTATTTTCTTATAAATTTTCTCACTTTACTTGCATATGTGCATTTTTTGTAGTACCTTTGCAGCGGATTCGTGTAATCTGTTCACGAACGGATAACACTTTTCTATAAACCATTGATATATAAAATGATGAAACCGCAAGATTTATTGGTTCTTTTAAAAAAAATGACGCAAGATGGCAAAGATCTTTCTTGTCGTGGATTAGCTGCGTCTTTAGGTATGAACCCCTCCAGTGTTAGTGAGAGCCTTGAGCGAAGTAAAAATGCACAACTGGTTGACCGCAACAAGAAACGTGTCAACACTTTGGCGCTTCAGGAGTTTCTTATTCATGGTGTGCAGTATGTTTTTCCTGTGCAGGCTGGCAGAGTTGGGCGTGGTGTACCTGCCTATGTGAGTGCATCGCCTATCAAAGAGCAACTCACCTCTACTTCTGATAGTTATGTATGGCACGATGTTAAAGGCACAGCGCGTGGTCAACAGATCGAACCGCTGTATCCTACCGCTTTGCAGGCTGCTTTAAGAGATGAAGAACTATACCAATGGCTTGTTATTGTGGATACGCTCCGTATGGGTCGCGCCCGCGAAAAAGCCATTGCAATTGCAGAACTCAACAAACGAATCCAAAACTATGCAGAGAACCAATAACGAACGCTTGCAGTATATAGCTTCAGCCATGCAAGAACTCAATGAACGATTGGTCTATGTGGGTGGAGCTGTGGCAGGAGCATATGCTACCGATCCTGCGGCTACCGAACCACGTACTACTATTGATGTGGATTGTGTGGTAGATTCCAACTCCTATGCCGAGCATGCAGCTTTTGAGCAATTGCTCCGCAAGAAACATTTTCAGAACGATCACGATTCTGAACCGCCTGTGATTTGCCGTTGGGTGTATAATGGCGAGATGGTAGATGTTATGTCTATGAACGAACAAAGTCTTTCGTTTGGCAACCGTTGGTATGAACTAGGTTTTGCTCATCGCGAGTTGTATGCTCTGCCTTCTGGTCAAGAGATCTATCGCCTTCCTGTGACTTATTACGTAGCAACTAAGATTGATGCACTTCTCTCTCGTGGAGGTTCGGATTGGCGCGGAGCTAACGATTTTGAGGATATTGTCTATGTGCTGAACTATTGTACGGAGTTCGTCGATAAGTTCAATGCAGAAACAGGACAGGTCAAGTCTTATTTGGCTCAACAGTTTGCGACTATGCTCAAGCGTCCTAATCTAACAGAGGAGATTGAATGTGCTATTACTCCTGAAGAGATAGAGCGTACCGATTTGATTTTGGATATTCTTCAGTCTATCGCATCCTACCAAGCACCAATCCTCAAGATTCAGTTTGTAAGCGACCTGCATTTGGAGTTCCCGCAAAACCGACAATACCTGCAAGATCATCCGCTGCAAGTAACGGGTGATATTCTACTTATCGCTGGTGATAGCGCATATCTTGATTTGCCAGATTCGGACCTCGATACTTATGGTAGTTATAGTTTTTGGGATTGGGCATCGAGACATTATCAGCAAGTCATCGTTTGCCTCGGCAATCACGATTTCTATGCGCATTATGATCTCTCTACGATGCCTGATGGTTATTGCCGTCAGATTCGCCACAATGTCCATGCTTACTACAATAGTGTGGTTTCGATTGGCGATATAGATATCATTATTTCTACTCTTTGGTCAAAGATCGAACCTTGTGATGCTTTCCTTACTGAGCGTAATGTGAGTGATTTCTACCGAATTAAGTACAATGGTCATCGTTTGACTGCCGAAGACTTCAATCGCGAACATGCACGTTGTTTTCAATTTATCCAGCAGGCAGTAGTAGAGAGTAAAGCTAAGACCAAGATTGTTCTTACTCACCATGTGCCAACACATCTGTGTACTGCACAGGAGTTCTGTGGTAGTACGATCAGCGGAGCCTTTACGGTGGAGTTGGGCGAGTATATAGTTGATTCAGGAATCGACTATTGGATTTATGGCCACTCGCATCGTAATATAGATGCGCAGATAGGTGGTACTCGAATTCTCTCCAACCAACTCGGTTATATATCTCACGGCGAGCACCATCATAACGGCTTTGATCCAGCACGTCATATAGATATTTAATTGTTACACATATCACCATGAATATAACCGATCGCCTCCAACGTGGGGCGATTTCTTTTTCTCGCTGGTGTATATCTCCCACGAAAGCACCCCAAGTCTGTTATTACGAGGCATATAGGTAATATTTACAGCGCAGGAGAATTGTTGCGCGAAAGTACAAGTACAAAAATTGCAGTATTTCACGAGCTGTTTCCATAGTCTTTTTTGTAAATCGGTGCAAAATCACAAAAAATATTTGGATTATCGGCTCAATTTGAGCCGATAATTGCAAAAAAATCGACCTTTTTGAGCCGATTCTCCATTTTTCTCACCTTTCACCCCTCGCCTTTTGCCTCATCGCCCATTAGGCGGCACGCCGTACATTATCCATTAGCGCAGCGTCCAATAGGCGCAGCCGTCCCTTCGTCTCTAAACCCTAAACCGTAGGACCTTTGGTCCGTCCACTAAACTAAAAAAAGAGTATTTCGCTCTTTTTTTCTTGTGATATTGTGATAAGGTGGAGCGAAAGAAGGTCTAAATTTAGAAATTTAGTCCTTTTTTTTGGATTATTGCGAAAAAAGTAGTAACTTTGCGGGGTAACAAGAAACGCCATGACTAACAGATTCTTTTATCAAGCAGATATCGCTACTTTCTTGTCTGAGAATACAGACCAGATATTTGGTGTCATGGCTCGTGCGGATGAGATGGATACCGCCTCTACCCAGAAGTTTGCATGGTCACAAGAAATCGACATCATGAAGTCTGTTCTTGTACCTTACGCTAACGAAGTAGGGCAAATCATTTTCGAATACACTATTCCCCGTTTAGGTAAACGCATAGACGTAGTTCTTTTGCTTCGTGAACGCGTATTCGTTATTGAGTTCAAGGCAGGCGAGGAGAATTTCCTTCGTCATGACGTAGATCAAGTCTTAGACTATGCTCTCGACCTTAAGAATTTCCATCAAGGTAGCGTGGATCGTGCTATCGTTCCTATTCTCGTAGCGACTGACAGCAATTCTTATGCTACGTTGTGCCAACCTTCACATTATGATGACGGCATCTATGAGCCAATGATGACTAATGCGGAGTATTTGTCAGACGCAATAGCTCTTGTGTTGTCTGAAAACGCGATATCTACAACCTATGCCGTTGCCATGTCCGATTGGGCTCGTAGTCGCTATGCACCTACGCCCACTATCATAGAAGCGGCACGTTCGCTTTATCTTAATCATAGTGTTGCGGATATTACTAAACACGAATCTGAAGGCGCACAATTGGATAATACTACTCGATACGTACAAGACGTCATCCGTCAGACCAAAGCGCAAAGAGGCAAGAGTATTTGCTTTGTAACAGGAGTTCCAGGTGCTGGTAAAACGCTCGTTGGACTCAACGTGGCTGTACAGCAAGAGGAAGACCAAGATTTAGCTGTCTATTTGTCCGGTAATGGTCCGCTGGTAGAAGTTCTTACCGAAGCACTCACGCGTGATAAACAAGCGCAAAAGAAAGCAAAGGGCAATAAGATTACTAAGAAAGAAGCAGAACGAGAGGTAAAACGCTTTATTCAGATTATCCACCGCTATCGTGATAATATGCTCAGCAAAGTAATGCTGGAAAACGGACAACTGGTTATCGACCCTACCAAAGAGCTCAAAGACCAGACAGCTGGTTATGGCGAGGTGGAGAATATAGCTATCTTTGATGAGGCGCAACGCTCGTGGGACAAAGAGCATATTGCTGGTTGGTTGAAGCGTAAAAAGGGCTTTGCTGATTTCCCGATGTCCGAAAGCGAATTCCTTATTTGGTCGCTTGATCAACGTCCAGACTGGGCAGTCATTGTTTGTCTAGTAGGTGGTGGACAAGAAATTAATACAGGCGAAGCGGGTATCGGCGAATGGATTCGCGCACTCAATGAAACATTCCCTAATTGGAATGTGTATATCTCTAGCCAGCTGACCGCCAAAGAGTATGCCGAAGGAAAGGTGAAGGAGTTGCTGTCGGATAATCCTCGTGTCACATTCTCCGAGGACTTGCACTTGGCTGTTTCTATGCGTAGCTTCCGTGCTGAGAGTTTATCTCATATTGTACATTATATTCTTGATGGAGATATTGATAGTGCTCGTGATACGTATGCTCAGATAGCAGACCGATACCCTATCGTTTTAACTAGAGATTTAGACAAAGCCAAAGCTTGGCTCCGTGAGCGAGCACGCGGAAATGAGCGTTATGGTTTGCTTGTATCATCTAAAGCATATCGATTGAAGCCATTGGCTATTGATGTTCGTTGTAAGCCGGATACAGTCCATTGGTTCTTGGATGATATTAATGATGTACGTTCTTCTTTGTTCTTGGAGGATGCTGCTTCTGAGTTTGATGTGCAAGGTCTTGAATTGGATTGGACATGCCTTGTATGGGATGGTGATTTACGTCGTCAGGATAACGATTGGGCTTTCTACGAATTTAGTGGCGGAACCAAATGGAATAGAATCAACAAGGACGACCGCAAAGCATACTTACTCAACGCCTATCGTGTATTGTTGACTCGAGCACGTCAAGGTATGGTGATTTGCGTGCCGGAGGGTTCTAAAGAAGATCCAACCCGCAATCATGCGTTCTATAATGGAACATATGAGTATTTGAAGCAACTAGGGGTGAAGGAGATATAGATATCAACACATTTTTTAATGTGGTAGTGTGATAAGGTGGAGTCAAACAGAATAATTACCATGAAAGGCTATATCTATAAATACACATTCTCTGACAATAAAGTATACATTGGTCAGACTAGACGTGATCCTGAAATTAGGCATAAGGAGCATCTTAGTGAAACGATTGGCCCAATGAATGGCGGTTTTTGGGAGGCTTATAAACGTTTAGGAGAACCTAAATATGAAATTATTGAAACAATAGAAAATGATAGTACACAAGCTCTCATTGAAGAACTGAATAAAAGAGAGACTTATTGGATTCAATTGCACAAGGCTGATTGTAAAGATTATGGGTATAATAGAAAAAGCCAAGGTACTGTTGCTGCTTCAAACAAAGAGATACTTGAAGATATTTATCGCAGAGTGTTCCACGATATTTATAATAGAAAATTTGAGGAGTATGTCCCAATACTACAGAAACAAATAGCAGGTAGTACTTTGACATATGGAGAACAAAAGATCTTCGATCATTATTGGAAGGATAACAATCCTTTCTACGGGAAAAAAGGTGAAATGATGGAAGAGCATGCCCAAGAGTTTTCATGGCATATTATGATAACAGATGCCGAAGATGAAACAGATGAGTATATTAAAGAGAATGAATACTTCTTATTAACCGAATATTGGTCAGATAATGCTATTATTCAGTTAGATAACGAAAACAAAATTTGCAATGCTTTTACCTCATTCAATGAAATTGCACAATATTTCGGTGTAAAGCGACCAGAGAATGTTCGTAATGTAATTAAGGGATTGCAAAAATCTGCTTATGGTTATAATTGGTGTGTTGCTAAGGATTATACTGGAGATAAAAGTGAAATTTTAGATAAGTTAGTGATTTTGTAATCAACACATATTTTAATGTGATAGTGTGATAAGGTGAAAGAAAATTAATCTATGACCGACCGATTAGAACAACTTCTAAATACCTTTACCGAAGTCCGAGAATGTGACTACAAAGGTGAACATTATTCCGTGAGGGATAATGGTGCTATCATGCGCCATCCCAAGACCACAAGAGTTCGTCCGAAGGATAATATTTGGACATTTGGCGACCCTAACGATAAAGGATATTGTGCTTTTTGTGGAGAGGTTGTTCATCGTGTCGTAGCATTTGCATTTCTTGGAAAACCAGAAAATGATCAGATGGTTGTAGATCATATTGATACCAATCGACAGAATAATCGACCAGAAAATCTAAGGTGGGTAACCAAACTAGAGAATGCACTTAATAATCCACTAACACTTAAAAAGATTCTTTATTATTGTACATTGCAAGAATTTATAGAGAATCCTAAAATATTAGCACAGCGTGCTCAAGATACCAATATATCATGGATGAGTGCAGTAACAGCGGAAGAAGCAAGAATATGTTTCAATAATCTTAAGCATTTACATGAATTGCATTTGATAAAAAACAATACACATACAGGAGGCATAGGTGATTGGATATATAATGTAAAAATTAGTACATGGATTCCAAATGCTATAGCTCCATTAAAGACGGATATACAAGCTCCTTCCAGAGTAAAATACGATGTCTGGGGTAAGCCATTAGAGTATGATGGTGGTAACAAGATGGAAGATGGTTGGGGAGAACCAATTGATCCAACGAAAATGGATGCTACTTTTTGGGGTGAAGAGTTTCTCAAAGAATATAGTAAGAAAGAAGAAAATCAAAAGATTGAAGAAAAAGCTGATGAAAATGAGATTGCTTACTATAAAACATCTAATGATATTGCTGTTCAAACTGGATGGTCTCCACATACAAACCCAGAGTTCCCCTGTTGTCCTACAGAGATTTCAGATCAACCGTTACAAGATTACTTGAGAAATTTGAAAGAAGGGAAAGTTTTTGTAACTGCTAATTATGGAGAATCTACTGTATTTGAGTTTACCTTATACAAAGATAACATCATTGTCTCAACAAAGATACCAAACGGAGTAAAGCATTTTGCTTTGTCTAAGATTGAATGGAACGGAGAAGTATTTGTGCATACATCTAAAGGTACATTCTTTGAAGAGAATGGTGTACGTGCAGCATATACAAGAGCACAAGATAAAGAATGGGATGGTCCAGATAGTATAGATGATTATTGCTAAATAATCCCCCCTCAACACATTTTTTCATGTGATAGTGTGATAAGGTGGAGTTTAGTTATAAACTATGAGTGATGAGTAGGGCGCGGAGCGCCTGTTTAGAGGACGCGGCGGAGCTGCTACTGTTGAGTGTTTAGTATATTAACCAAAAAATAAAATACAATTATGAGAGAAGAATACACAGAAAAACCAAGAAGAGGATTGACATTAATTTTGGTACTTGTAGTTCTTGTTGGACTCTTGATTATCTGGTTTATACCACAGGTTGAAGCGGATTCTCAAACAGATGAAGAATCGGTTACTGTAGTCCAAGAAGAGAAGTTCGTTGTAACAGAAGCACAATGGAATGATGTAAATAATCAATTGAAACAGTTGCAAAACGAAGTGGCACAGTTACGCGACGAACTAGCTAAGAAAATTAACGCTGCACCTGCAAAAACAACCCAAACTACAACGAAGCCAGCAGCAACTGCTACCACCCAGCCTGTTGCTACGACCGCTACACCTCAGACTACAACCGTTAGTGCTAATGATGTGACATTGGCCAATTATTCGCATGATTGGGTGCAATCAAGGGCAACGGTTGCTCTCAAAAATAATACCGCGCAAACCATCACATCTGTAACGGGACGTATTATTTATTACGATATGTCTGGTAATATGTTGGATTATAAAGACTTCACAAAAGCAGTAACAATTGAACCTGGTTTTGTTAAAAGTTTTGAATTGGAAGGATATGGATATAAAGACCATTATGCCTATTACAAAAGCGATGTGATGAGTTCTCAGTCCGATCGCAAGTACAAAGTGAAGTTCCAACTCAAATCGTATAAAAAGAAATAACCCTCCAACACATATTTCCATGTGATATTGTGATAAGGTGGAGTTTAGTTATGAATGAACTATGAGTGATGAGTGATAAACAATAGAATATTAACCGAAAAATAATACGATATGAAAAAGATTTTACTAGTACTAGCGTTGATGATGAATGCTGTAATTATGATGGCGCAATCTTACGACCAACTAAGAAATATAATTTCCGATAAAGTAATAGCAACAGATACCAGTAGGATTGCCAATACGATCTGCTTTGACGAACTGAAAGTGAGTATCAATAGATCCACTGAGTATGGAGAGTGGATGGAAACTAAACATGGCAATTGGCTACTAGATCTAAATGGAACTCAAAAAGAATTTATAACACACCATTCCACAACTGAAACCATACAAATCCCTAAAGTGATATACGATGAATATATCTTAGGAAAACAACTCTCTAAGGCTGGTGCACCGATTATTAGTATTGGACTCCCTCTATGTATAATTGGAACGATCTTTGCATGTAACACAGAACCAACTAAGCAAGCGGCAGGAGTAGCCCTCTTAGGAGTCGGCAGTTCATTAGTATCAATAAGTATCCCTCTGCTATGCTTTGGGGATCACCTCAAACGCACTGCCAATAAAGATTACATATTATATACCTATTTCTAATCCCCTTAAATACATAAATTAATGTGATAGCACTTATTAGTTATAAACTATGAGTGATGAGTAATGAGAAATGAAGTGGTTAGTGCCACTAACCAGTTGAAGTTTCTGGCTAGGTGTAGAGTGTAAAGGCTGAAGTTTTGGGGAAACGGGTGATTTGGCGTGTAAAAGTTTTGGGGAAATATGTGATTTGGCATATAAAAGTTTTGGGGGAAATTGTTAAAGTGCAGAAAATCAATAGAATAATCGTTTTTTTGTGTTTTTGTTTTGTGGTGTCAAAAAAAAATAGTAATTTTGTGGCGAAATTCTAATAAATGAGCGTATGGCAACACCTATTTTTAAGCGAAAGTTATATGATACTATGCTTGATTGGAAATCATCAAGCAATGGTAGTACTGCCTTGTTGGTGGAAGGTGCACGTCGTGTAGGTAAATCCACCTTAGTAAATCAGTTTGCTAAAAAAGAATATAAGTCGGCAATAGTGATAGACTTCAATATGGCACCTAAGCATATAATTTCACTATTTGACGATTATTCTGATTTGGATACTCTCTTCCTTAATCTTCAGGCACATTACCATATTTCGCTGCATAAACGCCAATCAGTAATTGTGTTTGACGAGGTGCAACAGTGTCCACGCGCTCGCCAAGCAATTAAGTACCTCGTTCAGGATGGGCGGTATGACTACATTGAGACGGGTTCTTTGATTCGTTTGCATAAGAATACGAAAGATATCACCATCCCAAGTGAAGAACATCATGTAACCTTACATCCACTTGACTACGAAGAGTTTCTTTGGGCTTTAGGCGACAATACAACTATGTCACTTATTCGTCAGCAATTTGAAGCTCGCCGTGGATTCGGTCAAGCACATCGTAGTTTGATGCGTGATTTGCGGTTGTACATGTTGGTAGGAGGTATGCCTCAGGCAGTGAGAACATATTTGGAGACTAATAATCTATCTCAAGTTGATGCTATGAAGCGTGAAATTCTTACACTCTATGCAGAAGATTTTCGCAAGATAGATTCTACAGGTCGTATTTCTCGATTGTTTACTGCTATTCCTGCGCAACTAAGTAGAAATGCGAAGCGTTATGTACCTTCAAGTGTAATAGGTGAGGTTACGGAAAATAGATTAGCGGAAATGTTGGCACAAATGGAGGATAGTCAAGTGGTTCGCTTAGCATATCACGCAAATGATCCAACTGTAGGGATGTCATTATCCGCCAATTATGACTACTACAAGATGTTTGTGTGTGATACAGGTTTGTTCGTTACTTTAGCTTTTTGGGATAAAGATTATACGGAAAATACTATTTATACGCAACTCTTATCCAATAAGTTTTCTGCCAACTTGGGATATGTATATGAGAATCTTGTGGCACAAATGTTGGTTGCCTCGGGAAATAGATTGTTTTATTATACATTTGAAAAGGACGAAAAACATTACTATGAGGTAGATTTTTTGCTATCTCGTGGCAAGAAGATCTGTCCAATAGAGGTCAAATCAAGTAATTATAGAACCCATTCATCTATAGATCAGTTTGTACAACGATTTAGTGAAAGAGTAGGAACTCCTTACATTCTTCATACAAAAGATTCTACCCATGAAAATGCTTTGCAATGCCTACCGGTGTATATGACGGGACTATTGTAGGCGGGTGCCCCTACTGTTTAGTTATGAACTATGAGGGAAGATGTTAGTTATGAACTATGAGTGATGAGTGATGAGTTTAGTTATGAACTATGAACTATGAGGGATGAGTAGAACGCGGCGCTACTGTTTAGAGGAACGGAAATCGAATAACGATATAACACTATAACAAGAAAATAAGAGTCGCTGTTGGCTTATTAAATGACTAATCTATCTATATGACACTTGAATTTGCTCCACTAGAAAGAAAAGAACTTCGTCAGGCGGCAGAGCTGGCCGCTCGCGCATTCAGCGATTACGAGTATTTTACAACCTGGTTCCCCGACCCAGAGGAACGAGCTAGGGTGCAAATGGCTATTATATGGTACGCATATAAAACCAACTTCAGCCGCGTTCAGCAACTCACAGCCAAAATAGACGGCAAGATAGTAGCCACAGCAGAACTCAATGCTCCCGATTTTAAGGAACCTTCCGTACTATCCTATATCCTGCACGGCTGGCTCAACGTATATAGAGCCGCAAACATGAAGCGTGTGAATGATTGGATTGCTATGGATGCTGCTGCCGGACAACCAAGTCACGATTACCAAAAAACAGGACCAGGCATCTGGTATCTGAGCTCCTTAAGCGTAGATCCATGTATGCAGGGCAAAGGTATGGGTACTCAATTCCTCGACTACCTGGAGCATTATATCCGTGAACGTGGCGGCAAGCAGATTGTCTTCTACACCAACTCTCAGAAAAATCTGAACTTCTACCTCCACCGTGGCTATGAACTCATCGACGAACGTGCATTCAACTATCACAATTGCCAAATGGGCAGCTGGACGTTGAAGAAAACATTGTATGTTTAGTGGACGGCGTGCCGCCTAATGGATATGGGCTATAGGTTATAGGCAAGAAATACCCCGAATATTCGGGGTAGTGGAAGAAAGGGCATAGAAAAAGACAAACAGTACACATTGATGCGTGAAAGTGTGAATGAGTGAAAGAGACGAGCGGGGGCTCGTCTCTTTCAGTTTAGGAGTTTATTGGTTTAGTAGTTCAGGAGTTGAGGAGAGGGAAGAGGCAGGGGATAAGATTCCATGTCGGCACCAAGCCAGAGCACTCAACCGGGTGCGTTTTAGTTCCCAACCGAACTGTGGAAAAACAACTCACCGATTTAATCCTCAAAACCCAAACCGCCCATGAAGAAATCATCCTTGAAGTCATTGACTATAGTCCCGGCACTGAGTATGGTTATAATACTCCTTGCCCTCCCGAGCTGCAGAAGCCATAAGTATTGTTCAGACGCTCTGCGAGCTGTTCAGGATAGTTCAGTATTGTTCAGCGTAGCTCGCTCGGTGGACACCATATATCGGCACGATAGTGTGTATGTGCGAGAAGTGCAGCGGGGCGATACCATCTATCTCACCCGCGTGGAGTATCGCGACCGATGGCGCACGCGGCTGGTGCACGATACCGTGAGGCATACGGAGTATGTGGATCGGGTAGTGGAAAAGCCACCAGAGCGCTACGTGCCGAAGTTCTACAAGTGGTGTACTATTTTCTGGTTCGCTTCGCTCACGTTGATGGTTGCACGTTGGTGGCTAAAGCGAAAGTGGCTACACGTTGGTGGCTGAAGTGTAGAGTGTAGGGTGTAGAGTGTAGAGACGAGAGGCGAGAGGGTATCTTCTGGGTTGTACTATCGTACACTATCTGTGTGAAAATTTCTTATAAAATGGATCTCTTGCTTGCGTATATGCAATTTTTGTCGTATATTTGCACCGCCTTTTGCTAAATCATATTACTAACCAAATAAATTTACACTAAATCATGAGCAAGAAAATTGTTGTTTTTACAGGAGCGGGGGTATCCGCTGAGAGTGGACTGGGTACTTTTCGTGATGCCGACGGACTATGGGAGCGCTATCGTCTAGAAGACGTATGCACCGCCGAAGCATGGCAGAGAAATCCCCAATTATGCGTAGATTTCTACAACATGCGCCGCCGCGATGCACTAGCCGCCGAGCCCAACCTAGCCCACAAAGCTATCGCACGTCTGCAAGAAGTGTTTCCCGACACACGAGTCATCACCCAGAACATCGACAACCTGCACGAGCGTGCTGGCAGTAGCAATGTGCTGCACCTACACGGAGAGATCACCAAACTCCGTTCGCAGAAGAACGTGCACGCCACCGTGGAGCTAGAGGGTTGGGAGCAACACTATGGCGACTTGCATCCCGATGGTTCGATTCTGCGTCCGCATATCGTGTTCTTTGGCGAGGATGTGCCAAACTTCTCATTGGCATGTGAGATAGCCAGTGAGGCAGATATCATGATCGTCGTGGGCACCTCGCTGAACGTCTATCCCGCAGCCTCCCTGCTGATGTACACCCCTGCGCATGCGGAGATCTACCTAGTGGACCCTAAGGAGCCCAATATGAGCCATTATGGCGATCGTATTGGCTACATACAAGCTCCCGCTACGGAGGGCGTGCCAGCCCTGGTAGAAGCACTGATAGAGGGGTAGAAGGAAACGACAAGACAAACCTCTACGCAGCGAAGCATACAGACACAAAAAAATCGCACCTTATTATTAAGATGCGATTTTTTTATTGAGTAAAGAACTCTTGTGATTACTCAGCAGCAGCCTCAGTAGCAGGAGCCTCAACAGCAGGAGCCTCAGCCTTAGGAGCAGCTTTCTTACCAGCACGACGTGTGGTTTTCTTAGCAGCAGCCTTAGGAGTCTTAAGCATGTTCTCGTTGTAGTCAACGAGCTCGATGATAGCCATTTCAGCAGCGTCACCAAGACGGAAACCAGTGCGGAGGATACGTGTGTAGCCACCTGGACGGTTAGCGATCTTCTCAGCTACGTTTTGGAAGAGTTCGGTTACAACCTCTTTTTGTTTGAGTTTAGCGAAGACGAGACGGCGATTAGCTGTGGTGTCCTCTTTTGCATGGGTAAGGAGTGGCTCAACGTACATACGAAGTGCCTTAGCCTTAGCCAAAGTGGTCTTAATACGCTTGTGCTCGATGAGTGAGCAAGCCATATTAGAAAGCATTGCATGACGGTGCGCAGCTTTACGACCAAGATGATTGAATTTCTTATTGTGTCTCATTTTTGTTTTACTTTTTATTGACCGCTTCGCTATTAGATCACTTCGTTGTTAGATGTTAGATTTCTGTTTCTAACAGCCGCTGTGCGGCGGTCTAACAGTGCAACGGTCTGACCTCTGTCAGCGACATAGTCGCGGTCTTATTAATTAATCATTAAGTTTGTATCTGCTAATATCCATGCCAAACGCAAGTCCGTTCTTCTCGAGGAGTTCATCAAGCTCGGTGAGAGATTTCTTACCGAAGTTGCGGAACTTCAAGAGGTCTGAACGATGATACTTCACCAATTGACCCAAAGTATCTACTTCGGCAGCCTTCAAGCAGTTGAGTGCGCGTACAGATAGATCCATGTCGATGAGTCGTTGGTTGAGCAACTGACGCATACGTAGGTGCTCCTCGTTGAGTGAATTCTCAGCAGGCTTGCTATGATCCTCGATCACAATACGCTCATCAGAGAAGAGCAAGAAGTGATAGATCAAGAGTTTAGCAGCCTCTGTGAGTGCATTTTGAGGAGTGATAGAGCCATCGGTAGTGATTTCGAGAGTTAGTTTCTCGTAGTCAGTACGTTGCTCTACACGATAAGCATCGATGCTGTATTTTACATTGCGAATAGGTGTATAGATGCTATCGATAGCAAGTACACCAATTGCGTCATTGGCTTGACGATTTTCGTCAGCAGATACGTAACCACGTCCTTTGTTGATATTGATTTCCAACTCAAAATCTGCCGTTTCATCCATTTCAGCGAGCACCACTTCTGGGTTGAGCACGTCGAATGATTGAAGATAATTATTGAGTTCACCAGCAAGCAGAAGGTTGCTACCTTTCACGTGCATGCGGATGGTCTCTTCATTAGCATCAATACCTTCTTTGCGAATGAAACGAACTTGTTTGAGGTTAAGGATGAGATTGGTCACGTCGGTGATAACACCAGGGATAGTAGCAAATTCATGATCAATACCATTGATCTTTATTGAGCAGATAGCATAGCCCTCGAGCGAGCCGATGAGCACGCGACGAATAGCGTTACCTACTGTGATACCATAACCCGGCTCGAGCGGACGGAATTCAAAAACTCCGTGGGTGTTGCTCGAATCCAACATGATCACCTTGTCAGGTTTAATAAAATCTAATATTGCCATGAATTTAATTATTATTTAGAGTACAACTCGACGATTAATTGCTCCTTGATATTCTCAGGGATATCCTCACGTTGTGGGATGTTGAG
>JAZLDS010000001.1:0-4540 GCA_045614865.1 Paludibacteraceae bacterium | reverse complement strand
ACTAGTGGTTAACTCAGGTACAGTACGTGTACCTACAGCATTACCCTTTTGTGCGTTTTGTGCCGCCATTATATAGTCACGAAGCCACACCCATTCTTCTTTAGCAAATACTGCTGTTAGGCTTGCTGCAGTGAAGTAACTTGCAATGGTATTGATAGAATTGATATATGCCAATGGATAATCAGAATCACTAAAGCTTTCCCATAATTCTCCTTGTGTAGGAACTAAATCCATCAATCCTGTTGTATCTATACAAGCAGTTACTATATATATAGGTGCAAACGTCGCCGTATAGGTCATATCCTCTATTACTTCTATGGTGCGAGGATTTTCGGTATTGCCATCGCTCCATTGTACAAATTCGTAGCCTGTATCTGGTGTTGCCGTAATGGTTACTATTGCATTCTCGTCGTATGCGGCTAGATCAGGTGTTTTAGTGATGGTACCACCAGTAGTTGTGTTGAGTGTCAATGCATATTGAGTCGTGGTGTTAGATGCAGCATTGGTAACTGCGGCATGCTCAACACCATAGCGGTCGTAACTGCATACTGCAATTGTCTTATTCACTAAGTCGTATCCGTTAAGCGAAGTGCTTTTGCCATAAACAACTTTCTTGAGGTATTCTGAGGTGGTCTTTGCTGCATTGAATGAAAGGCCTTTTGGATATACATATACTGTAAACCGCTCCGCATCAGCAGATTCCCATGATAAGTCAGTGCCGTTGAGTTGCAAATTCTCAGGAGCAGCCAATGCAGTGGTAGATTTCCAAGTCATTGGTGGCACTAGTGACATCTGTGTAAAATGCGAAGCAGTGAGATCTTCGTACATCTCTAAGTAGTGTATTGTTCTGAAGAATACAGATCCAGTAGATCCGGATGATAAGTTAGCGCGATTGACGTTGATTTGGTTTTTCATTTCGCCTACACCGCTTTCGAATCCAGTTTCTTTGGCAGTTGCCTTGTAAGCTGGTTGAGATACAAAGAAATGTACGCGCTTATTGTTTGGCAATTCGTCTGAGAATTTTTCACAAACATAGTCCCACCATTCGCAAAGTTTCGTGTAGTTTGCGGTTGTAGCGGATGTACTCCAATATATTTGTGGGTTTACATAATCTACCCAACCATTCTTAATCCATTCTACAGGATTGCAATAGAGTGTTCTATATGGGTCAGAAGCATTATTAATGGTAGTTGGTTTACTCAAACCATAGGCATTATATGCACTATTTTGTGTGCTCCATACGCCACCAGTACCCATGCCTAGGCGTACCCATGGTTTTGTCACTTGTATTGTATCATATAAATTCTTAATGACAGAATCTACATTGCTACGACGCCAATCGTCTATCTTTTGACCATCATTATTGAAATCTACAACTTCATTGGCGTTATAATATAGTGCTTGAGCAGCAGCGTCTTCATTGGTTGTGCCGCCATACGCATAGAAATAATCATCCATTACAATGCCGTCCACATCGTAATTATTGATGATTTCCATCAATACATTGATTAGGTATTTGCGTGCAGCAGGAAAACCAGGGTCTATAATTTGGTTTCTAAGGGTGTTATCGGTTGCACTCTTGGTATAAGTGGTTACCCATTCCCATTGCAGAGATTCTTTCCCTGCTGGAGCAGTATAGTAGCGGAGTATACTAGCTTCCGTTTTGCGATTGCTCTCGTGGGTGGCTAAACGAAATGGGTTTACCCATACGTGCAATTCCATACCACGTTTGTGCGCTTCCTCAATGGCGAAGGCCAATGGATCATAACCTGGGTCCTTACCAAGGGTGTTTGTTAACTCTGAAGCCCATGGTTCATAACTAGATTGATAGAAAGCATCTGAACGACCGCGTACTTGAAAGAGTACAGCATTCATGTTTCCAGCTTTCATCTTGTCAAGAATGTCAATCAATTCGTTCTTTTGTTGATTAGCACCGCTTGTCTTAGGCCAATCTAGACTTCCCACTGTGGTGAACCAGGTTGCTCGAAACTCATGTTTTGGATAATCTGCATAAATAAATGAGCAGCAGATCATCGTCAACAGAGAGAGAATGAAGATTTTTTGTCTCATAATAAATGTCTTATTATTGATGATATATTTTATACTAGTCAACAACATCCATAAACATGTACGGCGTACATGTTTATGGGTATAAAGCGCGTAGATGCTCTTAATATGTCATGTAACCGCTTCCACTTTGAACAATAGAAAGTATAGAATGGATTACAGCTACAAAGGTAAATAAAAAAAAGAGAATGAACAAAAAAAATGCTAAAAAAGGATCAAAATATTAAAAAACCGTATAAATATTTACTTTCAATGCTGAAAAAATAGGGTTGTATTACATACAAAAATAAGAGAGAGCCGCATGACTCTCTCTTATACATATAAGGTATATCCTTATTTCTTATCCGAGCATGGCATGGTCAGGAGGATACCTGCAGCAATAGCAGAACCGATCACACCAGCTACGTTAGGACCCATAGAGTGCATGAGGAGGAAGTTGCTAGCTCGGCTAAGATTCGAACCTATTACTACCCACGAGGTCGTATTACCGTATGGGTTAATCTAACAGTCTTTATGGATGGCGAGATGCAAGGCGTGATTGATGCGCTGCCAGTAGCATAGAATGTCGAACGCATGGAAAAAAGTGAATTGTAATACAAAAATAAGCTGCCTTGAGTTGGCAGCTTATTTTTTTGTTTGTAGATAGATTATTCCGCAGGAAAACTCCAACTACCGATAGTGACTAATGTTACTTCATCTTGTTCATAGCGTCTAGCTGAGTATTTGAAAGAGCATGATGGACTAACAATGGCTTTTATTTCATCGTGTGAGAGTTGGGAAACCTTTTCGTTGAATAGTTTTTTAGCTTTGGCATCGCAGTCCTCTACGCTCTTGCCTTCCGTAATAATGATATCATCGTTTTTAATACCTTTACTATTCAAATAGCTTTCGATATTCCACAAATCATCACCGGAGCTGATTAGGCTTGTTATACCAAACTTGTACACTTGTTGCATAGAAATGGTTTCTTCGCAAGATGTTAACACGCACGCCATCAGGGCACAACAGCAGATAACTGCTAATTTAATAATTTTGTTCATAATAGTTTGATTTTAAAGTTTATTTGTTTTGTTGTTGATAAGTAACAATTCGTTGTTTGATGTTTTGTCGGAGGCATTCGCTATATAGCCAAGGCTCTATGCCGTGATAATCGCCTACATTCAAGATATCTAGGATATTAGGTAGATAACTTCCGTCGAATCCTTTCAGGACTAGTACTTTCTCTTTTTCTGCTATTGTTACACAGATGGTATCATGTAGCCATGCAGGTGTGGCGTCAGTGGTCCAATTAACAGGGTTGATACACATCACGTTAGGTGTGCTGATGATCGGTTTGGTGTATTGTACATCTTGAACCGAATTGTAACAGATGGTCACCCCTATGTCCGTAGAATCTTGTGCAGGGATGATCCATGGGGCTGCTGTGATATCATCTGGAGTCACTTTGTATCCTAAGACATATGCAGCAATCATGCGTGAATATACTTCTGCGGGGAGTACTTTCATGAGTTCTACCACTGATTTACCACCCTGGCTAAATCCTGCTAGTATAAAGGGTTTACCATTATTATAATGTGTTAGATAATAATTAAAGGCGTTTTGTATATCCACAAATGAAATGTTCATGTATCGATTTTGGATGGTGTCTTCATTTAATGTAGCCCATGTATCTAGCGTAATATGGCGATAGTAAGGAGAATAGAAATTGTTTCCGTCAGCCATATATTCTGCTATACGAATCATTTCGCTCTTCATATGGTTGCAATGAGCGGTGTTGGCAGGATCGGCATAATGTGATATCACTCCATTCTCTGTGTGCCAATCAAACTCCCAAGTAGAGGGTATATAAAATACGTCGGCACCTTTACCTATATCATTGATCTGTATGTGCCACATCGCAGAGTCATCGTAGTTGGGTGCTTTGGGTACGTGGGTGGAGTATTGGATTGTGTTAGTACTGGTACATGCACTAATCGTTACCATTATTAGTAACCACAATAGGATATGTAGTCCATTAGTTTTCATATTGTTTGCAAAATTACAACTTTTTTTTCGTTTCTCCAAATTTATATAAGCTGATGTACAAAGTTTATGGATAAAATATCAATATTAACAACTTATAAACCAAAATAAAAGAGTCGCTGATCAGCGACTCTTTTATTTCTAACTTATAACTTATAGCCTATAGCCCAGAGGGCTCCTATAGCTTTACCTCCGTCCCATAGCCTCTTTGAGGCGTCCTATAGGCGAAGCCGTCCTATAACCTAATTATCCTAACATTGTCAACAGGATACCTGCAGCAACTGCAGAACCGATCACACCTGCTACGTTAGGACCCATAGCGTGCATGAGGAGGAAGTTGCTAGGATCTGCTTTTTGTCCCTCAGACTGGCTCACACGAGCAGCCATTGGCACAGCAGATACACCTGCAGAACCGATCAGTGGGTTGATCTTCTCTTTAGAGAAGAGGTTC